>NZ_CM001857.1:469031-801573 GCF_000400505.1 Musicola paradisiaca NCPPB 2511 | reverse complement strand
TATAACGATCCATAGATTATCCCGCTATTTTACAGTCATTACCGTCGTGCCTCTCGATTCAGGCAGCAACAGAGGAAAATACCGATGGATAATTATAGGCCGAGCGGTCGACTTACCGTATCTTTATTCGGCCGATATTTCGCATTGCCGCGCGTTATAAAACAGCAGGCCGTCATAATGTAACGACCTGCCGGAACAAACTGATATGGCATAGCGGAACGACTACTTATTATCGGCGATCAAAAACGTCACCAGCTCGCATTTTTTTGCTCGACGGGTTGATATCGAAAATAACGCTATAGCTTTTTACTTCGATCTTATTAATCATCCAGCGATCGGTCTGCCCTCCTTTAATGACGCTACCGGAACGAACAAAACTCTCTAAATCGCTCGGCGTATAAATCCCCGCCGCCCCGCCGCGCGCGCTTTCTTTTATCCGCGATAGAAAATGGCCACCGTTATCCACCCAAATGGCAGGCAAATACTGACTATTCCAGTTATTGGGCGTGACATCCTTGAAGTTGACATCCGTATTTCCACCCAGCCTGAACGCCTGCTGGCATTGTTGTGGCGTTGGCCCGGCAGCCAACGTCATCGACGAGAATACAAACAGCACCATACCAATCGATATATTTTTTACTGACATCATTAACCTCTTCACATTTGTTGTTACGACTATTCTGAAGAGTATGAAACCGTAATAAATAGTCTCAGCACAGACAATGAATTATCAGAGCGACACTCTCCATACAGATATAAAAATACTTAGAGTTTTTTCAGAATACCCTGTTGACTACTCGCTCTGCATAATAGCCAAAACGACATCAACACCTGATTACTGATATAGTCAGGGTAAGATTTTTTAAATTTACCCACGACCTTAACATATTGCATCCATTCATCAGAACCGAGATAATTAGTAATAATCTGGGCAGCATTAATCATGCTAGCGCTATACTCTCCCTTTTTATCACAACACTCATAGGATAATTCCGCAATAGAACGCCCTGCAAACAGAAATGTTTTTTTGATATTGATCAGTTCATTAAGTACAACATCGCTCGAATAGGTTATTTCAGCTTGTTTAATAATTTCGACACCCACGCTTTCATTAACCAGATTGTACCATTTATTGCTGGCATCGATTTCAGTCTTAATATTGACGACTTGCTGCTCCACGGCCCCAATCGTGAAAAAGGTTTTCCCTTTACCATACAACTGGCCGATAGTATTGGCGCCTTCGGACACTGTCGGCAACGTCGTCATATCCAACAGTCGGCTGAATTCATCAGGTGTAACGCTCACATCATCCGTTTTGCGCAAAACGATCAACTGAGGCGCTTTGGCTTTAATAATCTCCGTCACCAACTCACTCATTGACACGCAATTCATCGGAATACAGTGAATCGTCCCAGGAGAGGTATCTATCGCAGGCTGTCTTCCTCTGCTGACGTAAATCACGATCTTACGCCCTGTCACGCCGATATATTTTTCATCAAACTGATTTTTGGGGTGCAGCGCGAGCAGAACGGCATGTTTTTTACTCTTTACTGCATAATCTGCAACACCAAGCGCCAATGCCGCAAAGGCCCGTGCAATCCAAAAACAGTGGGCTTCGTCCACAATGTCGCTGCCATCTTCCGAGTCATATAACGCGTGCAACCCATATATCAGCATGACATCGCATACTTGCTTATCTAATTTACCAAGCAGGGAAAGAATGGATGAACCGACCGCCGAACTACCCGTTGACGTTGATATTGTCAGATCGGGGTAATCCGCCAGTTTGGGCAGATTAAGTGAATACGTTTTGCCGGCGAACCGAATAAACCGGCACTCGCTATGCCAGGCAAAAGGCTCCAGATTGATAAAACCAAGATATTTCCCTTGCTCCAGGGAAGCACCTTTTATTTTCTCCAGAAACTTTTCGACAGTAATGGCACTATTTTCATTGCCGTCTGCTGAACAGGAGACAATAAAATCTCGATTACTGGAAAGATCGCCCAATTTTTTTATCACCTTACCCTCATCCACACCGAGCGCTTTCAATTTCACCAGTGTAGTTTTATTAACATCCAGTACAATTCCTTTCAGTTCTTCTTTGTTCTTAATCGTATTTAGCGCCAAAGACTCTGGTAATAAACCAATCAGATAACGAACCTCTACATTTGTAAAAACACTTTCCAGATAACGCCCCATTCTAAATGCAGCGGCTTCATTGCCGGTTCCGCCACCCTCGATAACCTGAATATAAATGCGTTTACCATTCAGCGAAGTATCCAGTTCCTTTTTAATATCGACCATAGCTCATCACTCCACGGTTACAATGGGCCGGCCTTCTGCCGGTTTATTTACCGATGATGGTATGGATACAGGAATAATACGCGGATGAATTAACGGGAAAATACGCGCGACGGCGTTAATGAATTGAGGGCGCATTGCCGCAGTAACACGCCCTCGTAAAAAGAAAGGAGTAACGAAAAAAATACACTACGCCATTTTCACCGATCCCCTCACCACCAGCCTGCCGGCCAGTTCAATACGCTGGGTGATACCGAGCGACTGGGTGGGCGTCATTTGTTGAGTCAACAGTTGTAACGAGGCCCGCGCCATCTCCTCAAACGGCAGGTGCACCGTAGTCAGCGACAACGGCAACATATCGAGCGGCAGAATGTCGTCCATGCCCATCACCGAGATATCCTCCGGTACGCGCAGCTTGTGGCGAGACAACGCGTCCACCACGCCCAGCGCCTGATTATCCGCCGCGCAGAAAATCGCGCTGACGCCCTGACGATCCGGATAACGCGCCAGCCATTCCAGCAGCGCATCCCGCGCGGTGCGGGGATGGAAATCCGGCAACGTCAGAATCAGCGCCTCATCGACATCAATCCCCGCCTGTTGCAGCGCATCGCGATAACCGCGCTCCCGCTCACGGATGGTCAGACGGGAACGCCAGGTTAAATGCAGAATTCGACGGTGCCCCTGCGCGATCAGGTAACGGGTCGCCAGCGCCGCCGAATAACAGTTGGCAGGCATCACGCTGTTTAAGCGCATTTCCGGATCCTCACCGTTAATCAGCACCGCAGGCACGCCGCTTTCCGCCACGACGTTCAGCAACGTGGGATGGTCGTCGTTAACGATCAGGATGCCGCTTTCCCGCCCGCCTTGCAGCGTCTGCAACAGTTGCTGCTCATTGATGGTATCGTGCTCCCCCACAAACGGGCTGAGTTGGATATTGCGTTGTTGGCACAGGGTTTTCAGGCGATTGATCAGCGTCAGCGACACCAGATTGTACTCACTCTCCAGCATCAGATTGCGTGGCGTCGCCAGAATCACATGCCGCAGCGGCTCCGGCGCCGGGCCGGATCGATCCATCTTGTGCAACGGGTAGCCCTGCTCGGTAGCGATCGCCATGATCTGCTGACGCACTCTGGCGCTAATAGGCGCACTGCCATTCAGCGCCCGCGATACCGTACTGATTGAAACCCCCGCGCGTTCAGCGATGTCCTTAAGCGTAGCCATCATTTCATTCCTGTATTAGCGATGCCGGTGGTGATGTATTTCTGCAGGAACACGAATACCGCCGTCACCGGCAACAGCGACAGCATGGTCATGGCCAGGATGTAATGCCACTGCACCGAGAACTGCCCCTGAAATGCATTCAGGCCGATCTGCAGCGTGAAATTATCCTGGCTGGAAAGCACAATCAGCGGCCACAGAAAATCATTCCAGCGCCAGATCACCGAGAAAATCGCCAGCACCGCCAACGCCGGCGCGGTGAGCGGCAGGATGATTTTCCAGTAAATGCGAAACTCGCTGGCGGCGTCGATGCGCGCGGCCTCGATCAACTCATCGGGGATAGTCAGCATGTATTGCCGCAGCAAAAATACGCCCGTGGGCGTCGCCACAGTGGGAATGATCACTCCCCACAGGTTGTCCCCCATATGCAGACCGATCACCACCAGAAACGTGGGCACCATCACCACCGACAGCGGGATCATCATGGTAGACAGAAACAGCGTCAGCACCGTACCGCGTCCGCGAAACTCATATTTAGCCAGCGCAAAGGCCGCCATCGAACTGAGCAACAGCGTCAGCAGCGTCGCCACCACCGTGACGAACACGGTGTTTTTCAGGTAGGTGGCGAAATGAAACTTCGACATCGGCGTGGTGTAGTTGTCGGTTTCCAGATGCAGCGATTTTATCGCCGACAGGTTCTTCACCGGTACGCGGATAACCTCCTGCGGCGCGTTCGGATCCACCATTTGCGCCATCAGGCCGATACGCCGCACCATCGCCAGCGTTTTATCGCTGCCGTCTTCCTGCTTCATCTGCCACAACTCCAGCGGCTTCGGGTAGTCCGGCAGCGTGACGGTACTGGCGGCCTGCGGCAGGAAACTGGGCGGAAAACGGTTGATCTCCGCAGGCGTCTTCAAAGACGACATCGCCGCCCACATCACCGGGATCAGCACCAGCAACGTTCCGACCACCAGCCACACCCAGCTCAGAATATCGGTGATATGGATCCGCCCCGGATAACGGGTGCGGGTAAGAAAAGTGATGATCTTCATCATGCGGGCTCCGGTTATTTTTTCCCTTCCAGACGGCGGGTCAGCAGGAACTGCAACGCCGTCAGCAGCATCAATACGCCGCCCATCAGCATCGACGCCGCCGAGGCCAGCCCATACAACGACGCATTGGACGAAAAACGCCGTCTGGTAGATGTACTGCACGATAAAATTGTTGGCGGTGCCCGGCCCGCCGCCGTTGGTCAACACCCAGGCCTCATCAAAAATTTGCACGCTTTGGATGGTCAGCAGAATCACCACCACCAGGATATTCGGCGCCAACAGCGGCAGCGTCAGCTGGTAAAAACAGCGCCAGCGCGAGGTGCCATCCACTGCGGCCGCTTCATAGATATCACGCGGAATGGCTTGCAACCCGGCCAGCAGGATCAGGGTATAAAAGCCGACGTGAAACCATACCGACACAAACACCACCCAGAAACGCGCCAGCGACGGCTCCAGCAAAAAAGTGATCGGCTGCCCGCCCAGCGACGACAGCGCCAGATTCAGCAAACCGTTACGGTTGAGAAACCACTGCCACACCAGCCCGACCACCACCGGCGAAAGCAACACCGGGTAGAAGAAGATGGCGCGGAAAAAACCGCGGGCGATGATCTTGCGGTTGAGGATCAGCGCCGTCACCAACGCGACGCCAAGCGTGAACGTCACATTAAAGACGCTGAACGAAACCGTGTTATAAACGCCAGTCCAAAACAGATCCTGTTCGCAACTGGCAGGAACGGCATAATTATCGCAGCGCAGCAGGGTGGCGAAGTTTTGCAGGCCGACATAGGGCCGATCCCACAGCAGAATATTGGTGCCGCCGGTAAAGGCGTAGCACATCGCCAGCAGAATCGGAATAAACACGAACACCGCAAATAGCAGCATATTCGGCGCAATAAAAAACCACGGCATCACCCGGCGGCCGCCCACTTTCTGCAGCAGGTTGACCGACTTCTCCACCGGGGTCACTAGGGTTTCCATCAACGACGAACCGGCGTTGATCAGAGGTTTTCTCGTCATGGCAGAGCTCCGTCGCAAACTCAGTGGTCAGACAGGCGCGGCAAGGCTTCACCGCTGTCGGCATCAAACAGATGACAAAACGCTGCCGGGAACCGCACAAACACCTGTTCGCCGGCGCTGAACTCACGGTGCCCCGATAAATGCACGATCAGCTCGTCGTCAATCCCGGCGCAACGGCCATAGATAAAGGTTTCATGCCCCATCATTTCACAGCGGTCGATACACATCGCCAACCCTTCGCCCTCCGCCACCAGTTCACAGTGAGAGGGACGAATCCCCAGATCCGCCTCCCGTCCCTCTTCGCCGCGAAACGGCAAGTGCAACGCATTGCCGGACGGGCAACGTACCACGACCTCTTGCGCCGACGCAGTGCTGATGCTGACGCGGAACATATTCATACGCGGCGAACCGATAAACCCGGCGACAAACCGGTTCTTCGGCCGATTGAACAATTCCAGCGGCGTACCTACCTGCTCGATGCGCCCGGCATTGAGCACCACGATACGCTGGGCCATGGTCATCGCCTCCACCTGATCGTGGGTGACGTAGATCATGGTGGTGCGCAACTTCTGGTGCAGACGGGTCAATTCACCGCGGGTCTGCACCCGTAACTTGGCGTCAAGGTTGGACAAGGGTTCGTCGAACAGAAAGATATCCGGATCGCGCACGATGGCGCGGCCGATGGCGACACGCTGCTGCTGGCCGCCGGACAACGCCCGCGGTTTACGATCCAGATAGGGCTCCAGCCCCAACATGCGCGCCGCTTCGGCGATCCGGCGTTCGATTTCGTCTTTGGGAAAATGCAGGTTCTCCAGGCCAAACGCCAGATTCTTACGTACCGACAGGTGCGGATACAGCGCGTAAGACTGGAACACCATAGCGATTTTACGCTCCGCCGGCGTCAGTTCGTTGACCCGTTGCCCATTCATCAGCATGTCGCCCGCCGAGATATCCTCCAGGCCGGCAATCATCCGCAGCAAGGTGGATTTACCGCAGCCCGAAGGGCCGACAAACACCATGAATTCCCCATCGCGGACCGCCAGATCCACGCCTTTAATAATGTTCACCGCCCCATAATTTTTATGGACGTTGTTCAGTTCCAGTGTCGCCATTACCCGCTACCTCAAACAGAATGTCGCTGCGCCAGCAGCATCAGCATCGCCAAAGCCTGGCCGTATGGCACGGCGACATTGGGAATGTCATGGTAAAACTGCAGGTCGTGCCCCATCGCCGTGCCGTCCGACACGCCTTGCACGACACCCTGCTCGTCAATCTGCGCCACCACCGCCGCCAGGCCTTTCTCCAATACGTCCTGCGGAAAATCGTTCAGCATGCCCATCTGGCGCGCGGTCAGAATACCGGCGACGAAACCCGCGCTGGCGGAGGTTTCCAGCGGAGAATCCGGGTCGTTAAGCAGCGTATGCCACAACCCGGATGCGTGCTGACAACGCGCCAGCGTGCGGGTCTGCTGTTCCAGAATCGCCTCCAGCGTGCGGCGCACCGGCGTCGATAACAGCATATCCGCCAGGCCGCACATCTCCGGCAACACCAGCGTAATCCAGGCGTTGCCGCGCCCCCAGAACGCCCCGGCATAATGATGACGGCCGATAAACGTCCAGCCGTGATACCACAGCCCGGTGGCGGCATCCGCCAGATAGCGGGCATGGGTCAGCACCTGGTACTCCGCCTCGTCCTGCAAATCGCGGCGTTTGAGTACGCCGGCGGCCACCACCAGAAACAGCCCGGCCATGAACAGCGTGTCGTCCCACAGTTGCCCGGTGTTGGGGCGCTCCTTCACCGTATGCTGAAAGCCGCCGTCCTCGGTCTTCGGCAGCGACGTCAGCAGCCAGTCCGCCCATTCCGTCACCGCCGCCAGCCAGTGTGGACGCGGGTTATCGCGACACAACAGCGCCAGCACCAACATCGGCGCGGTGGAATTGATCTGCCGCGGCGGCAGCCCTGCCTGCAGTTTCTGTTCGTACCACTGTTCCAGCGCCGCCAGCATGGCGTCGTCTTGACGCAGCCGCGCCAGTTTCCAGAAACCGTACAGTCCGACGCCGACTTCCCAATCCCACTCTTCAAACTGGATAGTCAAGCCATCGCTCTGCGATGCGTCCGTCGTGACGCTGTCGATGGCCTTCAGTCGGCAGAACGCCAGCGCGACCTTATCCAGTAAGGCGTCGGTCTGCTGCCTGCTGAGTTGTACTGTCATGTTACCTGCTCTCCTCGCTACGTCTGGGGATCACCGATATCTCATCGGGAAACACAAAAGGCTGTTGATGAATAGAGAAACCCTGCTCAGGACGCCAAGCCATCAGCCCATAATCCGGATCATCGAATTGCACCGCGCCGTCGGGCTCGGTTTCCGCCCGGCGATCATGCCAGCGCGCCATAAACGCCGGGAAACCGGCCGCGCCGTCACCGCTGTCCACCGCGATGAACCAGACATTACGCGCGCCGTCGGCGCGTAATTCGCTGTTTGGTTGCCCGCCTTGCGGCGTAACGGACTGCAATCCCGCCGGGTTATGCAACGCCGCATAACCGTTGCCGCCGCGCACAAAGCACCAGCCGCCGTCCACCACTACCTCATCCAACGCGGTGCGCGGCAGATAAAGATGTGTCCAACGACGAGGATCGTCCTGCAAATCAAAAATCATCCAGGCGCGATTGCGGTGCTGCATCACATGCGGCAGGCGGCCATTGCCGGCCCAATAGGAAGGACGGTGTACGCCGTCCGGGCGGTCTTCGCCCGGATGGTTGACCCACAGCCGGGCGGCGTAATGGCTGCCCAGCCGAATATCCAGCAGGTGCTGCTGGTGCCCCGGCTGGCCGGGGTGATGGTCGAAAACGGAGGAAAACGCGACATCCGGCTGTTTCCAGGCGATGATGCGCGCACTGCGCCCCAGCCCTTGCACCCAGCGCGCTTCCTCGCCCTGCGGCGCGCGCCAGTGGGCGATATCGGCGGTTTCCGCCGGCGGCTGATACTGGCTCAGACACAGCATCGGCAGCGCCGCGCAGTGTGGGATCAGCCAACCTTCGCCCCACATCAGCGCGCACAGGCCGGACAGCTCGGTCAACATGCCGGAGCGCAACTCCTTGTCGTAGGCGCGCCCCATGGTACCGACCGCCACGCCGCTCTGGTGTACCCAGGCGGTCATCAGGAAAATGCGATCCATCACGGTGCGGGCACGTTCGCGCAGATCGGCCTCGCTCGCCAGCTCCGCCAGCGCCGCCAGACCAATCAGATCGATCGGGTAATACGCGGCGGAATTCCACTCCACCAGGCCATGTTCCAGAATGGCGTCAAACCAGCGATCCAACCGCTGGCGGGCAATGGCTTGCTGCTCCCGACCACGGCGACCGCTGCCAACAAAGGCGTCATCCGGGAAGTTTTGCCCGGCCAGATACTGGGCCACATGGAAACACAGACAATGGTTTTCGCTCCAGAACCACATGGCGTCGTTGCCCGGTTCGTCGATCCAATAGCGAAAACCGAGGATCGCGCTGCGCACGCGCCGCCAGACAGGCGGCGACAGACGCTGCCCCTGATAGCGCTGCCACAGCCAGATCAGCGGCACCAGTTGAAAATCGGCGCAGTCTTCACGGCGGCTGATTTTGTGCAACGCCTGATTGAGGATCGGCGCAAGCGCCTCTTCTCCCTCGCCGGTAGCAAAAATCGCCAATACCCGACCGATACGTTCGAAACCGTGGCGGGCGGCATGGCGCAGCAGATAGTCGCGTCGCGCCGCCAGCGCGGGCAGCGGCGGCAAGGTTTGCCGGGGCAGACGGCCGAAGCTGATGACGCGGTTTAACGTAATGCCGTCGCACACCGCGCTGCACGCCAGATCGTAATAACCGACCAACGACGGCGGCAGATCCACCCGCCAACCTTGATTGCCCGCCGTCAGCGTAATCCGCTGCCGCCACGGCGGCACTGATTCATTGACGTTACAGATCAATCGGTGCGACATCTCGACCGCCGCCAGTAGCGGCATCGTACTTTTCAGCGTCAGCGAGGGATCCAGCGTCAAATTGTCCACCAGCGCCAGGCTGCTCATCCAGCGCTCCAGCGCCACCCAGCGTGCGTTGGCGGCCTCATCCGGCGTCAGTTGCCAGCGGAGCGGCGTCTCGCCCAGATAACGAAGGCTGAACAGAAAATCGGTGTCACGCTCGCACAGCTCTTCCGCATGCACCACCAGCGTATTGAGCCCCCGTTGCAGCGGCAGCGTCAGCTCACAGGACTGCTCCCGATTACGGCTGAACGGCGTAAAACGCGCCACCCGGCCGCCATTCAGCCAGACGGTGACACCGCCGCAGGTGGTCAGCCGGAATGGCGCCTGTTGCAAACTATCGCTATGCACGAAACAGCGGGCATAACGCTGCACATGCGTCGGACAAGGCCAAAAATCGCTGAAGCTAACGCTTTGGCTCTCATCGCCGCCGCTCCACAATGCGTCAAACTGCAATGTCTCCGGCAAGGCCACGTCGCGCGGCGCGGTTTCCCGCCAGAAACGCACCCGACAAGGCAAATCCCCCACATCAACGAACCCATTGATGAATTGATAATTGACGTTATCCGGCAAGGTATCCGGCTCGGCGGGATAATATTTTTCTTCCAGCCGGGTAATCATAAAGCGATTAATAACGTTATTTGGTTTTAACACCCAACCGATATTCATAGGTAATCCTTGTTACCACGAAGACGAATGAATTAATTCAATAAAATAAACTGATGACAGAATTAACCGACGCACTCATCGCGCTACGCTGTTATATCTGGCGCAATGCAATTTTATCGCGTCGCCGCCGAAGTCCTTGATACATTGATGCAAATTTTGCATTAAAGAAATAATTTCCACTTAACATCTATTATTTGCATCATAGAGTAAATTTTCGCATCAACAATATGAGATTCTTATCACACAAAGGCGTTGACTCCGGGATTCGCTGAAATATATTTAAAGTGCCTCACAAAAACGACGGCCATTTTTGTTCATCATCCATTGCTGAATAACCGTATCAATGCAAATTTGCATTAATGCATAATATGCCGGGCGAAATATCCAGAAATGGCACCACTCATAATGAAAATGAAATGGAAGATTCCTATGAACCGTTATAAGCACGCTCTGTTTTCTTCATTCATCATGCTGGGCGCCCTTGCCAGCAGCAGTGTCATGGCGGCAAAAACACAGATCACTTTCTTATATAGCGACGACGATCCGGAACTGGTTCATTTCATGGAACAGAAAGTGAAATCGTTCTCGCAAAATAACGATCATATCGACGTGAATTTCGTCAGCACCGGCTACAACGCGCTGCAAACCCAGTTGCCGATGCAATTAGCCGCCGGGCTGGGGCCGGATATCGCCAAAACCACTCAAATGGGGTTGCTCTCCTACACACTGGATTTACGTCCCTATTTGTCTGACCCGGCCAGCTTTGAAAAACGCTATGGCGCCAGCATTGAGAAAATCATGCGGGTGAAAGGGGTACACAAAGACAACGCGCTGCCGGGGTTCGTCGCGTCCTGGACTGCCGACCTGCCGTTTATCAATATCACACTGTTCCAGCAGGCCGGCGTACCGGTGCCGCAGGCGGGCTATACCATGGAACAGCTGATGGCGGCCTCGAAGCAAGTGGCGGAGAAAACCGGCGTCGCGATCCCGTTCACCATCGACCGCAGCGGTTTTCGTTTCTCCGGCCCGGCTTATTCCTACGGCACTCGCTATGAAAAAGACGGCAAAATCACCTTCCCGGACGCCGCCGCGCAAGCCTGGATCAAGGATCTGAAACGTTGGTCGGATGAAGGCATTTTCCCGCGTGAGATGTGGGGCGCCGCCGGCGGTGGGCAGTACAAGAGCATGGCGGACGACTTCGTCAACGGCAACATCGTCACCTACTTCTCCGGCAACTGGCAGTTGAACCAGTTCAGCAAACAGATCGGTAACGGCTTCGACTGGAAGATGCTGCCGGCGCCTTGCAAGGAAAAATGCATTTCCATGGGCGGCGCCACCTTCATCATGCCGTTCAAGACCAGCAAACACCCGAAAGAAGTGGCCGAATTCATGGAATGGCTGGGCAGCGATGCCATCCAACGTGAAATCGCCGAACACTTTAATATCATCGTCGGTGCCGACATCCCCAACCTGAACTATCAGACCAAAGATCAACACGTTATCGATGGGTTGAACACCGCTCGCACCGAAATCGCCAAGATTCCGGCCTACGTCTTCGACTGGGAGAAAATGGAAAGTCTGGGCGGCAACGAGCTGTACCCGATTATCCTGACCCGCTTTACCCAATACCTGAACAATCAAGTGTCGTTCGACGAGTACCTGCGCCTAACCGAAAACGACGTCAAACGCCTGAACGAGACGATTGCCGCCAACCGTCAGCAGCAGCAGAAAAAGTCATAACCATGAACTACCTGTTTACGCCCGTTCCAATCGACGGCGATACGCCTTGCGATCGCCGTAAGGAAAGCGACATCTGCCAGCAGTTATGGCCGGAGCAGGCGCACGCCGTCATCGTGACCGGGTGCTATACCCGGTTGCTGTGCTGGCAGCAAGGGCGACTGCAACGCCTGGGCGGCAGCCTGTTCCCGATTGGTGATCCGGCCAGCCTGTCGCGGCTTGGGTTGTGGAGCGTGCAGGAAATGTTGCAGGCGGTGGAAGGCATTAAATCGCTGACACCGCTCGGCAACGCGCTGTTCGCCCGTTTCGACGGCAGCATCGAACAGGTGGTGGACTGGTCGAAGCAGGCACAGGCGTCAGACTATGCGGCGCTAAGCGCCGATGTACTGGCGCAACCGCAGGATCCGTTGGCCATCGCCCTGCTGATGCGCTGCGCCGACGAACTGGCGGCGCTGGCGCAGGCCGTCCCCGCATCGCTGGCATCCAGAGTCGGCCTCAGCGGCGCGCTGGCGCAAGCCTGCCTGCCCTATCTGAACCGGGAGGCTCACGCATGACGGAAAAACTGTACGCCGGCGTGGACGGCGGCGGTACCGGCTGCCGGGCGCGCATCTACCGCGCCGACGGCTCGCCCATGGGCCACGGCAACGGCGGGCGCGCCAACCTGCTGCTGGGTGTCGACGGCGTGCGTCAGGCCGTTGACGACGCTATCCTGCTGGCGCTAAAACACAGCGGGCTGTCGGAACAGGACTGCGCGCGTCTGCATGTCGGGCTGGCGCTGGCCGGCGCGGAGCACCCGCGCGCCCATCACGCTTTTCTGGCGCTGCCGCACCCTTACGCTGCGCAGGTGCTGAACACGGATGCGCTCGGCGCCTGTCTGGCGGTCAATCAGGGGGACGATGCCGGGGTGGTGATCGCCGGCACCGGCTCCTGCGGGCTGGCCTGGCATCAGCGCACCATCACCGCCTACGGCGGCCACGAATTCCCCATTTCCGATCAGGGCAGCGGCGCACGGCTTGGGCTGGCGGCGCTGCAACACGCCTGGGGCGTTCATCAGGGTTGGTTGCCATCCTCTCCGCTCAGCCAATCGCTGACCTTGCCGTTCGAGAATGAAGCCGACGCACAACAACGCTGGCTGGCCAATGCCAGACCGGGAGAATATGCCCGTTTTGCGCCAATCGTGTTCGACTGCGCCCGTCAGGGCGACGCCGTCGCCCGCCAACTGCTGGAGCGCACGGCCCGCGACGTCGAATTGCTGCTGGCCGCCGTGGCGCGCCACGGGTTGCCGCGGCTGTCGCTGATGGGCAGCATCGGCCTGCATATCCGCCCCTGGCTAACGCCGGAATGGCAGCAAACGTTGTCGCCCCCGTCCGGCGACGCGCTGGATGGCGCGCGCTTGATTGCTCACCATCGCTACGCGCTTTATCCCCAGATGCAGTCGTACTGAAGCCCGTCCGTTTCAGGCATCGCCGTGGGCATTTTTCTTCGCCGCCCAGCCGAAGCACAACAACGGCAACGGCAGCGCGATCGCCAGTAACAGCCACACCAGCGCATAGACCGCATCCACGCCGTCATTTTGCAGATTGACGTACAGCTTCACCGGGATCCCCTGAGGGAAATAGGCAAAAATCATCACGATGCCGAATTCCCCCACCGCCCGCACCCAGGCGATGGCGACCGCCGCCGCCAGTCCCGGCGCGGCCAACGGCAGCGTCAAGTGGATCAGCCGTTGCCAGGCCGTGGCGCCGAGAATGCGCCCGGCCTCATCCACTGTCAGCGGGATACCGGCGAATGCGGAACGGGCGGAGGTAATAAAATAGGGCAGCGCGCCGTATACCTGCGCCACCACGAACGCCGCCGGGTTATTCACCAGCGCCACCCCGGCGCGGGATAGCAAACTGCCGAGAGGGCTGTACGGCCCGTAACTGGATACCAGTACGATCCCCATCGCCAGCGGCGGCGTCAGCAACGGGATCGTCACCAGCAATTCCACCAGCCAGCGGCGCCGCCCCTGCGCCCGCGACAACCACAGCGCGGTCGGCAACCCCAGCGCCACCACCAGCAGGATCGCCACCAGCCCGAGGCCGACGGAAACGGCAATCGCCCCGTCATCCCCCCAGGCCAGCCGGAAGTGCCGCCACGGCGTAATCCCCAACAAGGTAACGAACGGTACCGCCAGCAACAGCAGCGCCGGCAGCATCAACCAACGCGCCATACGGGGAATTATTTCCCGGCGTAGAGCGCGCTGCCTTTCGGCACGTCATAGCCGTTCTGGCTGAACAGCCCCCGGCCTTCCTGACTCAGCATGAAGTCGATGAACTTGCGCCCCTCTTTCGCATTGGGCGCGTTCTTCAGCACCGCCGCGTAGAACACCAACGGCTGGGTGTGCAACACCTGATCCTTACCGGCGCTGTCCTTGATGGTAAAACTGACGGTGTCGTACCACTGCGTCGACATGGTGGGGTTGCTGAGGTTGATTTCGTCCGGCAGCGTGACATACGGCAATTTGGCGGAGCGTACCGCGCTTTCATAGCCGGACGTGGCGTCGATCTGGCCGGATTCCAGACGGGTCAACAGGCCGCCTTCCATAAATACCTGCGCCGGGTTCTGCACCTCGCCCAACACTTTTTTCGCTGCATCCGGCTGGTGGTAGTATTTTTCCGCCAACAGCAGGGTAAAGATAATGTTCTGCCCCTGTGGGTCGTTATACGGGTCGGTACGGCCGAACTTCAGCGATTTGTCCTGCAACACCGTCAGCCAGTTACTGTCTTTTGCCGCATCGGAGGCGGCCAATTTGGCGGCGAATGGGCTTTTCGGGTTATAGGCGATCACCATGCGGGTACTGGCGACCGGCACCGCGTCATCAATCAACCCGGCATCCTTCAGGATCTGCATCGGCCCCGGCGTGATGGAAACGAACACATCCGCCACCACTTTTTTGCTGGCCAGCAGACGCGCCATCCCATACGCCCCTTGCCCTTGCCCCTGATACGTCAGATTCTCCTTGTGGGCGAAGGTCGGGCCCAGCGCCTTGTCCATCACCACCCCCATCGAGCCGGCGTAGGTCAATTGGATCTTATCCTGCGCCAGTACGGCGCTGCTCCCGACCAACGCCGCCAAAACCACGGCAGCCAGTTGATATTTAATAGTAATTTTCATTATCGATTCCATGCGTTGTATAAAAAAAGACACAGCGCAGGTTCCTCCCCGCCTCCGGAAAACTCAACCGGTAAATGCTACAAAATATGTGCATCTTTCACTGTCGGTATCTTCCCCACCCTGTTTAACATTATATAACAAATTGAAATACAAATAGAAATTCTAAAATCAGGCATCCACCTGCCCTGATCACCCATCAGCAGTCTTAACCATTCAGCAATATTTTTTTACCTCTCCCCCGGTGGCAAGAATATGTTATGTTATATTATAACAATTCAAAAAGGAGAATGACGTGCTCAGTCTTTATGCATTTTCTGCGCCGGGGCGCATGCTATTCATCGGCGCGCTGCTGGCGTTGTTATGGTTCCTGATCGTATGGGCGGCGGCGCTGGCATGATCGCGTTGCATTCGCTCTCATTCGGTTATCAGGGCCAGTCGGCGCTGGGTACGATCGACGGCTGCTTTGAGCCGGGTTCGCTGACCGCCATCATCGGCGCCAACGGCACAGGAAAATCCACCCTGCTGAAAACACTGGCCGGCCTGTTGCCGCCGCTGGCGGGACACTTCTGCATGGCGCCCGACGTTCGCCGCCAGTTGGGCTACCTGCCGCAATTGACCGAGTTCGATCGTCAGTTTCCGCTCAACGTCGGCGACCTGGTGCTGATGGGCAGCCTGCCGCATTGCGGCCTCTTCGGGCGCATCAGCGGCCAGTGGCGACAAAAGGCGCGGCAAGCGCTGGAGAACGTCGGCATGGCGGATGCCGTCCACGCCTCGATCGGCACCCTGTCCGGCGGACAATTGCAGCGCGTTCTGTTCGCGCGTCTGCTGGTGATGCAATCCCCCGTCATCCTGCTGGACGAACCCTTTACCGGCATCGACGCCCAGACCACCCGCGCGCTATTGACGCTCATCGAACAACTTCACGCTCAGGGGCGCACCATTCTGGCGGTGCTGCACGACATGACGCAGGTGGAACATCACTTCCCACGGGTACTGAAGCTCACGCCGGAAGGACATCAGTGGGGGGATTGCCATCAGATCTTGCCGCCGTCGTCATCGCCGATGCCCGTGCCGTTGAGGGTGGTGCAATGATGCTGTTTCACCTGTTGGCTGATCCGTTCAACGATTTCGGTTTTATGCGCCGGGCGCTGGTCGGTTGCCTGGCGCTGACCTTAAGCGCCGCGCCATTGGGATGTTTTCTGTTGCTGCGCCGCATGAGCCTGGTGGGGGATGCGCTATCGCACGCGGTGCTGCCTGGCGTCGCGATCGGCTACCTGATTTCCGGCATGTCGCTGGTGGCGATGGGCATCGGCGGTTTTATCGCCGGTCTGGCGGTCGCCATGCTGTCCGGCGCGGTCAGCCGCCATACCGAATTGAAGGAGGACGCCAGCTTCGCCGGCTTCTATCTGGGTTCGCTGGCGCTTGGCGTCACACTGGTTTCGCTGCGCGGCTCCAGCGTCGATCTGTTGCATGTGCTGTTCGGCTCGATACTCGCCATTGATGCGCCGTCGCTGTACGTCATCGGCGCGACGGCATCGTTCTCGGTACTGGCGCTGGCGCTGATCTACCGTGGGTTGGTGATCGAATCCTTCGACGTGACCTTTCTGAAAATTCTGTCGCGACCGACCCGCACCGTAATCCATGCGCTATTTCTGGCGCTGGTAGTGCTCAATCTGGTGGCCGGATTCCAGCTACTGGGCACGCTGATGGCGGTGGGCGTGATGATGCTGCCCGCCGCCTGCGCCCGTTTCTGGACTCGCCGCCTGCCGACGATGCTGGCCGTCGCTGTCATCACCGGCGGTACCGCCAGCCTTATCGGCCTGCTCTGGTCCTATTACGCCGACCTGCCGGCCGGCCCGGCGGTGATCCTCACCGCCACGCTGTTTTTCGGCCTGTCGGTTCTGTTCGGCGTCAACGGCGGCATGCTACGCCCGCGCCGCCAACCCTGATTCACACTGCATCGGCATACATTGAGAGGAAAATAATGAAACGTTCTGTTCTGGTTATCGCCTTGTCCAGCCTGCTGCTCAGCCCGCTGGCCATGGCAAAGGATCTGCAAGTCGTGGCGAGTTTCTCCGTAGTGGGAGACATGGTGAAACAGATCGGCGGCGACCATGTTCAGGTGACTGATCTGGTACCGCCCAACGGCGATCCGCACGAGTTCGAGCCAACGCCGAAAGACAGCAAAACGCTGGCGCAGGCGGATCTGGTGGTCGTCAACGGTCTGGGGCTGGAAGGCTGGCTAAATCGTCTGGTGAAAGCGTCCGGCTATAAAGGGAGCGTGCTTACCGCCTCCAACGGCATCAAATCGCTGAAGATGGAAGAAGACGGCAAAACCGTCACCGACCCCCACGCCTGGAACAGCATGAAAAACGGCATCGTCTACGCCCGCAATATCGTCGACGCGCTGGCGAAAGCGGATCCAGACCACGCGGCGGACTACCGTAAACAAGGCGACAGCTACATCCAACAGCTACAACAGCTGGATGACTACGCCGTCAAAGCCTTTGCCGCCATCCCCAAAGAAAAGCGCAAAGTGCTGACCAGCCACGACGCTTTCGGCTATTTCGCCGCCGCTTACGGCGTACATTTCCTGTCGCCGATTGGCTACTCCACCGAAGCGGAAGCCAGCAGCCAGACCGTCGCCAAACTGATCAAACAGATTAAGCAGGAGCACGTTAAAACCTACTTTATCGAAAACCAGACCGATCCGCGGTTGGTGAAACAGATCGCCGACGCCAGCGGCGCGCAGTCCGGCGGCGAGCTCTACCCGGAAGCATTAACCGATAGCAACGGACCGGCCGCCACCTACACCGCGGCCTTCAAACATAACGTCGACGCCATCGCCGGTAGTATGCAATAAACCAGCGGTGACGGGCGCGGGCTGCGACAGAGCGCTGTCCTCAGCGAATGCCGACGCCCGCCGACGACAGGTCATCACCCCGTCGATAAAGCGCGCCGCCGGTAACAGGCCGGCGCTCACGGCCAGACAAGCGGTTAGCGGGCTCGGATGTCAGCCAACCGCGGCCTTGCTGACGCGGTACGCCGCGCCGACACTCAGGGACATCACCGCGCCGGCCATACGCCCACATTGGACGAATGGTCGGCATCTCAGCGCCAAAGACATCCTCCTGTCACCACAATTTCACCGACACCGCCTATAATCCGCGCGTGACCGGCAGCGGTTCGCGGGCAACGCGCCGCCCGTCATTATCCGTATCGTCGGCGTGATGCCGTGCATACCGGCCGGGCCGCACGGGCAAGCGCAAAAGCGCAATGTTCGCAACCATGCCGCGCCGTCTCAGACGCTGCACCGACAGGCATGGACGCTGCGCCAAAAACCGCTGTCAATTTAACGTGCGGCGCGTATCGTGGTTCCTTGTCCTGACGCCGTTCCGAGAAATCGCTAGCCTTTCATCGACGGGCGGCCCGGCGTCATGGCGCTTCACCACAGTGGTTTTGGTTTTATTGGAGAAAAGGGAATCTATGTTGAAATTCGGTGTATTTTGCGGCTCGGCACCCGGCAACGATCCGGCGTATCAACACATGGCCAGCGAATTGATCCGTTATCTGGTGGAAAAAGACGCCGGCATCGTTTACGGCGGCGGCAAGGTCGGCCTGATGGGGCTGGTGGCCGATACCGCGCTACAACATGGCGGCGCGGTGATCGGCGTCATTCCGCAGCATCTGGCGGATAAAGAGATCGCCCACACGGGGTTGACCGAGCTGGTGATCACCGCCGATATGCACGAACGCAAAGCGAAAATGGCCGAGCTGTCGGATGCGTTTATCGCGTTGCCGGGCGGCGCCGGCACGCTGGAGGAAATCATCGAACAATGGACCTGGGCGCAGTTGGGCATTCATCCCAAACCCTGCATTCTGTTCAACGTCAACGGCTACTACGACACGTTTATCGAGTTCGTCCGGCGCGTGGTGACGGACGGTTTCATGAAAAAAGACTACCTCGATATGCTGATCGTCACCGACAGCAAAGAAGCCGTACTGGCGCAAGCGCTGGATTACGTACCGCCGCAGGCAAAATGGGGGCGCTAGACCAGGCCCACGCTTAACTCGTGAATGCGCCGCCAACCGCAGAGGTGAGGCATCCCTCCGGGCACCTCCCCCTGCGTTTTCGCCACAACGGCAGGCGTTACTGCACCGCATCACGCACCGCGTCGCCATCATGTGTGGCGGCACGCCAGTGCGATATCACCGCCAGTCCGGGACACACCACCGGGGTTGAGCCCCAATACGCCGTGATGCACCACCGCCCCCGACAAGATGCTCCTGCGCTTCAGGCCACACTCTCAAACGCCTTCCTGCATTCCATCCAACCCCGACACCGGGCCCTCAGCCATCCTGATTCAGGCGCTTGCCGCTGGCTTGATCGAAAATGTGCACCGCGCCGGCTTTCGGCCGCAGGAAGATCCGTTCGCTTGCCTGTAACGCCACGCGCTGTTTCTGGCTGACGGTGAGACGACGGCGGTCGCTCAGTTGACAAAAGATGTGCACGTCGCTGCCGGTGTTTTCGATCACGTCCACCTGCACCGCGATAGCGCCCTCCGCTTCCGTCACCAGTTCGAACTGCTCCGGCCGCACCGCGTAAACAATCTGCTGACCGGCGCTGACCTGCACGCTGTCCGGTACCGGCACGCGCGTTTGCTCGTCCAGTTGCAACATCAGACGGCCATCATGTTCCACCGCCCAGCCGGAAAGCTGGTTGATTTCCGGCGAACCGATAAACCCGGCCACAAAGCGGTTGGCCGGACGATCGTAAAGCGTCAGCGGCGTTCCCACCTGCTCGATCACGCCGTCGCGTAGTACCACGATCATCTCACCCATGGTCATGGCTTCGATCTGGTCGTGCGTGACGTATACCGAGGTGGTGTGCAGGCGCTGATGCAGCTCGCGGATCTCCGCCCGCACCTGGTTACGCAGTTTGGCGTCCAGGTTGGAGAGCGGTTCGTCGAACAGAAACACCTGCGGATTACGCACAATGGCCCGCCCCATCGCCACGCGCTGGCGCTGCCCGCCGGACAACTCCTTCGGCAGACGATCCAGCAGTTTTTCCAGCCCCAACAGCGTCGCCACGTCGTCCACCTTAACGGCGATTTGCGCCTTCGGCACCCCGGCCAGCTTCAGGGCGAACCCCATGTTTTCCCGCACCGTCATCTGCGGATACAAGGCGTAGCTCTGGAATACCATGGCGATATCCCGCAGCTTGGGCTCGTGATCCGTCACGTCCTGATCGTTGATGAACACCTGCCCGGCAGTCACCTCCTCCAGACCGGCGATCAACCGCAGCAACGTAGACTTGCCGCAGCCGCTCGGCCCTACCAGCACGCAGAACTTGCCGTCGGGAATCTCCAGCGACACGTCGCGAATAATGTTTGTACCGTCAAAAGACTTGCTGACGTTTTTCAGAATGACAGAACCCATAGCACTCCCCAGTATGCTTTAGCGCGGTCGGCCGCCGCTGCGGCGCGCGCCGACCACAATGCGGACACCGCCGCAGAATTACCCTTTCACCGCGCCGGACAACAGCCCGCGGTTAAAATACTTCTGAAGACCCAGATAGACGATGGCGCTCGGCAGCATCGCCAGCAGCGTGATGGCGATAAACACGTTCTGGGAACTGTTTTCATCCGAACTCAGCACCCGCAGCATCACCTGAATGGTGTACATGCTCTCCTGGTTCACCACGATCAACGGCAACAGGTACTGATCCCAAATCATGATGAAACCAAAAATCACCACCGTACCCAGCGCCGGGCGCACCAGCGGCAGGATCACATGGAAGAAAATCTGCCACTCGGACGCGCCGTCCACCCGGGCGGCATCCTCCAAATCGCGCGGGATGGCGGACATAAATTCGCTCAGCACGAAGATGGAAAACGCCCAGCCGACAATCGGCAGAATCATCCCCAGATAGCTGTTGGAAATAGACATGTCGATCAGCGGTAATTTCCAGTTGATGATCACGTACAGCGGAATGGCGATCACCTCCTCCGGCAGCATCATGGTGGAGAGGATAATCAGCCCGATAATGGCCGCGCCGCGAAATTTCTTACGCGCCAGCGCATACGCCGCCAGCGAACTCACCGCGACCTGAAACACCAGCCCGACGCCGGCCACCAACAGTGAGTTCAGCAGGTACTTCCAGACGCCGACTTCCAGCCACGCGCGGCGGAAATTCTCCAGCGTAAAGTGCTGAGGCCACAGCACCAATTCCCCCGGCTTGACGGTGACGCCACTGAGGGCGGTCATGATGATGCCCAGAAAGGGACCGACAAACACCATCAGCACGGCGGCGTAAATAATGCCGCAGCCGACGCGATCCCAGGTTTTCATTTTCATTGCATTCACCCTGTGTGTGCTTCTGGTTGCCATCAACTACTTCACGTAACGCTTCTTCACCATGAAATGGATCAGGGTCAGCAGCACCGTGAAAATAAACAGAACAAAAGAAACCGCCGAGGCATAGCCATAATCGAACTGAATAAACCCAGCCTTGTAGATTTGCGTCATCACCACTTCGGTGGCGTTGGACGGGCCGCCGCCGGTCGAGGCGTAGACCTCGGCGAACACGCGGAAACCACGAATAAACGACAGCATGATGATCACCGAAATCGCCGGCAACAAACCGGGCAGCGTGACATAGCGCAGCCGCTGCCAGCGGCTGGCGCCGTCGACATTCGCGGCGTCATACAACTCGCGGTTGATACCGGCCAGACCGGCGATAAAAATCACCATGTTGTACGGCACCGCTTTCCAGATTTGCAGCAACATCACGGTAAACAGTGCCTGATGCGGATCGGTAAGAAAGCCCTGCGGCGCGATATCCAGCCAAGACAGCAGATGGTTGACGACGCCGTCGGGCGTCGGGTTGAACAAAATCTTCCACATCTCGGCGACGATCGCCGCGCTGGTGATGGCGGGCAGGAAGATCGCCGTGCGGATAAAGCGCAGGTGGCGCGCCGGGCCTTCCAGCACAATCGCCAGGAAAAACGCGATGAACGCGGACACCAGCGACGTGACCACTACGTTGATCAAGGTGTTGACGGTCGCGGCATGCAAATCCGAGTCGGACAACAGACGTGTGAAATTGCCCAGGCCGACCCACTCGTCCGGCTGACCAAAATTCACCTGATAGAAACTCATCACCATCCCCTGCACCATGGGAATGAATTTGAACCAGGTAAATACCAGTAATGCCGGGGCCAAAAACAGCCAGGGCGTCAATTGTCGTTTCAGTCTGGGGTTAATCATATGCTTCTCTACTGCCCGGAATGGAAAGAATACGGAACCGCTCGGCACACACCGACGGTTTCCCCAGCCAGACGGCAGCGGGGAAACCGGGGCTTCACGGCCAGGGCTTATTTAGCCAGCACCTTTTGCTTGCTCAGTTCAGCGTTAACCTTGTCGTTGAGCTTTTCCAGTTCGGCCGGAATGTTGGAATCGCACTCCGCCAGAATGCGGTTGAACCCTTCCGCCGTCGTCTGGCGAATCGGCGTCCAGTTGGGCACGCCCGGCACATAGTGGCCGTCAGCAGCGTACTGCTCGGCGAACACCTGCCAGCGCGCATCTTTGTACACCGCGTTGGCATCCACGTTTTTATTCACCGGCAGACGCACAATCGGCTCGTTCGGCATCCCCACGGCGGTACCGATGGTCTGGCCCTGCGGCGAAATCATGAAGTCGATGAATTTGGCCGCCAGCGCTTTCTGTTTGCCGCTTTTCACCAGATAAATCGCTTCGCCTTCAGCGATACTGGCCTGGCTGACCGGGCCGCGCGGCGGTTTCACCACTTCAAACTTGTCCGGCCCCGGCTCGTCGGAGAACACCGGCAAGCTGTACGGCCCGGACAACACCATCCCGACCTGGCCGGAACGGAAGGCGTTGGAAATATCCGACGTCACCGCGTTGACGGCGCCGGGCTGGGTCAATTTCTCGCACACCATGCCGCGCATGAACGTCAGCGCGTCCACCACGCCTTTGTCGGTCATGGTGCCCTTGAAACCGCCGTTCACCGGCTGAACGAACTCGCCGCCCGCCTGCCAGATGAAGGAGGCCAGAATCCAGCTGGCGTAGCCGCGGGTAGAAGAGCCCGGCAGGCCGAAGCCGTAGGTATCCGCCTTGCCATTGCCATCCGGATCCTTGTTGGTGAAGGCTTCAGCCAGCGCTTTCAGGTCAGCCCAGGTCTTCGGCTGCGGCAGGCCCAGCTTTTCGCGCCAGTCTTTGCGGATATAGAGTGCGGACGCCTGCACCGAAGTCGGAATGCCGTAGTATTTACCGTCGGAATATTTCAGGCTGCCGAGCGCCACCGGCTGCAAATCTTTGCCGTTGCTCAGCGTCGACGGGTCGATGGCGTCCACCACGCCCAGTTGAATTAACTGCCCCATGTAGGCGGCGTCATTAACGATCAGATCCGGTAGGGTATTGCCCACCGCCGCCCGCGCCAGACGCTGTTCGAAATCGGTGCTGGCGGTGAAGTAATTCACTTTGATGCCGGTGCTTTTTTCAAACGCCGCCGCTTCCTGCTCATAGATAACGCGAGCATTGTTATTGGCGCGGATCCAAACCTCCAGCGTATCGGCGGCATGGGCGGCCAGCGCGGTGCTGGCCAGTAATGCGGTGGTCACTGCTTTGGCTAAGATGTTCATTGTTGTTTATTCCTCGTTTCCCGGCGGCCCTGGTGCCGTCGCATGAAAGGATATTGTGGGTGGTACTTAAGTTTTAAATTGATTACTAAACAACGATATTTATAGTAAACAAAATCAAGAGACAGTAAATCGGCCACCGCAGGTTCTGTGACCAGGATCGACCAAAATCACAGCGCGTCCCGGTTCAATGCCTGATCCGACGGCGTTCAGTCCGCCAGACACAGTACCAACGTCTTGATTTCATAGGGCGCAAAGTGCAGTTCCAATGTTTGCCCCGCATCCATCTGTTTAGCGGACAAATTTTCCAGCAAATCGCTCTCCGCCCACCAGCGCACCGGACGGGCGCAGCGCAGCACGACGTTCTGACGCCCGCCCGCGAACTCGTGCAGCCGAACCACCAGCCAGTTGCCGTCTTCGGCTTTTTTCAGCGCGTCGAGCTGGATGTACGGATGATCGAACGCCACCAGCGGCGCCTCCGGCAACCACTCGCCCGGCAGCGGCAACAACGGTTCGTTCAGGAAAAACGCCTGCTGCGCCGTCCCTGCCTCGCGCCAGTCTCCGGCGTGGGGCAACAACGAGTAGGTAAATTCATGCTGGCCGCGATCGGCGTGGGCATCCGGACTCACCGCCGATTTAATCAGCGTCAGTTGCATCAGGTTGTCGCGGATGGCGTGCCCGTACTTGCAATCGTTCAGTAAACTGACGCCATAACCGTATTCGGACAGATCCGCCCACTGGTGCGCCACGCTTTCGAAACGGGCATAGTCCCAACTGGTATTCCAGGTGGTGGGGCGTTTGACGTTGCCGAACTGAATGTCGTAGGTGGCTTCGGTGGCGCGGACGGCCACCGGGAAACCGACCTTAAGCAACTGGTTATAGTCCTGCCAATCCACCTGAGTGTGGAAATCGATACGGCGGCTGTCGCGGTACAACCGCATCTGCTGCACGATACGACTGTGGTGATAACGCCAGACGAATTCGATGCTGCAACACAACTCACCCTGCTCGCGCACCGTGGCCGACAGCAACTCAGTGACCGGACGCTGTTTCTGGATATAGAAAATCTCGATATCCCAGGCGTCGTACTTCAGCGGTTTATCTTCATAAACCGTCAACACGTTGCCGCAATCCGCCAATACGTCCCGCTGGTGCTGCCGGTCAAAAATACGGGTCAGTTGGCCGTGTTCGTTCCAGCTAATCTGATAGAACGGGGTTTCCACCTGCCGCTCGCCGACACTAAACGGTAAATCTCCCGCCTCTTGCTCAGCGCGGCGATACAGCGCGACGCCGGACAACGCGGGAATCTCCCGCAGCGCCACCAGCCAGCCGCCCGCCACCGCCTGCGACGCCAACGGTTGTCCGTCCGCCTGCATCCAGCCCCCCGCGCCGTCGCCGGCGATAAACGCCAGATCGCTGCGCGGCCAGGCGGCGCTGTTCAGTACGCTGACCGCATCAGCGCGGGCCGACAGCAACCGCGGCTGACACTGCGCCAGCATCTCGTCGGCCAGCTGTTCCGCCTGCCGGTACCCGTCGGCGGCATCACGGTAGACCTCGGCGATCGAGGAGCCGGGGATGATGTCGTGGAACTGATTGCGCAGCAGGATTTGCCAGCCGGCGTTCAACGTAACCTGCGGATAAGCAGGCCAGTCGGCGTGACTGACCGCCGCCTGGGCATGCAACCACTCCAGCCGGCGATAGGTCAGCTCGCCGCGGCGGTTGGCCTTTTTCACCTGCGCCTGGCTGGTGTAGGTGCCGCGATGGCTTTCGAAATAGAGTTCGCCGTCCCAAACGTGCTGCCAGGCATCGCTGTCCGCCAGCCGCTGTTCCAGACGGGTGAAGTAGTCGTCTACCCGGCCATGGCGGATATTCGGCAGCGCCGGCACTTTTTCAAAACGCCGCAGCAGCTCCAGCATCTCTTCCGTCGGGCCGCCGCCGCCGTCGCCGTAACCGTAAGCCAGCATCAGTTCCTGATTCAGCGGCTTGTCTTTGTAGTTATCCCACAGCCCCTGCACCGACATGGCGTTGACCATGCCGTTATAGGTGTAGCGCGGATGTCCCTCTTCCGGCGTGGTGATGAAGTGCGCCAACACTTCGCTGCCGTCGATGCCGCGCCAGGTGAAGGTGTCGTGCGGCATCTGGTTGAATTCGTTCCAGCTGATTTTGGTGGTCATGAAATAGCGGATGCCGCTTTTGCGCAGGATCTGCGGCAACGCCCAGGAGTAGCCGAAGACATCCGGCAGCCACAGGCAGCGCGGCGTCACGCCGAACTCTTGTTGCATGAAGCGGGTGCCGAGCAGAATCTGGCGCACGAAGGATTCGCCGGAGGGCAGATTGCAATCCGCCTCCACCCACATGGCGCCGTCCACTTCCCAGCGCCCTTCGGCAATACGCTGTTTAATTTGCCGGTAAATCGCCGGGTAGTCCTGCTTCAGGTAGTCGTAAAGCTGGGGCTGCGACTGGAAAAAGACATATTCCGGGTAACGCTCCATCAACCGCAGCACCGTGGAGAACGAACGGGCGCATTTTTCCCGCGTGTGTTTAAGCTGCCAGAGGAAGGCGACGTCGATATGCGTATGCCCGACGCAATGCACCGTGACCGGCTGCACGCCGCCGCTGCGCGGGTATTCCCGCTCCAGACTGGCGGCGGCTTGCGCCAGCGAGTGATAGCACTCCGCGCTACCGGGCTCGCGCCAGTCGATCAGGTTATAGGCGCGGTCGGCGGCGGCAAGCAGCAGCACGCGATGCGGATCGTTTTCCGGCAATACCGCCAGGGATTGCAGAATCGCCTCGGTGGTATAGAACAGGTTGGTCGCCGCCTCGTCGCGCACCGCGATGCTGACCCGCTCAAAACCGTTACCGACGTGAAACGCCTGAAAATGTTTACGCACCTTGCCTTCAAGAATGCCCGACCAGACCCGGCAACAGCATTCGATAGTCTGCCCTGCCAGCGCCGACGGGATCACCGTTTCGACATGATTCTGATCCAGCCCTTGCCAGGGTTCGCCATTCAGATAGAGCAACGCTTCAAAATCGCGGCGCTGTACGCCAAGACTGAAATCGAACCGTGCCGCGATGATTTCCGTCGCCCAGTGCGCGGGCAACGCAATACGCAGGCGCAGCCAGACATAGATATCCTTTTCCCGCCACTGAAAGCCACGTTGACACGGCTGCCAGTCGGCCGCGTCGGGCGGCGGCGGCGTGCCGTTCTCTCCCTCGCGGTCAAAACAGATGTCCGCCAGTTCAACCTCGATAGCTTCGCGCCACCGATACTGGGCGACCTCATCCAGACGCTGACTCAGTTTCTCTTCGGTAAAAAACATCGCATCTTCACTCTTCTGATCTGACAGGGAAAGGGCTGCACCGCATCACCTTCAGGCGGTGGGGTGCTCATTTAATAGCACCGCAAAAATGTTTAGTAAATAAAGTGATTTTCCCGTCTTTCATTTCCGTGAGACGCTTCACATTCGCGGTATATTTTTTCCTCCCCATCAAACCAATAAAAATTATCTATTTGATAAATATGAATTTTAATAAAAACCCTACTTTCATGGAAGAGAAATAACGCCATTGTGTTTAGTAAACATATGGCAGTACACTGCGCGGGTGTTTTATCGATGGAACCTTGTCTGCCAGTTCGGTGCAGGAGTAATCAACATGTTAAGTCTGGGTATAGATATCGGTGGTACGAAAATCGAAGCCGTTGCGCTGGATCAGCAGGGAGATATCGTCTACCGCCAGCGCTACGCTACGGAGAAAAGCAGTTACCCGATCTTTTTCCGCCAGTTGTGCGACGTCATCGCCCAGGCTCGTCAGGATATCGGCCCCGTCAGCATCGGCATCGGCTTACCCGGCACCGTGGAAGTCAGTAACGGGCTGATCAAGAACTCCAATATTCTGGCGATTAACCAGCAGCCGCTGCATGCGATGCTGGTGGAATTTGCCGCTCAACCCATCGCCATCAGCAACGATGCCAACTGTTTTACGCTGTCGGAAGCCATCGATGGCGCGGGGCAAGGGTTTGATACCGTGTTCGGCGTCATCCTCGGCACCGGCTGCGGCGGCGGGATCGCCATCCACCGGCAGGTCCTCGACGGGCGCAATCGCAGCGCCGGCGAATGGGGGCACAACGTGTTGCCGCGCTATACGCCGGAGCAGGATGGGCCATCGGTCGTTTGCTACTGCGGCAAAACCAACTGCACCGAATCCTTTATTTCCGGCACCGGCCTATCCCAACGCTACAACCAGCGCTATCACGCCAGTCTCAGCGCGATGGATATCATGGCGGCGGTGGCAGCCGGTGAACCGCATGCGGTGGAATACTTCGACCTGTTTCAGGATCAGCTGGCGCGAGCGCTGGCATCGGTAGTGAATCTGCTCGACCCGGACGTATTCGTCATCGGCGGCGGCCTGTCTAACTGCCGCCCGCTGTATCAGGGTCTGGAAGCGCGCATCGGACGCTATACCTTCAGCAATACCTTTTTCACCCCGATCGTGCCCGCCATGCACGGCGATAGCAGCGGCGTGCGGGGCGCAGCCTGGCTGGGAGCCGGAGCAACCGCGCGCGCTTTATGCTAGGCTGTCGGCACAGTTTGGAAAGGTGAATTCCGGCTTATCGCTGTGGACACAGACACAAAGGAAACGCATGACGAAACGGATAAGAATCAGAGATATCGCGACCGAAGCCGGGGTTTCCGCCGGGGCGGTATCACGCGCGTTAAAGGGTCAGCCGGGGTTGAAAGAAGAGACCCGCCAGCGAATTCTGACCATCGCCCGCCAACAGGGTTACGATTTCACCCGTCTGCGCAACGACAAGCTGCGCCGGGTGCTGTTTCTGCTCCACCGCCAGCATAATATTTCCAGCGCCCTGACCTTCTATTCGCCGTTGTTGCTCGGCGTGGAAAACGCCTGTCGCGACGCCGGCATCGCGCTCAGCTTTCTGGCGCTCGGCCCGACGGACGCAGTGGAAGAGCAGGTGCGGCTGCACGACCCCGATGCGCTGCTGTGCGCCGGTTTTTTCGAGCCCGAGCTGCTGGCTGCACTGCGCAACATGCAGTTGCCGCTGGCGCTGATCGACCTGTGGGCGCCGGGCTTGCCCAGCGTTAATCCGGATAATCTGCAAGGCGGTTATCTCGCCACCCGCCATCTGATCGCTCAGGGGCGTACCCGTATCGCGTTTCTCGCCAGCAGTCTGGCGCATTACAGTATCCGTCTGCGTGAAAAGGGATACCGGCAGG
This sequence comes from Musicola paradisiaca NCPPB 2511, assembly GCF_000400505.1. Classification (NCBI taxonomy): domain Bacteria; kingdom Pseudomonadati; phylum Pseudomonadota; class Gammaproteobacteria; order Enterobacterales; family Pectobacteriaceae; genus Musicola; species Musicola paradisiaca. Next base: position 772,516 of record NZ_CM001857.1, on the reverse strand, counting down.
CGCTGTATGAAGCCAAACTGCTGACGCCGCCGGAATACGAAGCCATCGCCCCGCCGCTGTTGGATACCGAAAGTTCGCTGGTCAGCGCGGTGGAAGAGTTGCTGGCGCTGCCGCAACGGCCGGACGCTATTTTCGCCTACAATGATTCCGCCGCGCTGATTGCTATCCGCGTTTGCCAGCAACACGGGGTGAAAGTACCGGAGGAGATCGCCATCGTCGGTTTCGACGATATCGATACCGCCAGCGTCGCACACCCGCCGTTGAGCACCATCGCCATCGACAAAGCCTCGCTGGGCCGATCCGGGCTGCAACTATTGATTGACGGCGCGCGCGACGACGAGCAGCAACTGTTGCCCGTGCGGCTGGTCGCCCGACAAAGCGCCGGAGAAGGGCTGAATTAACGGCATGGCGGGGTCGCCCCGCCGCACTATCCCGCCCACGCGCCAGCCCGTCGATTCACCCGTTGAATACACAGGAATCGCCCATGAGCCCAAACGCCTCTTTTATGTTGCACAGTGATGATGGCTTGCTGAGCGCCGACATCGGCCTGGCGGGCGGTATGCTATCCGCGTTGACCTTCCGCCCCGGCACGCCGCAGGCGACCGCGCTGCTGTACCGCGCCCACTGGCTCGATGACGCCGATGCCTGCGCCGGGCAACCGCCGTTGATGCACCGTCTGGGCGGTGAGTGGGTCGGCGTACCGTTCGGCCATGCGCAGCAAGACGGCGACGGCTACCTGGCGGGTATCCCGCACGGGCTGCCCGCCAACCGTGACTGGACGCTCGCCGGGCGCTCATCCCGCCACGCCGCACTCGATTTCGTTTTTCCACCGGACTACCCGCTCACGGCGCTGCGCCGGGTTATCCAGCTGGCCGATAACGGCAACGTGAATTTTTCTCTGACGCTACAGGCCAGGCGGCCCTGTCGGTTGCCCGTCGGGCTGCACCCGGTGTTTCCCATCGGGGGGGATGCCGGGGAATTGGTGTTATCCGCCGACAATGCATTACACATGCGGGCCTACCCACAGCCAGCCGAACCGGGCGTCAGCCGTCTTCAGCCCGGCGCCGTCTTTGATGACTTGCGCCTGGCCCCGGCCGCCGATGGCGCGACGCTGGATCTCAGCCGACTGCCGCTGCCGTTCGCCACGGAGGAGATCCTACAGGTGATGTCGCCGGTCGCCGGCATCGAACTGACTTACCCGCAGCGGCGACTGGTGCTGTCATTACATTGGGACACGACGATACTGCCGCACTGTCTGTTGTGGATCAGTAACGGCGGCAGGCGACAAGCGCCCTGGTCAGGAAAGAATTATTGCCTGGGGGTCGAGCCCGTTTGTTCGGCATGGGATCTCGGGCCGGCGTGTCTGCGGGACAACGCCATCAGCCAGTCCGGTTATGCCACCGCGCTGGCGTTGACGCCGGAGCAGCCGCTGACGATCGATTACCGGCTTACGTGCCGTCCATATTGAGACGCCCTGCCATACACGCATGACGGGGCGGTGTTATTCGAGGGCCGAGTGATTCGGCAAGGGAAAATACAACGTATTCGGACGATTTCGTCCGGCTACACCGTCACCAGATGCAACCGGAACGGCTGCCCTTGCAATTGCCGCTGGATCTCCGGCGCCAGTTCGCCATCGGTAATCACATCAGTCAACGCCGTCAACGGCGACACGCAAAACAGCGAATACGCGCCGTACTTGCTGCTGTCCGCCAGCAGCACCCGGCGGCTGGCATTCACCCCCAAATCCTGCTTGATCCCGGCTTTCTCTTCCGTCGGCGTGGTGATGCCTTTCTCCAGACTCCACGAGTTGCAGCTGATGAACGCGATATCCGGATAGACGCTGCGCAACAGCCGACGGCCGTGCTCGCCGATGCACGACTGGCTGCTATCGTCGATACGTCCACCGATGATGGTGACTTCTATCTGCTTGAATTCGGAAAGAAACAGCGCAATCTGTAAATCAGCGGTGATGACGCGCAGCGGCAGATGGGTCAGGTTGCGCGCCAGCTCCATCATGGTGGTGCCGGCGTCCAGCACCACCGCGCTGCCCGGCTGCACCAGCGTCGCCGCCTGACGGGCGATCGCCTGCTTTTCCAGCAAATTGCGCTGCATCTTTTCGTTGGTGGTGGGCTGCGACGGGATGAAGCGATTGAGCGTCACGCCGCCGTGCGAACGGCTGATGACGCCCTGCTCATCCAGTTTGATCAAATCACGGCGAATCGTCGCCGGGGAAGCATCAATGACGGCCACAAGTTCATCCACCGTCACCAGATTATGGCCTTTGAGGTAATCCATAATCTGGTCGAGACGGCTTTGTCCCTTTATTTTTTCTCCGCTTATGCGTAATGCGTCACTCAATGTTTCCCCCACAATGATATCCGTATGTTTTACCCTCAGCCGATTCTATCAGGCCAGCTGGGTCGCCAGTTTGATCGAAACCGCCATACTTTCGGCCTTCGCCTTGCCCGTCCAGGCGATGTCGAACGCCGTACCGTGATCCGCTGATGTCCGGATGAACGGCAAACCCGCAGTAATATTAACACCATCGTAGAAACCAAGCAGTTTCAGCGGAATGTGGCCCTGATCGTGATACATCGCCACCACCATATCGTACTGGCCTTCATACGCCTGCAGATATACGGTATCCGGCGGGCAGGGGCCATACACATCCAGACCTTTGGCCTTCATCGCCTCGATGGACGGCGACACGATATTGATCTCCTCGTCGCCGAACAGGCCGTTTTCCCCGGCATGCGGGTTGACCCCGGCGACAGCGATACGCGGTTTGTCATAGCCCACACGTTTGAGGAAGGTATCCGCCATACCGATGACGGTTTCCACGCGCTCGCGATTCAGCGTATCCAGGAATTTGCGCAATGCGATGTGTGTCGTCACATGGATCACCTTCAGCCGATCGGTATACAGCACCATGGCATAATCGCGGCTGTTGGTCAGCTTCGCCAGCAATTCAGTATGACCGGGATAGAGATGCCCGGCGGAATGCAGCGCTTCCTTGTTCAGCGGCGCAGTGGCAATCGCGTGTACTTCACCCGCCATCGCCAGTTCGGTGGCGCGTTTCACGCAGCGGTAAGCTAAATCGCCCGCCTGGGCCTGTACTCTTCCCGGCTCAAGCCCGGCCGGATCCGCCAGAGGTTCATCAATGACATTGACGACGCCGGGGGCGAAGCGCGCCTGCGCCGGGTTGGCAATTTCGTTCAGCTCCACCTGCGGCACGACGCCGAGCGCCAGAATGCGGCGCAGCGTCTGCACGCATCCCACCACCACCACCGGCGCGCCGGAAAGTTCGCCTTCCGCCAGCGATTTGATGATAATTTCCGGGCCGATACCTGCCGGGTCTCCCATTGTTACCGCAATTATCTTACTCACTCACCTTCTCCTCAATAAAACGTAAAACGTCCAGCAGGGTAGCCTCGTCACCAAAACCGCCTGCTTTGGTCATTACGGGGATATCACCGACAACACTGTCCAGAAACCGCCCCCAGGGTACGCAGGAAGCGATTTGCCCTTTGATATGAAAACCGTTGGCCTGCAAAGCATTGGCGACGGCAATCGCGATATCGCCGCCGGATAAATAGAGACCGCCCGGTTGCTGGCGACCAACAATCTGGCGAGTCAGTTCCCCCAGCCGCTGGCTGATGGTATCGCCCAGTTGCTGACGCGCCATACCATGACGCTGGCACAAACCGTCGATCTCGAAACGCTGGCTATCGTCCAGGCAGGTACGAATCAGGCAATGGTGCCCGGACGCCAGCGTGGCCGCCGCTTGTTCGCACCAGCGCGCCAGCGCAGCCGGGTACGACACCGCCAGCAGCGCGTCGATATCGATATCCACCAGCGCCACATCCGGCCGCCGACAGGCCATTTGAATTTGTTTTTGAGCGATTTCGCTCATAGAACCAATCACCGCCAGCAACGCACGCGAGGCGTTACCTACGCGCCGATACAGATGACGGGCCAGCGCATCGCTCAACCCGGCGGATCCCACCAACAACGGCTTTGCAGCCAGCTGCCCGGCGGCCTGCACGATCAGGTCGAGATCTTGCTGATTTTCCGCATCCAGCACCACCAGCCGCACGCCCTGATCGCTCAACCGTTGTAGACGTGCCGCCAGTCCATTTTGACGAAGCTCGCTCAATGAAACCCGCGCCTGCCGCAATGCGGTCTGTTCCGCCAACCGTTCACCGACGGAAGAAGAGCGCACCGGCGTTTTCGGATCGCTGGCGAACTCCGTATCCGTCAACAGACGGTCGTGCACCCACACATTACCGCCGCGGGTCACGCGGCCTAGTGACGGCGCGGCCGGCGCCACCAGCGCCAGCGACACACCGGCGGCATGCAGCGCCGCTTCGGTCTCCGCGCCGGGATTGCCGCGTAACGTGGAATCCACCTTTTTGACCATCCAGCCTTCGACGCCATGCTCCCGCCAGCCCCGCACCGATTGCGCGGTGCGCTCTCCCGCGACTGCGGCGTCAAGCGCACGGCTGTCGGTATTGATGACGATGGCGTCGCCCGATGAAACGGCACCGATCCTCGCGGCGTCAAACAGCACATTGACCTGAGCGCCGTAAAGCGCCAGCCCTACGCCGGCGTCGTTTGCACCGGTAAAGTCGTCAGCCACAACCAGCACACGGATATCTTCCTGCCTGTTCGGCATACCACTGCCCCGTTTTGATTGATTACCTGACAATGATTATATTGAATCACAATTGATTATATGTGAGCAATATCAAATTATTCAAAACCAATTTCTTCTATAAATTAGCAGCAGAATGTAGGCCTTCCGATTTTTTTCGGTCACAGAAAAGAATCATGATTGAAAAAAATCAATCAAATCAGGCGGGAATCACAGCGGATCAGAACAAGGTATGAGTATGAATATCAACAGCACCATTATCAGTGGTTATCAGGCACTCCAGGACATCACCTATCTGCTGCGCGGCAAACAGCATGTCTTACTGGTCACAGATCGGAATATTGTCGGGCTGCCCGGCGTTCAGGCGCTGAAGGAACAGCTGGCGGCCGGCGTTGCACAGCTGTCGGTGATTGATAATGTGCCCGCTGAACCCAGCCAGCATGATGTTGCGGCGGTGCTGCAAAATCTGCCGTCCTCAGTGCCGGACTTCGTGGTCGGCATCGGCGGCGGCAGCGTACTGGACGTCGCCAAACTGCTGTCGCTGTTGTGCGCCGGCGATGACGCCATCACATTGGAAAGCCTGCTGGCGGGCACCAAACCGACGCGCCGCACCGCGTCGCTGATGATCCCCACCACAGCCGGTACCGGCTCTGAAGCCACACCGAACGCCATTCTTGCCATTCCGGAAAAAGAAACCAAAGTCGGGATCATTACGCCGGTGATGCTGCCGGACTATGTGGCGCTGATCCCCGAACTGACCACCAGCATGCCCGCTCACATCGCGGCCTCTACCGGTATCGATGCGTTGTGCCACCTGATCGAATGTTTCACCGCCACCATTTCCAACCCGGTCGGCGACAACTACGCGCTGATCGGCCTGAAGAAACTGTTCGCCAATATCGACGCTGCGGTCAACGAACCCGGCAATCTGGAAGCGCGTCTCAATATGCTGTGGGCGTCCTACTACGGCGGCGCCGCCATCGCCCACTCCGGCACGCACCTGGTGCACGCCATGTCCTACCCGCTGGGCGGCAAGTACCACATCCCCCACGGCGTGGCCAACGCCATCCTGCTGACGCCCTGCATGCGTTTCGTTCAGCACGCGGCGCAGGAAAAATTCGCCCAGGCCTACGACCTGTTGCCGAACGCCGATACCAGCCTCGAGCCGGCGCAGAAAGCCGAGGCGCTGGTGGATTACTTCGGTGCGCTGGTCAAACGTCTGAATCTGCCTTCATCGCTGCAACAGCTGGGGATCAGCCCGGATCACCTGCCGTATCTGGTGGAATCAGCCCTGCAGGTGCAGCGCCTGATGAAAAACGTACCGACGACCGTTCGTGCCGAAGATGTGCACGCCATCTATTCAACTTTGTTTTGAACACATCACTCTGGTTGATGAATAACGAGGAATAACAATGAGTAAGCCAATTAAAGGCGTTCTGACGGCTATCGTCACGCCCTTTGACCATCAGGGGGAATTCCATCCCGCCGCCATGCGCCAGCAGGTACAACGCCAGATGCGCTACGGCAATGGTATTTTCTGCAACGGCACCAACGGTGAGTTTTTCGTGCTCAATGCCGACGAAAAAGTCGCCGTCACGGAAACCTGCGTGGATGAAGCGGCCGGCCGCGTACCGGTCGTCGCGCACGTCGGCGAAATCTCCACCCGTGAAACCATCAAGCTGGGCAAACGCATTGCCGCACTCGGCGTCGATGCGGTTTCCGTGATCACCCCCTACTTCGTGCCGCTGAAACAGAGCGAGCTGATCGCCCATTACCGTGAAGTGGCGGATGCGCTGCCGGTGCCGGTGTTCATGTACAACATTCCGGCGCGTACCGGTAATACCCTGCAACCGGAAACGGTGCGCATCCTGGCGGATCACCCCAACATCATCGGCATCAAGGACAGCGCAGGCAGTTATGAAAGCCTGAGCGGTTTCCTGCAGGCGGCCAAAGGTATCCCGAATTTTGACGTGTTGAACGGCCCCGACTCGCTGATCCATCAAGGCTTCGTCGATGGCTGCTCCGCCTGTATCTCCGGCCTGGCCAACGTGGCGCCGCAAGCCATCAGCCAGATCTGGCACCGTTTCCATGCCGGCGACGTCGAAGGCTCGCGCCAGGCGCAGGAGCAGGTCAGCGAGCTGCGCAAAACGCTGTACGCGATCGCGTTTTCTCCTGCGGTCGTGAAAAAGGCACTGGTACTGATGGGGCAGGATGTCGGCGTCAGCCGCTACCCGATTCAGTTCTCAGCGCAGGACGAAGAGGCCATTCGTTCGCTAACGCAACCCTTTACTGACTGACGACACGCGCTCGTCACATAAAACACCATTACCTTTACCCTACAGGATCGAAACCCATGAACCATTTTGATCTGACAGACACACTTATCATCGTTGGGATAATTGTGCTCTATATTGCCTTTACCTCCTTGCTGACGCTGCGGCTACGCAGCCGCTCCAACTCGGAATTTATGGAAGGCTCCCGTTCGCTGCCGGCGTTTATCGTCGGTATCCTGCTGATGACCGAATTCATCGGCGCCAAATCCACCGTCGGCACCTCGCAGGCAGCGTTTGAAAGCGGTATCGCGGCATCCTGGTCGGTCATCGGCGCCGCCATCGGCTTCCTGCTGTTCGGCATCGTGCTGGTGAAAAAGATCTACAACACCGGGAAGATCACCATCTCCGGCGCGATCGCCGAACGTTACGGCAACACCACCAAAAACATTATCTCGATCATCATGATCTACGCACTGCTGCTGGTAAACGTGGGTAACTACGTCAGCGGCGCGGCGGCGATCTCCACCGTACTGAAAGTGAACCTGCCGGTGGCGGCGCTGATCACCGCCATCGTCAGTACCTTCTATTTCTACTTTGGCGGCATCAAAGGCGTCGCCTACGTCACGCTGATCCACAGCGGCCTGAAATATGTCGGCGTGATGATCATTCTGTATGTTGCGCTGAAAATGACCGGCGGCATCACGCCGATGGTCGAGAAGATGCCGGAATTCTACTGGACCTGGGATGGCAACATCGGCGCCAGCACCATCGGCGCATGGCTGATCGGCACCATCGGCTCCATCTTCTGTACCCAGTTCGTCATCCAGGCCATTGCGTCTACCAAGGATGAAAAATCCGCTAAACGCGCCACCTGGATCGCCTTCTTGTTCTGTATGCCGATCGCGCTGGCGATTGCGATCATCGGTGTGGCCGCCAAATTCGTCCACCCGGAAATCAAGAGCCTGTATGCGTTGCCCATCTTCCTGCAGGATATGAACCCGTGGCTGGCCGGCGTAGTGACCACCTCGCTGGTAGCGTCTATTTTCATCAGCGTCAGTACCGTGGCATTGGCGATCGCCTCGCTGATCGTGAAAGACTTCTATGTCCCTTATTTCAAACCGACGCAGGAAAAAGAGTTCAAGATGACCCGCGTGTTCTCGCTGATCATCGGTTTCCTGCCGCTGGTATTCGTACTGCTGGTGCCGGAAGTGTTGAAGCTCTCCTTCTTCACCCGCGCCATCCGTCTGTCGATTTCCGTCGTGGCGATGGTCGCCTTCTATCTGCCGTTCTTCAGCAGCTCCCGCGGGGTTAACGCCGGTCTGATTCTGTCCTGCGTCGCAACCTCCGTCTGGTATGTGATGGGCAACCCGTTCGGCATCGACAACATGTACGTTGCCTTGCTGACCCCGGCAATCGTGATGGTGCTGGATCGTCTGATCCCCAACAAAAAAGCGAAAGAACAGGCCAAGCAGCCCGTTGAAAACTCAGGAGTATAAACAGAGATGACAACTGAAACCGTTACCGTTGAACGCAGCGGTATTGTGCACCAGGCAGAAGGCGACAATCAGCGGATCGAGGCCTATATTCCTTCGGAATGCCCGCAGAACCATGCCGCCAACCTGCTCCATCTGCCGAACGGCGACTTGCTGTGCGTTTGGTTCGGCGGCACCCAGGAAGGGGTGGCGGATATTTCCATCTATATGTCACGGCTGCCGCAAGGCAGCCAGCAATGGACGCCGGCGGAAAAACTCTCCGAGGATCCGACCCGTTCCGAGCAAAACCCGGTGCTGTTCCTCGCGCCGGACGGCGTGCTGTGGCTGCTGTATACCGCCCAGAAATCAGGGAACCAGGATACCGCCATCGTGCGCTATCGCCAGTCCACCGATCTGGGCCACACCTGGGGCGACATCGGCGTGCTGCTGGAACAGCCTGGAACCTTTATCCGCCAGCCGATCACCGTGTTGCCCAACGGCAACTGGTTACTGCCGGTGTTTTACTGCCGTACTCGCCCGGGCGAAAAATGGGTCGGCAACGATGATATCAGTGCGGTGAAAATCTCCAGCGATCAGGGCAAAACCTGGCGGGAATCCGTTGTGCCGAACAGCACCGGCTGCGTGCACATGAACATCACGCTGTTGCAGGACGGCACTCTGCTGGCGCTCTACCGCAGCCGTTGGGCCGACGCCATCTACCTGAGCCGCTCCACCGACGGCGGGGAAAGCTGGTCCGATCCGGTCGCGACCGATCTGCCTAACAATAACTCGTCGATTCAGGTCACGACGCTGCGCAATGGCCATCTGGCGCTGGTGTTCAACCACATGAATGCTGACGGCGCCACCGAACGTCGGGTTTCGCTGTATGACGAAATCGAAGATGAAGAGGATGAGGGCCAGAATGCAGTCATGCCGGAAATCACCAGCGAGCGTAGCGCCTTCTGGGGCGCGCCGCGTGCGCCGATGACCGTCGCCATTTCTGAAGACGGCGGCCGTAGCTGGCCGTGGCAGCGTAACGTCGAAATTGGCGATGGCTACTGCATGACCAATAACTCGACAGAGAAGCTGAACCGCGAGTTCTCCTACCCCAGCATCAAGCAGGGGCCGGATGACAAACTGCACATGGCCTTCACCTACTTCCGCCAGGCAATCAAATACGTTTGCGTCAGCGAAGCGTGGGTAAAAGGTTAACGCGCCTTGCAGAGCAGGAGGGTGGTGATTGATCAACCTGCATGATGTGCATTGCAAACAGGTGTTAGCCAGTGAGTCCGTCATCAGCAATGTCGACTTGCTGGCTCGCCGGCACGAACCTCAAGGATGAGGTTCACCCATCCCGCCCCACCTGCCGCGAACCGGCACATGGATAAAAATGAGTCATCGCGTGATGGCGCCTGCAGCCGGGGACATAAAAGCGCATATCAACGTGCAAACCCGCGTCTCAGGGGAAGCATGGGAGAATCTACCTTATCGTCAGCACCCCAACGCTCTCAGGTAGAACACATTCAATACAGAACCACTTTCCAACAACAGGAACACACCATGATCGCAGGCAATCTGAATCATCTGTCGCTGGCGACATTGCCAGCTTCGCTGTGGAACATCCTCTCCGGAATGACGCTGGAAACGCTAAACGCGCTGCCGGAAGGGAAATACCAGCCGGAAGGCGCCGACTGGTTTTACTCCATCGGTACCGTATCCACCGCGCCGCGCAAAGAACGGCACACCGAATTCCATCGCCGTTATCTGGACATCCAGCTGATTCTGGCCGGCGAAGAAATCATGGGCTATGACCTGCAGGATGCGGGCGATCGCCCCGCCACCGAGCGCAAACCGGATCTGTTCATTCTCGATCAACCGGACGTCCCCCATGCCATCCGGCTCTCCGCCGGAGATTTCGTGACCTTCTACCCCGGTGAACCGCATCAAGCATTGTGTGCCATCGACGATGTGCCTGCGCCGGTCAAGAAAGCGGTGTTCAAGGTGCCGGTAGCCCTGCTGGAACAGGAAAGGAACCCGGCGTCATGAGCCATCAGAAACGTGTGCTGATCACCGGCAGCAGTTCCGGTATCGGCGCGGCCATCGCCGATACCCTGTTGCAGGCAGGCTGGCAGGTCGTCGGGCTGTCCCGCCAGCGTGGGCCGCACACCCATGCCGCGTTCGAGCACCATGCGCTGGACGTGACCGATATTCCGGCGTTGACCACCTTGCTGGATAGCCTGCCCGCCGTCGATGCAGTCATCCATGCAGCGGGTATCATGAAGGCGGCGCCGTTGGGAAAGCTGAGTTACGGCGACAGCGAACAACTGTGGCGCCTGCATATTCAGGTGGCGGAAGTGCTGGCGGATCGCCTGGTGGATAAATTACCGCAGGGCGGACGCATCATTTTATTAGGCAGCCGGACATCCAGCGGCGCCGCCGGACGCAGCCAATACGTCGCGACGAAATCCGCCATGATCGGTATGGTGCGCAGCTGGGCGGCCGAACTGGCGCCGCGCGGCATCACCGTGAATCTCGTGGCGCCCGGCGCGACGGAAACGCCAATGCTGAATCAGCCGGGACGTCAAAGTTCGCCGCCGAAAATGCCGCCGATCGGACGCTTTATTCAACCGCAGGAAGTGGCGGATCTGGTGGCTTATCTGCTGTCGCCATCCGCCGCGGCCATTACCGGCCAGCAATTGGTGATTTGCGGCGGTGCTTCGCTGTAAACCACCCGACCATCGGGATACAAAAGCGAGACTCAGCGCAGGGAGGCGCTGATATCACGCGACCACACAACGCAGGAGCGCCGAGTTAAATCAGGGTTTCTGCACAAATTCCCGGTACTTGACCAACAGATCGAGAAAATCGTCCAGACCGCACAGCGATAGGCTTTCCTCGTCGTAGTAGCTCATACCTTCTTCCATTTCATCCATGGAAAAATCCAGTTGATTGGCGCGCACCATGACTTCCTCGCTGTCCAGCAATAGCGTGTATTCATGCCCGTGGCGCTCCCACTGACGTTCGCTGCCCGCGAGATCACGCACCGCGGCCTCGATCTCGTCCAGCACAGCTTCCTGCCCCTTCACTTCTTCATTCAACCAGTGACCTACAGCTTCATGTCCCATCGACATTCGTACTATGACCTGTCCGGTCACATCGCGCAAAAATTCATAGTCCATGGCGTGACTCCTGTTGCTGCATCCACGCTGAATGCCGGCACTGTTTGCCGGCCGTAAAAAAGGGAGGCTCAACGGCCTCCCTTCCTGTTTATTGCGGCAAACTATAACGGCTTAGACAGCGGTCTGGAAGATCACCTTATCCGCTTTCTCGGTATACGGTTGCCAGGTGGTCAAAGTTCAGATAGCGGTAAGTATCTTCCGCCGTCTTATCCACCTGCGCCATAAAGCGCTGGTACTCTTCCGGCGTCGGCAGCTTGCCCAGCAGCGAGGCGACCGCCGCCAGCTCCGCCGATGCCAGATACACGTTTGCCCCCGTTCCCAGCCGGTTCGGGAAATTACGTGTCGACGTCGATACCACCGTCGCGCCGTCCGCGACCCGCGCCTGATTACCCATGCACAACGAGCAACCTGGGATTTCTATCCGCGCGCCGCTCTTGCCGAACACGCTGTAGTAGCCTTCTTCCGTCAACTGTGCCGCGTCCATCTTGGTCGGCGGCGCCACCCACAGACGGGTTGGCAACTGGCCTTTATGCTGATCCAGCAGCTTGCCCGCCGCACGGAAGTGGCCGATGTTGGTCATACATGAGCCGATAAACACTTCGTCTATCTTCGCCCCCTGCACATCCGACAACAGCCGCGCATCGTCCGGATCGTTCGGTGCACACAGAATAGGTTCTTTAATCTCGTTCAGATCGATATCGATCACGGCGGCGTATTCTGCATCCGCATCCGCTTCCAGCAATTGCGGATCCGCCAGCCATTTTTCCATCCCCTGAACCCGGCGCTCCAGCGTGCGACGGTCGCCGTAGCCTTCGGCAATCATCCACTTCAGCAGCACGATGTTCGAATTCAGATATTCAATGATCGGCGCCTTATCCAGCTTGATGGTACAACCTGCTGCAGAGCGCTCCGCCGAAGCGTCGGTCAGCTCAAACGCCTGTTCCACCTTCAGATTCGGCAGCCCTTCGATTTCCAGAATACGACCGGAGAAGATGTTCTTTTTACCCTTCTTCTCCACAGTCAGCAGCCCTTGCCTGATGGCATACAGCGGAATGGCGTGCACCAAGTCACGCAGGGTGATCCCCGGCTGCATTTGGCCTTTAAAGCGCACCAACACCGACTCCGGCATGTCCAGCGGCATCACCCCGGTGGCGGCGGCGAAGGCCACCAGACCGGAACCGGCCGGGAAGGAAATCCCGATAGGGAAACGGGTATGGGAATCACCGCCGGTGCCCACGGTATCCGGCAGTAGCATGCGGTTCAGCCACGAGTGGATCACGCCGTCGCCCGGGCGCAGCGACACACCGCCACGGTTCATGATGAAATCCGGCAGCGTGTGGTGGGTGTTAACATCCACCGGCTTCGGATAGGCTGCGGTGTGGCAGAATGACTGCATCACCAAATCGGCGGAAAAACCCAGACAAGCCAGGTCTTTCAGTTCGTCGCGAGTCATCGGCCCGGTGGTGTCCTGGGAGCCGACCGACGTCATCTTCGGTTCGCAGTAAGCGCCGGGGCGAATGCCCGCAACGCCGCAAGCACGGCCGACCATCTTCTGTGCCAGCGAGAAACCGCGGCCGCTTTCCGCCACATCTTTCGCCTGACGGAAGACCTCGCTCGGCGGCAGCCCCAGCGATTCACGCGCTTTGGACGTCAGGCCGCGGCCGATAATCAGCGGGATACGGCCGCCGGCACGCACTTCGTCCAGCAGTACGTCGGTTTTCAGTTCGAAGCTGGCCAACAATTCGTTGGTATCGTGATGACGCACTTCACCTTGATACGGGTAAACATCAATCACATCGCCCATGTTCAGTTTGGTGACGTCCACCTCGACCGGCAGCGCACCGGCGTCTTCCATGGTATTGAAGAAAATCGGCGCGATTTTGCCGCCCAACACCACGCTGCCTGCGCGTTTGTTCGGCACGTTCGGGATATCTTCGCCCATAAACCACAGCACCGAGTTGGTGGCGGATTTACGTGAAGAACCGGTGCCGACGACATCGCCGACATAGGCCAGCGGGAACCCTTTCTGATTCAGCGCTTCAATCTGTTTGATCGGGCCGACCGCGCCGGGTTGATCCGGCTCGATGCCTTCACGGGCATTTTTCAGCATCGCCAGCGCATGCAGCGGAATATCGGGACGCGACCAAGCGTCTGGGGCCGGCGACAGATCGTCGGTATTGGTTTCGCCGGTGACTTTGAACACGGTGACAGTAATTTTTTCCGCCAGCTTCGGACGGGACAGGAACCAACCGGCATCGGCCCAGGACTGAATAACCTGCTGAGCATGAACATTGCCGGCTTTGGCTTTTTCTTCCACGTCGTAGAAGTTATCGAACATCAGCAGGGTATGGGACAGGGCCTTGGCGGCGATAGGCGCCAGCGCGGGGTTGTCCAGCGCATCAATCAGGGGATGGATGTTGTACCCCCCTTGCATGGTGCCGAGCAGTTCGACGGCTCGTTCCGACGAAACCAGGGGGGAAACGGCGTCGCCTTTTGCGACGGCGGCCAGGAAACCAGCCTTGACGTAAGCGGCCTCATCAACACCCGGCGGCACGCGATTGACTAACAGATCCACCAAAAACGCTTCTTCGCCTGCGGGCGGATTTTTCAGTAACTCCACCAGCGCCGCCATTTGTGCAGCATCCAACGGCTTGGGGACGATCCCTTGTGCAGCCCGCTCGGCTACGTGCTTGCGATATTCTTCTAGCACGACATTCTCCTCGCTCTCATTGTCTAATTATGCCCGGCGCTCATATTACCGGCTCATGATGTCCATGCCTGATCCCAGCCAGTGGATGTAAGGTTCAGAGTGCCCGGTCCAGCGTGACGAGCATATCAGGATTTGAACCGACTGTTAATTTGTTTACATTAAAGCAACATTTATAAGTGGGCGCCGGCACAGGTATTCCTGCGTTCAGAAGCATAAATCCGGGCGTCTCGACTCATGCCGGATCCGGTTGCGAAACAGGCGCCAATGGCACGAAAAGCAACAAGATACCGTTTAGGCCAGCATAGCAGTTAGCCGCCACATCGACCACTGCGCCACCCACATAAACGGTAAGGTCTATGAAAGAAAAACCGATGTGAATCGTCTGATGACGGCGGCATCGTTTCCCGACACCAGACAGGTGTTATCGCTGCTGAAAGTGATGACGCAAGGCATGTAACAACGCGGGAAACGACGCCGACATGTGCGATTGTTCGGCGTAGATACGCTGAGCCACCGTAAGCTGCGGAATCTTCAGGTGCAGTTGTGCCGCCAATTCCCTAATGCCGTCCACCATGCGCCGCTGAGCACGGTGCTGACGCAGCCAATGTTGCCGTTCCTCAGGAAGTCGTTGTAACTCCCATGCTTCCAGCGATTGCTCATATTCACCGACGGATAACATCAGGCTGACTGACCGCGCCAACGGCTGTTCCTCCATATGTGCAATAAACCACTCGGCTTGCCGGGCCAGATAACCGCCGTGCCACCATACCGACGGGCTGGACGCATAAAAATGCTGAAAGCGACTTGGCTGTTCAAACAGCGTATCCACAGTGAATAGTCCACCGTAAGAGTGGCCGAATAAGGCCTGGCGTCGGCTGTCGATGCGATAGCGTTGGTGGATGACAGGCACGAGTTCTTCCAGCAAAAAATGACGAAAACCGGCGGCATTCCCCTCTGCGCCGGGAGCACGAAGCCCACCCGAAGGATCACGTTCCAGGATCAGGTGCGCCACCGACGGGCGGTAATCCCGATCGCGCCGGGTCTGGCCAGGGTAATCCACCGCCACAATCACGCCCGGCGTCATGCCGCAACGCGGTTCACGCATCGCCGCCAACAGCGATACCGCCGTCGCAAAGTAGCGCGCACCGTCCAGCAGGTACATCACCGGCCAGCCCTGTTCAGGCTCCGGGCCGTCCGGCCAGGCAGTCAGCAAACGGTAGTGGCCACAGGTTGCTGACGTAAAAGTCTCATCCTGGGTGTTGGCGAATAAGGACATATCGACATGCTCACTGATAGCTCATGAATGGCATCGGCCGGCATCGATAGGCCGGCCGTTTCATGGTTGATGGTTAGAAGTGGGTGTTAATACTCATATAAAAGGTTCGGCCCGGTTCATTGTAAGTCGCAGCCCCGGCACCGGCGATGGTAATGGCGCTGCAACTGCCGTTGGATGCGACAGTACAACCGGCCGATGCGTTACCACGGCGGAACTGGCGTTTATCGAACAGATTGCTCACCCCGCCGGTTACGCTGACGTTCTTGTTGATGGTATAGGTGGCGCGGGTTCCCACTACTGCATACGGGCTGAGTTCATTCAGCTCGTCGCCCGAAGCGGCCATACCGCGATAGTTATATTTTTTCGGCTTCTGGCGACCATACCAGGTCAAGGTCGATTGCAACGACAGATCGTCCGTCGCCTGCCAGCTCAGCGTGGAATTCAGCGTGAACGCCGGCGTGACGGACAGAATATCGCCGGTACTCTTATTCTTCGAACGCAGCATGTAGGTAATGTTGTTGTGCCATGTCACACTCTCCGATACCGGTACGTTCAGAGTCCCTTCCAGCCCTTCGACCACCGCGCGGGGAATATTCTCCCAACGGTAAACGTAGGTTTTGCCGTCGGTGGTAGTCCCCACCGGCGTCAACCCGGATTCGATCTTGTTGCGGTAATCGTTACGGAAGTAAGTCACCCCAGCCTGATAACCATAGCGTTTGAACTCCAGACCGATCTCCTTGTTGACGCTGGTTTCTGCCTTAAGATCCTCATTACCGATCAGGTAGCAGTTATTGCTGGCGCCATTGACCAGATAGCAACCCTGTCCCCGGCTGTAGAGCAGGTAGTTGGGGTTAACCTGGTACAGATTGGGCGCTTTGTAAGCCTGGGCAATCCCCATTTTCAGAGTGACATCATCCCCTAACCCTTGCGACAGGTTCAGCCCAGGGCTGACCTTGCTGCCTGCCAGCGAATGGTAGTCAAAGCGCAGCGCCGGCGTCAGCATGGTGCTTTGCGTCAGCTCGACATTGTCTTCAGCGAACACCGAGAAGGTATGGGCATTGATATCGCCGCTGCGGTTTTTGCTGCTATACCCCGCAATGGCGCCCGTGGACGAGATGTCATAAGAGGAAGAACTCGGATCTGTCATGCGCTGACCCGACGCCTCCACGCCCAGTGTGACGGTTTGGTTGAAATAGGCGTCAAACGGGATATTCACTTCGCTGTGGGCGGTCAGGGCATCCAGCTTGATGGTGGTGTAGTCGTCGGCGGAGGAGAAGATCCCCTCGGTGCCGCCCGCCAGCCCTTCGCTGATACGGGTGTTCTGAGTACGCTCGTATTGCAGATAAGACGTGGAGCTGACGCCGCTGTCCCAGAAACCACGGTGGGTCACGGCGTAGTTCTGCCGGTACATGCGGTTGGTTTCTTTCCCGTAGTTGCTGCTCACATAGCTGTTGCTGTTGGTATTCTGGGTGTCGCCGGCATAGATATTGCCCTGGCGACTGCTCCCCATTTCAAACTCCAGCGACTGTTGCCTGGTGATATCCCAGCGCAGCACGCCGTTGATATCTTTATTGCGCACCCCTTCGCGCCCGGCCGGTACCGAACTGGCATAACTGCCGGTACGCGCCGATTTATACGGCTCGTTGATATCGGCGGCATCCGCCTGCGTCTTGTTGAGGTTGCCGTACAGCCGCAGGCTCAGGCTATCGCTCAAGCCGCCGGACAAGCTGAAATCGGTACGCTTGGTAGCGCCCTCCGCTTTGTGAACCGGAACATTGAAGTAAGTATTCCAACTACCGTGCCACGCCTGGGTCGGCTGTTTGGTAATGATATTAATCACCCCGCCCATGGCGCCGGAGCCGTAGCGCGCCGCCGCCGGGCCGCGCAGCACTTCAATGCGTTCCACCATGTCGCTCGGCACCCAGTTGGTGTCGCCGCGGGTATCGCGTTCGCCCCGCCAGCCGTAGCGCACGGCGTTGCGGCTGGATATCGGCTTACCGTCTACCAAAATCAGGGTATTCTCCGGCCCCATGCCGCGAATGTCGATTTGGCGGTTATTGCCGCGCTGCCCGCTGGTGGAATTGCCGGTCAGGTTCACCCCCGGCTGGGTACGGATGATCTCGGACAGATCGTTGGTGGGTGCGCGTTTGGCAATATCCTCAGCGGTCATCACCGAGACGCCCGGCGCCTGGCGCGTCTGTTCCGCCGCCGTCACCACCATCGTATCGCCCTGCGTCTGGCCGGCATCGTTGGTCGATGCCGGATTGGAAGAAGTGGTGCTGGTTAAGGGGGTGCCGGCCGCAGTGTTATTGGTCACTGTTGTCGCGGTGGCGTCTGTCGCTGCCGCCCAATTCAGGCTCGGGAAAGCCGCACAACTTAGCCCGATCAGCGTCGCCAGATAGTGGCGTGGTCGTCGTGTCATCATCAAAGTCGCCCTGTATCAATGAAAGCCAGCAGCCAAAGGTGCTACTGAGAAGTATTTGCATTACCATTAAAGCGCAATCATTGTTACATTTGTTTGCCGGGGCGGGGTTTGTATAAACCGCAAATTGCTTTGCGAAAGCGGCAAAATCGCCCGAAATCACCAGAGAGCATGAGGGGGAAAGCCGTGCGTAATCCTGTTTCGACGTCAGCATCCATTTACAAGCATCAGATTATGCGGATGTCCAGCCTGATCGCTAATCACTACCGCGTTCTCAGCCCTCAGGTGATTGACGATACGCCGTTATTGTTCGGCCATTTCGATGTCACGCCGCTGCACCGCGATTTGATCCTGCACACCGCCGATGTCATCAACCTGCACAACATGCAAACCCAGACCACATTGAACGGTGCGCTAAAACTGGCGGTGGTCGTCAACGGCAATGCGCATATCAGCTATGGCGAACAGCGTCTGCATCTGGGCAAACGCTACCCGGCCTTGCTGACGTCGCTGACCGAACCTACGTTATTTCGCCGCTATGGCAAACGCGACGACTACGAGCGTACCGTTTCGCTGACGTTTAGCCGTGAATGGTTGTACGGCAATCTGATGGATAGCGTCGACGACTGGCGGGCCATCTACCACTTCACCCAAACCCACCTCGCCGTTCACCGCTGGATGCCGTCGCGTCAGGCGCTGGCCGCCGCCTGGCAGCTCCTCAACGCCGGCCCTTGTCAAACGCCGTTGCAACGTCTGTATCTGGAAACTCAGTGCATGACATTGATTATTGAAGCGCTCGGTTCACTCGCCGAACAAGCCTCCATCGATAAGACAGCATCTGGCGTACCGCTGCACCACCGTCAACGGATGCAACAAGTGAAGGACATGCTGGAAAGCGGCGCCGCCGATCATCTTTCCATCGCCGATATCGCCAGCAGCGCCAACATGAGTGAAAGCTCACTACAGCGCCACTTCCGCCACACCTTTGACATGACGGTATTTGAGTATCTGCGCAACTGCCGCCTGCAACGCGCCGTGCTGGCGCTACAGCGGGAAGGCGTGGGGATCGCCCAGGCCGCCAGCCTCGCCGGTTACACCAGCCCGGCCAATTTCGCCACCGCCCTGCGGCGCGTTTATGGGCTGACGCCGACGCAGCTGAAAAACGGCGTTTATACCTCCCATAATTAGAGCGGCGGCGCAAACGCTATCACGCGAAACAATGCACTACGCTGTTCCCTCAGGAAGTAGGATCATCGCGCCCCTGCTGACGCAGCAACCCTGCACGTACCTCGGGAGCTTATAGCAGGGCGGGCAACACGCCGGCGACGTGAACGATGACGGATACGAGTAGGCGCAATGAAAAATCGCTAGGTTTTGCGCGTCATTCACGGCATTGTCTGTTATCACGTCCACCGTTGAACAACACCATACCGATATCGCCATGTCCGACTATTCCAGCATGACCACCCGATTGGCGCGTCTGATCGTCGCCGCCCAGCCTGATACCATCGCTATTGACCTTGCCCGCAACGGGGTAACGGATTTTATTGCCTGTGCCTTGCCGGTCTGGCATGGCGTGGTGGCGGACAGCGGGCTGGCACCGCTGAAAGCGGTCTATTCAGACAACGACAGCCAGGCCCGCTGCCTGCTACTGGGTTATGCTGGTCACGCTCTGGACTTTGACGATTTCCATTCAGGATTCCGGGGGCACCCCAGCACGGTGATTCTGCCGGCGCTGTTGGCGCTGGCCGATGAGCACCCGGACATCACCGAAGACGCCTTTCTCAGCGCCTACATTATCGGCGTCGAAACCGCCGGCCGGCTTGGGCTAGCCGCCGGGCCGCGCCATTACAGCCTTGGCTACCACAATACCGCCACGCTGGGGGCCATCGCCGCCGCTGCCGCAACCTGCCGCCTGATCGGCGCAACGGAGGAACAGACCGCCAACGCGCTGGGGTTGGCCGCCACTCAGGCTGCGGGTTTGCGGGCGCAATTCGGCTCCGCCATGAAACCGTTGCACGCCGGGCTCGCCGCCCGTGCTGGACTCGCCGCCACACAGTTGGCGCTGGCGGGATTTCATGGTAGTCACGATCGGGTGATAGACGCTTTTCTGGCAGCGCATGGTGAAGGGCAACAACGCCCCGACGCCCTGACGGCGCAATGGGGCGCGCCCTGGCGTATCTGCTCCCCCGGACTCATCTTCAAGCGCTACCCCACTTGCGGCGGCACGCATAGCGCGGCGGAAGCGGCATTGATACTGCGAGAGCAGTGGCTGCAATCTTCCGGTAAACCGATAGACGACCTGACTGCGGCAGCGGATAGCATCACCGTGACATTCCCGCCGGGCGGCGACGCCGCGCCCTTTATCCGGCGGGCTACGACCGGTGTTGAGGCGCGTTTCAGCCTCGAATACGTGATCGCCGCCGCGTTGCTGGAAGGTGAATTGCGGCTGGATCGTTTTGCTGAAGTGCCGGTTGAACCCTGGATTGCCGCACTGGCGGACAAAGTCTCACGCCAGGAAGACCCGAGCGCCCCCCCGGATGAACTGAACCCGGATGCTCGTTTTCACGAGGTCACGCTATGGTTGAAGGATGACACATCGCTCACCGCCCGAGTCACCTGGCAGCAAACCTCGGCGACCGTCACCGATGTCGCGCACAAGCTGCGTCAGACTGTCAGCCTATTGCCCGAGATTAACGCCGACGGTCTGCTCGGCTGGTGTCAATTACGGGCCGCAGGCGACTTAGCAGCATTGACCCGGCTCTGGCGATCCTGAACGAGCGCCAGAGCCGGTCGGAGTATTATAAAACAAAGGGTTAACGTGCTGGATGGGCCGGTGTCGCCAACCAGCGATCCAACCAGGCGAATACCGCATCCTGCTGTTCCTGATAAAACACATGCCCCAGTTCCGGCCAGATTTTCGTGACCAGCCGGTCATCTGCCTGCTGGGACAACCAGATACGGTGCATACGCGAGTAGGCGGCCTGCACTGCGCGGGCCGGGAACAACGAATCCTTGCCGCCGTTGAAGAACAACATGGGTTTAGGCGCGGCGATACTCGCTACGTCGGGGAAATCCAGGCGCGCTGATAACCCCGGATGGAGCATGTAAAACGCCGATTGACCACGCAGCACGTTGTTGCCCGGCACCATCAGGCCATCGTAGGTTCCCATCCAGGCAATAGCGGCCGTCACCGCCGCTTTATCAGACAGGGCCGCCAGTTGCCAGGCGCGATAGGCGCCCATCGAAAAACCGACGATGCCGATTCTTTTAGGATCCACCTGCGGCAGCGAAGCCAGAAAATCCAGCGACCGCATGTCTTCATAGGCCATCAATCCTGCCAGCGAGCGACCGAGATTATAGAAATTGCTCGCCAGCGCCTGCTGCTGCTCATATTTCAACGGCCCGCGATCGCCCCATCCCAGCGCGTCCACCGCCAGCACCACGTAGCCCCGTTTCGCCAGTTCATCGCCGACAAAACGACCGGTGAAAAACTTATCGGCCCAGGCTTTAGCAGAAGCCAGACGGGCGTCATCGCCCCATGGCTGAATCATTTTCTCTTTGCCAATATCGAACTTCGCACCATGGTCATGCAGCAGAATAACCGCCGGATGCGGCCCCGGTGAATTTGGCGTCAACAGCAACCCGGCCACCCGGCTTTCGTCCGTCAGATTAAACGCCACTTTCTCGGCCCGATACCCATCACGTTCCTGTTTATCCACCACCTGCGGCTCAAACGCCCGGTGGGTATCCGGTGTCAGCAGACGTTCCCGCACTAACAGACGCGCCTGTCGACGCCATTGCTCAAAGGATTGTTGGTGCCCGGATAGCCAGGAATCGGGATAGGTCAGTTGCTGTTTTAATTCGGTATAGAAGACGGGCAAAGCCTCTTCGGTTATCGCTGCGGTTTGATAAGAAGCGTCGTTCGCCATGGATGCACCACTGCTCAGCCAAAACACTAACAGACCAAGCGTATGCCAGAGTCGGTTCCGTTTCATCATTGTCATTCCCAGAGTAAAACACGGTTTCATTATGGTGACGATGATTGTAAGTCAGGCGGTTCAGGGTGACGAAAAAGGATGTGAATTCTGCGAGGAAGATAAAAAAATCCGGCAACCTGTGCCGGATTCAGTATCAACGAGGAAAGCGATATCTGATTATTTCTTCTTCGCTTTCGGGTTCGGCAAGTCGGTAATGCTGCCTTCGAATACTTCGGCAGCCAGCCCGACGGACTCATGCAACGTCGGATGAGCGTGGATAGTCAATGCGATATCTTCCGCATCGCACCCCATCTCGATCGCCAGGCCGATTTCTCCCAACAGCTCGCCGCCGTTGGTGCCGACAATCGCGCCGCCGATCACCCGGTGGGTCTCTTTGTCGAAAATCAGCTTGGTCATACCGTCAGAGCAATCAGAAGCAATCGCACGGCCGGACGCCGCCCACGGGAATACCGCGGTTTCATAGCTGATGCCTTTTTCCTTCGCTTCTTTCTCGGTCAGGCCGACCCAAGCCACTTCCGGCTCGGTGTAAGCGATGGACGGGATCACCTTCGGATCGAAGTAGTGTTTCTTACCGGCGATGACTTCGGCAGCCACATGGCCTTCGTGCACACCTTTATGCGCCAGCATCGGCTGCCCGACGATATCGCCGATAGCATAGATGTGCGGCACGTTGGTGCGCATCTGCTTGTCAACACGGATGAAGCCGCGTTCGTCAACTTCCACACCAGCCTGACCGGCATCCAGCAGTTTGCCATTCGGTACGCGACCGATAGCCACCAGCACCGCGTCGTAACGCTGCGGTTCAGCCGGCGCCTTCTTGCCTTCCATCGACACGTAGATGCCGTCTTCTTTGGCTTCTACCGCGGTCACTTTGGTTTCCAGCATCAGGTTGAATTTCTTGCTGATGCGTTTGGTGAAGACTTTAACGATGTCTTTATCGGCAGCCGGGATCACCTGGTCGAACATTTCAACCACGTCGATCTGAGAGCCCAGCGCATGATACACGGTGCCCATTTCCAGACCGATGATACCGCCGCCCATTACCAGCAGACGTCCGGGAACGCTCTTTAACTCCAGCGCATCGGTGGAATCCCATACGCGCGCGTCGTCATGCGGAATGAACGGCAACTGAATCGGACGAGAACCGGCCGCGATGATGGCATTGTCGAAATTCACCGTGGTGCTGCCGTTTTCACCTTCGACGACCAACGTGTTCGGGCCGGTGAATTTGCCAAAACCGTTGACCACTTTGACTTTACGGCCTTTGGCCATACCAGCCAGACCACCGGTTAGTTGGGTAATGACTTTTTCTTTCCAGGTACGAATCTTATCGATATCGGTCTGCGGTTCGCCAAACACGATGCCGTGTTCAGCCAGCGCTTTGGCTTCTTCAATGACTTTCGCAACGTGCAGCAGCGCTTTGGAAGGGATACAGCCTACATTCAGACATACGCCGCCCAGCGTGGAATAGCGTTCAACCAGCACGGTGTCCAGACCCAAGTCTGCACAACGGAACGCTGCGGAATAACCTGCAGGGCCCGCGCCAAGTACCACCACCTGAGCTTTAATTTCAGTACTCATCATGACCTCTTAATTAATTTCCGGCGGGTCTGTGACGTCATTATTGTGAGTCTTAACGCCCTCTTCCACCGGGACGTGTCTTTGCCGCGGTAGTTTACAAAATCGTTAACAATTTTGAAACAACAAGCGACTAACGATTTGTCCTTACTCACTGATAGCTGTAACAAATAACAGCTTATCAGAAAAAAGCCGGCCGTCAGGCCGGCTTTTCGATTACATCACCAGACGGCGAATGTCGGATAAGGTGTTGTTGATGATGGTAATGAAGCGAGCACCATCAGCACCGTCAATGACACGGTGGTCGAAGGACAGAGAGATCGGCATCATCAGACGCGGAACAAACTCTTTACCATTCCAGACCGGCTCCATAGCTGACTTGGACACACCCAGAATAGCCACTTCCGGCGCGTTGACGATCGGCGCGAAGTGAGTGGTGCCCAGGCCGCCGATGCTGGAGATGGTGAAACACCCGCCCTGCATTTCGCCAGCGGTCAGCTTACCGTCACGGGCTTTCTTGGAGATCACCGTCAGTTCACGAGACAGCTCGACGATGCCTTTCTTGTTCACGTCTTTGAACACCGGAACGACCAGGCCATTCGGCGTATCCACCGCCACACCGATGTTGATGTATTTCTTCAGCGTCAGACGCTGAGCATCTTCAGACAACGAACTGTTGAAACGCGGCATCTGCTCAAGCGCAGCGGCAACGGCTTTCATGATGAACACCACCGGAGTGAACTTCACATCCAGTTTGCGCTTCTCAGCTTCTGCGTTCTGCTGTTTGCGGAACGCTTCCAGATCGGTGATATCGGTTTTGTCGAAGTGCGTAACGTGCGGGATCATCACCCAGTTACGGCTCAGGTTGGCACCAGAAATCTTCTGGATACGGCCCAGTTCCACTTCTTCCACTTCACCAAACTTGCTGAAGTCGACTTTCGGCCACGGCAGCAGCCCCGGCAGAGAACCACCGGTAGCGCCAGCCGCCGGAGCGGATTCAGCACGTTTCACCGCGTCTTTCACGTAAGCCTGAACGTCTTCACGCAGGATACGGCCTTTACGACCAGTGCCTTTGACCTTCGCCAGGTTGACGCCGAATTCACGCGCCAGACGGCGAATCACCGGGGTAGCGTGAACATAAGCATCGTTCTCGGCGAACTCGCCTTTGCCGTCAGCTTTCGCCGGAGCCGAAGCCGCGGCTGGCGCGCTAGCGGCCGGGGCAGCCGCGACCGGGGCCGGAGCGGCGGCGGCCGCAGGCGCAGCGCCTGCCACTTCAAACACCATGATCAACGAACCGGTTTTCACTTTGCTGCCGGTGCTGATTTTGATTTCCTTGACGGTGCCGGCAAACGGCGCCGGGACTTCCATGGAGGCCTTGTCGCCTTCCACGGTAATCAGCGACTGTTCGGCCGCCACGGTGTCACCGACTTTCACCAGCACTTCCGTCACTTCGACTTCATCGCCGCCGATATCCGGCACGTTGACGTCTTTAGCGCCGCCGCTGACTGCCGGAGCAGCAGCGAGAGCACTAACCGCCGCAGCAGGAGCAGCAACGGCAGGCGCGGCGCCGGCGACTTCAAACACCATGATCAGCGTGCCGGTTTTCACCTTGCTGCCGGTGCTGACTTTGATTTCCTTAACGGTGCCGGCAAACGGCGCCGGAACTTCCATGGAAGCCTTATCGCCTTCCACAGTGATCAGCGACTGCTCGGCCGCCACGGTGTCGCCGACTTTCACCAGCACTTCAGTCACTTCGACTTCATCACCGCCGATGTCAGGCACTTCAACGTCTTTCACGGCGCTGGCGGCAGGCGCGGCAGCCGGGGCAGGCGCACCGGCTGCTTCAAAGACCATAATCAGTTTGCCGGTCGCGACCTTGTCGCCCACCGCAATCTTGATCTCTTTCACCACACCGGCCTGGGGAGACGGAACTTCCATCGACGCTTTGTCGCCTTCAACCGTAATCAGCGATTGTTCGGCTTCAACCTTATCACCCACTTTCACCAGCACTTCGGTGACTTCAACTTCATCTGCACCGATATCCGGTACGTTGATTTCGATAGCCATTACTCTTTCCCTCTTATGCTACGCGCGGGTTAACTTTTTCAGGGTTGATGTCGAATTTCTTGATGGCTTCAGCCACCACAGATTTTTCAACTTCACCGCGTTTAGCCAGTTCGCCCAGTGCGGCAACCACCACGTAGGATGCGTCCACTTCAAAGTGGTGACGCAGGTTTTCACGGCTGTCGGAACGACCGAAGCCATCGGTACCCAGTACGCGATAATCGCTGGCCGGAACGTAAGTACGTACTTGTTCGGCAAACAGTTTCATATAGTCGGTAGACGCAACGGCCGGCGCGTCGCTCATCACCTGAGCGATGTACGGTACGCGCGGTGCTTCAGTCGGGTGCAGCATGTTCCAGCGTTCGCAATCCTGACCGTCGCGGGCCAGTTCCGTGAAGGAGGTGACGCTGTACACGTCAGAGCCGATGCCGTAATCGTTGGCCAGAATCTGCGCGGCTTCACGCACATGACGCAGAATAGAGCCGGAACCCAGCAACTGAACCTTGCCTTTGCTGCCCGCCACGGTTTCCAGTTTGTAGATACCCTTACGGATACCCTCTTCCGCACCCTGCGGCATCGCCGGCATGTGGTAGTTTTCGTTCAGCGTAGTGATGTAGTAATAAACGTTTTCCTGCGCTTCACCGTACATACGCTCCAGACCGTTCTGCATGATAACGGCGACTTCATATGCAAATGCCGGATCGTAGGAGATACAGTTCGGGATAGTCAGAGACTGGATGTGGCTGTGGCCATCTTCATGCTGCAGACCTTCGCCGTTCAGCGTAGTACGACCGGAAGTCCCGCCGATCAGGAAGCCGCGCGCCTGTTGGTCGCCCGCCGCCCAGCACAGATCGCCGATACGCTGGAACCCGAACATGGAGTAGTAGATATAGAACGGGATCATCGGCAGATTGTTGGTGCTGTAAGACGTTGCCGCTGCCAGCCAGGACGAGCCTGCGCCCAATTCGTTGATGCCTTCCTGCAAAATCTGACCCTGCAGATCTTCTTTGTAGTAAGCAACCTGCTCACGATCCTGCGGGGTGTATTGCTGGCCGTTCGGGCTGTAGATACCAATCTGACGGAACAGACCTTCCATACCGAAAGTACGGGCCTCGTCCGCGATGATCGGCACCAAACGTTCTTTGATCGACGGGTTCTTCAACATCACGTTCAGTGCACGCACGAAAGCGATAGTGGTGGAGATTTCTTTATTCTGCTCTTCCAGCAGAGAACTGAAGTCTTCCAGCGTCGGCAGATCCAGCTTCTCGTCAAATCTCGGCTGACGGGACGGCAGATAGCCTTCCAGCGCCTGACGACGTTCATGCAGGTATTTGTACTCTTCGGAATCTTTATCGAAGGTAATGAACGGCAGTTTTTCAACGTCGGCATCCGCCACCGGCACATTGAAACGATCGCGGAAGTAACGCACACCGTCCATGTTGATTTTCTTGACCTGGTGGGCAATGTTCTTGCCTTCCGCCGCATCGCCCATCCCATAGCCTTTGATGGTATGAGCCAGAATGACCACCGGCTTGCCTTTGGTCTCCTGCGCTTTTTTCAGTGCAGCGAAAACTTTCTTCGGATCATGACCGCCACGGTTGAGCGACCAAATCTGGTCGTCGGTCCAGTCTTTAACCAGCGCTGCGGTTTCCGGATATTTACCGAAGAAGTGCTCACGCACATAAGCGCCGTTTTTGGACTTGAAGGTCTGATAATCGCCGTCAACGGTTTCGTTCATCAGTTGCATCAGTTTGCCGCTGGTATCGTTACGCAGCAGCTCGTCCCAACGACCGCCCCAGATAACCTTGATCACTTCCCAGCCAGCGCCGCCGAAGATGCCTTCCAGCTCATTGATGATCTTGCCGTTACCCGTCACCGGGCCATCCAGACGCTGCAGGTTACAGTTGATGACGAACACCAGGTTGTCCAACTTCTCGCGAGTCGCGATAGTGATGGCGCCTTTGGATTCCGGCTCA
Source organism: Musicola paradisiaca NCPPB 2511 (assembly GCF_000400505.1). Lineage (NCBI taxonomy): Bacteria > Pseudomonadati > Pseudomonadota > Gammaproteobacteria > Enterobacterales > Pectobacteriaceae > Musicola > Musicola paradisiaca. Next base: position 744,908 of record NZ_CM001857.1, on the reverse strand, counting down.
TCCATTTCACCGTCGCCCAGGAAGGCGTAAACGGTTTGTTTAGTCGTGTCTTTCAGACCACGATTATTAAGATACTTCAGGAACTTAGCCTGATAAATCGCATTGATTGGGCCCAGGCCCATGGACACGGTCGGGAACTGCCAGAACTCCGGCATCAGCTTCGGATGCGGGTAAGAAGAAAGGCCGTTGCCATGAACTTCCTGGCGGAAGTTGTTCATCTGGTCTTCGGTCAAACGACCTTCCAGGAACGCTCGGGCATAAACCCCAGGAGAAATATGCCCCTGGAAGAACACCAGATCACCGCCATCCTGCGCATTTCGCGCACGGAAGAAGTGGTTGAAACACACTTCATAGAAGGTCGCGGAAGACTGGAAGGACGCCATATGACCACCCAGCTCCAGATCTTTCTTGGACGCACGCAATACCGTCATTACTGCGTTCCAACGAATCGCGGAACGAATGCGGCTTTCCAGTTCAAGGTTGCCCGGATAGGCGGGTTCGTCTTCTACCGCAATAGTGTTGATGTAGCGGCTGCCGACACTGCCCGCCGCAACTTTTACGCCACCTTTGCGTGCTTCGCTCAACACCTGATCGATCAGGTACTGTGCACGTTCAACACCCTCTTCACGGATAACCGATTCGATCGCCTGAAGCCAGTCGCGAGTTTCGATCGGATCCACGTCATTATTCAAACGTTCTGACATGGTTTGGTCCTTATCTGTTTCTAATCAGTTAATTGTCTGGAGCCTGTCTTGCTGCGCTCTGTGTCTTGGCTGAAAACGCAGGAAGACAGGCTCTTCGTTAGTTACCGCATACAGGTCCCAACAGGGCCCTTAATCCTTGCGTTGCTGGAGTCGACGCAAAGAGCGTTCCCGCCGACTATGTTCCCGGTTAAGTTCCAGCAATACTTCTTCAATAAACGCCAGGTGGCGATGAGACGCCTCACGCGCCTTCTCAGGCTCACGGGCAACAATCGCCTCAAAAATCCTGGCTCTGTGGCTGCTTACCTGAGCCAACACTTCACGGCTCAGATACAGCAATTCAAAATTCTGTCGAACATTCTGTTCGAGCAACGGCCCCATGCAACGCAACAAATGCAGCAGCACCACGTTGTGCGTAGCCTCTGTAACCGCCACCAGATACTGCATTACCGCTTCGGATTCCGCTTCCAAATCCCCGGCTTCTCTCGCCTTGTCGATGACCGCATGGCAATCACGGATACGCTGCAGATCGGATTCCGTACCACGCAATGCCGCATAGTAGGCGGCGATGCCTTCAAGCGCGTGACGGGTTTCAAGGAGGTCAAACTGGGATTCTGGGTGATTGCTGAGTAATTCTGATAACGGATCGCTGACGCTCTGCCAGAGATTATTCTGGACAAAAGTACCGCCGCCCTGACGACGCAGGAGCAGCCCCTTGGCTTCCAGACGCTGAATAGCCTCTCTCAGCGATGGGCGGGAAACATCAAACTGTTTTGCCAGTTCACGTTCCGGAGGCAGTTTCTCTCCGGGCCGCAGCGTCCCCTCAAGGATCAGAAACTCCAGTTGCTGTTCGATGACATCTGACAGCTTGGGCTGACGGATCTTGCTATATGCCATGGTGAATGGGTCCCGGCGGAAAAGCATAGAGTCAATTGGTAATACCAATTATAAAAACGTGACGCTCAAAGTAACAAAGTATTCACCTTCTGTCCATACAGACGTTGCGGGAAAACATCAATCACCTTACTTTTTAACAAATGCCCTGATAATTGTTGCAAAAGCACGATAAGGTCAGTGGTATTACCATTACGCGCCAAGTGGACGTTTTAACTTTTATGAAACCCGAATCAGGCAAAGCTGAACCGTTCAACCTCATAAAAAATGAATTTAAATTCAAAAATAAAGAATATAAATTCAAATTAAGCAGGGTTGTGTAGTTTCTGAACTGTGCAATCACATCAGATTTATGAACGTTTCGACCAACGGCTGCGTCGGTATCGGTTTTTCTCCAGAACACCATGTCGTTATAAAAAAACAGCCCCCGTCAGCAAACGAATCGGCATCGCATTTTCTACCGGCGACGGTAAGAAATCAGTGCATTTAGCGCCGCTTACCACTATTCTCTGTCCACCGATAGCTCTGGCGGCAATTTCTTCCGTCAGACATCGTAAAAATAAAATTACATCAACGTAAAAAGAGCAAAACGCCGACAGTCGCATCGGCACGTCTCCATTTGTCTTTCTCATATCGGCAGAGGGTAAAAATAATGGAAAATCAACAAGACGGAACGCTACAGCGCGGTCTGAAGAACCGTCATATTCAGTTGATTGCCTTGGGTGGCGCTGTGGGTACCGGCCTGTTCCTCGGGATCGCGCAGACTATCAAAATGGCGGGGCCATCGGTTCTGCTGGGGTACGCGATTGGCGGTATCATCGCTTTTTTCATCATGCGTCAATTGGGTGAAATGGTCGTCGAAGAACCGGTTGCTGGCTCCTTTAGCCATTTCGCCTACAAATACTGGGGAGAGTTCGCCGGTTTCGCCTCGGGATGGAACTACTGGGTATTGTACGTGTTGGTTGCCATGGCTGAGCTAAGCGCGGTCGGCATCTATGTACAATACTGGTGGCCCGACATTCCGACCTGGGTTTCCGCCGCGGTATTCTTTGTACTGATCAATGCCGTCAACCTGTCCAATGTGAAGATGTACGGCGAGTTGGAGTTCTGGTTCGCCATCATCAAAGTCGTGGCCATCATCGGTATGATCGTTTTCGGCGCCTGGCTGTTGTTCAGCGGACAGGGCGGCCCCGAAGCCACCATCACCAATCTCTGGGCGCAAGGCGGTTTCTTCCCGCACGGCATCAGCGGCATGGTAATGGCGATGGCGGTCATCATGTTTTCGTTCGGCGGGCTAGAACTGGTGGGCATCACGGCGGCCGAAGCCGACCATCCGGAAAAAGCATTCCGCAGGCCACCAATCAGGTCATCTACCGCATTCTGATTTTCTACATCGGTTCGCTGACCATTCTGCTGTCGCTCTACCCGTGGGAGAAAGTCGTGGAAGGCGGCAGCCCATTCGTCATGATCTTCCATGCACTGAACAGCAATCTGGTGGCGAACGTCCTCAACATCGTGGTGCTGACTGCGGCGCTGTCGGTTTATAACAGTTGCGTCTACTGCAACAGCCGTATGCTTTATGGTCTGGCCAAGCAGGGCAACGGCCCGAAATCGCTGCTGACGGTGGATCGCCGCGGTGTGCCGGTCATCGCCATCGGCGTGTCCGCGCTGGCTACCGCGCTGTGCGTGCTGATCAACTACGTGCTGCCCGGCAAAGCATTCGAACTGCTGATGTCTCTGGTGGTTTCCGCGCTGGTCATCAACTGGGCGATGATAAGCCTGGCCCATCTGAAATTCCGCGCCAGTAAAGAACGGGAAGGCGTGGAAACCCGCTTCAAGGCACTGCTTTATCCGCTCGGCAACTACCTGTGTCTGGCCTTCATGGCGGGGATTCTCGTCATCATGGCGCTGACGCCGGGGATCACGATCTCCGTTGTCCTGATCCCGGTTTGGTTGTTGGTACTGGCTGTGGGTTACTGGCTCAAAAAACGCGCGTCCACCGCAATCGCCTAAACCACCATCTGGATCAAAAAACCACCTCAGCGAACCGCCAGCTGACGACCAGCCGGCGGAGAGCAAAAGGGGAGGCCCCGTAAAGCGGCCTCCCCGTTATGCTTGATTAACCAGCCCTTTTATACCAGCACTTCGGCGCCCGGCAGGATGTGCTTTACATGATCCCCCGGCTTCGGCGCCTAGAGGATCAAGCGCAAGACGTCACACCAACGCACCATAAATCGTCAGCAACGCCACCACCACCACCACGGCTAATGACACCTTTTTCGCCAGCGAAACCGCCGCCCTGGGCGTTGACAGAGGATCGCCGTGCGGCTCTCTCGCCAGAGAAAACTGCGCCAATTGCGTCAACACCCAATATTGGCTGCTGTGCCTGTCAAGCAAGGTGGCGAACCAGGCGGGCAAAGCCTTTTCGCCATGCCCCAATAACGCATAGGCAGCGCCGACGAAACGTACCGGCAACCAATCCAACCAGTGCAACAGCGTATCGATGCCGGAATGCGCTCGTTCCAACGGCGTATGGTGGCGAGCCAGACAGCTTTGACGAGCGCGCAGAATCGAATAACCGACCAACGCCACCGGGCCGTAGGGCCCGGCGACAACAAACCAGAACAACGGGGCCAGATAACAGCGAAAGTTAATCCACAACAGCGCGTTCTGTAGCTCTTTCAGACGTTCGCGCTCGCCGGCATCCTGCGGTAAACCGTGAATCAACGCCAGCTCTTCTTCCATCTCGCGGCAAGCGTCGGCCTCACCGCGTTGTACTGACGCCAGATAACGCCGATAGTGTTGCCTGACTTCGCCGGCGCCGATGCACAACAGCCCGATGGCAATCCACAACAGCAATAATGGCAAGCCGAACAACCAACCGCTCGCCAGCCACAGCAGGATCACGACCACCCCCATACCGCCAAACGCCAGCAACAACGTTTGAAGAAAGGAAGGCGCGGGAAGATAACGAAAAATCACTTCAAGATGGTGATCCAGCTGCCAGTGTTTCCCCAACTTAAATAAGCGTTCCCACCCCAACACCAACAATAGGGTAAACAGCGTCATCAGTAATTACTCCTCTTCTCCATTCGAGTTTTCCCCTTGCCATTGATGTTGATAGCGCGGCCAGTCAAACGCAGAACCGGGGTCGGTTTTACGGCCGGGCGCGATATCGCTATGGCCGGTAATGCGCGCCGACGTAATGGGGTATTCACCATGCAATACGCGAGTGACCTCGGCTAGCGCCGTGTACTGCGCATCGGTAAACGGCGTGCTATCTGTTCCTTCCAGTTCAATGCCGATAGAAAAATCATTGCACCGTTCACGTCCTTCAAAACAGGAAACGCCTGCATGCCAGGCGCGTCGTTCGAAAGACACGTACTGAACGATTTCGCCATCTCGCCGAATCAGGCAATGCGCCGACACCCGTAACTGGCTGATGGTTGCAAAATACGGATGCGCATCGCCATTCAGCGTACCGGTAAACAGCTGATCGATATAAGGCCCGCCAAACTCCCCCGGCGGCAGGCTGATATTATGAATAACCAGCAATGACGGCTTTTCGTCATCCGGCCGCGCATCCTGATGCGGCGACAGTACGCGCCGGACGCCCGTCAGCCAGCCCTGCTCCATCCTCATTCCGTCTTCTCCTCTACATCAGGCCGCCAATCGCCGGCTATCAGCCTTGATAACGCCCGCCCTACCCGTTCAGGGTTCAACTCAATCAAGGGGTAAACCTGAACCCCGTCGCCATTGCGCATGCGTTCCCCGCCATCCCGCAATAGTACCGCATATCCCGTATCCGGGATGCGTCAAAACACCGATGCCCGTCATTGGCGCCAACCGAGGAAATTAACCGCCTGCCGGCATGCCGAATCAAAGGACTTCTGGTATGCTGCATCCCCCTCACGGCCGGAGGCCGCCGCATCCCGTCGTTCCTGCCTCTGGCAGTCGTAGCGGCGCGCTTCCCACGTTTTGAGGCAACCACCTGCCGGATCGCATTAGTTTGTTCCGGCGCTATTTATTCCGTTATTTATGCCGTAAACCCGGCCAGCTCATTATGAAAAATATCCTTGCGCTATGCGCAGTAACGACCTTGTCGTACAGCACGCCAACTCTTGCCGATGAAAATACCCCTCAATACCTCTCTGACTGGTGGCATCAGAGCGTCAATGTCGTCGGCAGTTATCACACCCGTTTCGGCCCCCAATTGAATAACGACGTCTACCTCGAATACGAAGCGTTTGCACATAAGGACTGGTTCGATTTCTACGGTTACGTCGATGTGCCGAAAGTCTTCGGCGCAGGCAATACCCCCGATCGCGGCATCTGGGATAAAGGCTCACCGCTGTTTATGGAAATTGAACCCCGCTTCTCCATCGACAAACTGACCAATACCCCGTTGGGTTTCGGCCCGTTTAAAGAGTGGTATGTCGCCAACAACATCATTTACGATCAGGGCAGAAATAACGACTCCCGTCAGAGCACCTGGTATGTCGGGCTGGGCACCGATATCGATACCGGAACCGACCTCTCTCTGTCCGCCAACGTCTATGCCAAATATCAAGGGCAAAACTATGCCGCGCCGAATGAAGATCGGTGGGACGGCTACCGTTTCAAAATCAAATACGTTTATCCGATCGCGGACGCACTGGGCGGCAAACTGACCTATATCGGCTTCACCAATTTCGATTTCGGTTCCGACCTGCGCAATGCAGCGGGCGCTTCCCGCACCAGCAATGCCATCGCTTCCAGCCATATTCTGGCGCTGAACTATGCACACTGGCATTACTCGGTGGTTGCCCGCTATTTCCATAATGGCGGTCAGTGGGCGGAGGGTACCGAGCTTGATTTCGGACGCGGCCCGTTCAATGTTCGCTCAACCGGATGGGGCTACTATCTGGTCGCCGGTTACAACTTCTAATCCACCCGCCACATTGGCGCTCTGATGCAAGCAGAGCGCCAAATCATAAGCAACACACTGAATAATAAAGATAAATAAATTGGATGCTCCGCAACAAACAGGGTAGCATAGGTGCCCGGCTAACCCTGGAGTAAGAAGATGACCACACGCCGTTATAGTCAGGAACAGCGCCGTACTGAGCTGCTCAATCGTATCGCAAATGATATTCCCGTCAGCGTACAACAGGCGCTAAGCGAAGATCTGGGAGGAGAAGTCAGTCTGGATCAGGATATTACCGCTCAGTTGCTGCCTGACGATAAACCGGCCGCCGCCGTGATCATTACCCGTGAAGCCGGCATTTTCTGCGGCCAGCGCTGGCTGGAAGAAGTGTTCTTCCAGTTGGGAGGCGGCGTCGACGTGAAATGGCTGGTGCAGGACGGCGACACGCTGAAAGAAAACCAGCCGCTGTGCCGCCTGCAAGGCTCCTCCCGTCAACTACTGACCGGCGAACGCACCGCACTGAATTTCCTGCAAACGCTTTCCGGCGTCGCTACCGAAGTCAATCGTTACGTACAACGCCTGACCGGTACTCATACCCAGTTGCTGGATACGCGCAAAACGTTGCCGGGTCTTCGCACTGCGCTGAAATACGCCGTACTGTGCGGTGGCGGCAGTAACCATCGTCTTGGCCTGGCCGACGCCTTTCTGATCAAGGAAAACCATATTATCGCCGCCGGTTCCATCCGCAAGGCGGTGGAGCAGGCGTTCCGACTGCGTCAGGATGTGCCGATCGAAGTTGAAGTAGAAACATTGGACGAATTGCAGCAAGCGCTGGATGCCGGCGCCGACATCATCATGCTGGATAATTTTACGTTGGACGCTATCCGTACCGCCGTGCAACAAGCCCATGGGCGGGCACAACTTGAGGTCTCCGGCAACGTCACACTGGATACGCTGCGCGATTACGCCGAAACCGGCGTGGACTACATTTCCGTCGGCGCACTGACCAAGCACGTCAGGGCGCTGGATCTCTCCATGCGCTTTGACTAACGCGCGATGCCAGGCTCTCCGCCCCACCGGGGAGCCGGCCACACCGACGAAAAACCAACGCCAGTAATCACACGCGATGCCATCTTTACCGCCTCATCCCCCTCCCTGCCTGATGCTGAGTAGCCGCTCGCAAAAAATTGCCAACACGACACACCGCCGCTAATTTTCGGTGCGAAGCCGTTTCCCGATCCTGTTTTCCACCGTCGTCAGTCACTCTACCGTCAACTATGCTGCCGACATCCGCCACACCAGGGAAAAGGGCTATGAGACACCAGGGATTCACATTGATAGAACTGATGGTGGTGATTGTAATCATCGCCATCCTGAGCACGCTGGGCATCCCGGCGTATCAGGGCTACCTGCAGAAAGCCGCGATGACGGACATGCTGCAAACCATGGTTTCCTATAAGACTGCTATCGATATCTGCGGGCTCAGCAACGCGGGCTTCGGCAGCTGTTCCGCAGGAAATCAGGGGATCCCGGTGGCCGCCAGCTCCCGCTATGTCAGCGCTATTGCCGTCAACCAGGGCGTGATCACGCTGACGGGGCAATCAACGTTACAGGGATTGAGCGTCGTCATGACACCGGAATGGAACAGCCAGACCGGAGCGACCCGCTGGACACGCAACTGTCAGAGCAGCGGTAACGCAGAAAGCCTGCGTCAGGCTTGCGAGGATGTCTTCCGCTTTGATTCCAGCGCAGGGTAAACATCATGACAAACAATACGTTGCATCATGAATTAAGTGTAATTTGTCAGCGTTATCAGGCATTGCTGTTGGCGGTAGACGAGCAGGTTATGACCGTCGCCGTATCAGGAAATGTGCCGGAAGAAATGGTCGTCGCACTGAGGTTCACCGGCAATCGTCGGGTACTGATCGAACACTGGCCGGCAGCAAAACTGGAGCAGCGGCTATCCCCCACCAGAGCGGCAGAGACGGGGGAACATTATCAGGCAGCCCCCGATGTCCGGGATGAGCCGGAAGACACACCGGCCCTGCGGTTTATCAACCAGATATTGAAACTGGCGGTGCAACGCCGTGCGTCCGATATCCATTTTGAACCTACGCCGACCCGCTATCGGATAAGATTGCGTATTGACGGGGTTTTACAGGACAGTCTATCCGCACCGGAGGAATTGGTCCCCCGGATAACCACTCGTCTGAAAATTCTGGGCAAACTGAATATTGCGGAACGTCGGCTGCCTCAAGACGGGCAATTCGGTCTGCATCTGGAACAGCAGCGCTATTCGCTACGTATCGCCACCTTGCCGGTGCATCATGGTGAAAAAATCGTCCTTCGCATCCTGCATACTCAGCAACAGACGCTGGCGCTGGAAGCGTTGGGTATGACGCCATCCGAGCTGCAATTGATCAAACAATCGCTGCAACTGCCGCAGGGCATGATTCTGGTTACTGGCCCGACCGGCAGCGGCAAAACATTTACCCTTTACAGCGCTATACGCTGGCTCAACGACAGCAGTCGCAATATCTGCAGTGTGGAAGACCCGGTAGAGATCCCGCTCGACGGAATCAATCAAACCGCCATCGCGCCCAAAGCCCATCTGGATTTCAGCCGCGTATTGCGCGCCCTACTCAGGCAGGATCCCGACATCATTATGGTGGGAGAAATTCGAGACGCGGAAACGGCGGAGATAGCGGTTAAAGCCGCACAGACCGGCCATCTGGTGCTTTCTACGCTGCATACCAATTCAGCGCTGGACACCCTAAGCAGACTTAAGCATCTCGGTATTCCTGGCTACCTACTGGCATCGGCACTGAAGCTTATTGTCGCCCAGCGATTGGTGCGCCGCCTTTGCCCTCATTGCCGACAACGGCAGGAGGACAGCACAGGATTTCCAACCACGGTCTGGCAAGGGCCGTTGCGGCGGTGGGCCGCTAAAGGATGCAACCACTGTTTCTCCGGCTACTACGGCCGAACAGCTATTTATGAAATGTTACCGATCACCCAGGACATTCAGCACCTTTTGGCCCAGGAGCCGCAGCGCCTTTCCCTGCCGTCATTACTGGCATCGTCAGGCCACGTCACGTTGCTGTCGGCTGGTCTGGCGCTGGTTGACAAAGGTACAACGTCTCTGGAGGAAGTCTATCGGGTGACAGGCGACGGGCCGTGTTGAGAGAGATAACGATGGCACTACAGAAGCTTTACCGCTGGCAGGCACTCCATAGTAATGGCGAATTTTGTACCGGCGAACATATCGGGTACAACCGACGGCAAATCTATCAGCATTTACTGGAGCAGGGCTATCAGCCGTTAAAACTGACAACGAGCGCCTATATCACGCCTCGTTATTGGAAAGGTACCCATCTGGCCGTCATTCTGCGGCAAATCGCCTCACTATTACAGGCCGGTTTACCGCTTCCCGACGCGCTCGCACTGATTGGCGAACACCATGAAAAAGCCGGCTGGCGTTGCCTGTTGAGCGACATCCGACATCAGATTCTTCAGGGGAGAGCGTTCTCAGACGCCATAGGGGATTACCCGGATATCTTTCCGGCTATTTGCGGCTCGCTGCTCGCCGTCGGCGAACTAACCGGAAAACTGGATGAATGCTGCGCTCGTTTGGCCGTGTACCAGGAAACACAACAACAGCTGGCGAGCAACGTCATGAAGGCCATACGTTATCCGGTATTCGTCATCGTCGCCGGCATGTTGGTCGGTCTGCTGATGACAGCACTGGTTCTGCCGGAGTTTGCCGGTTTGTATGCCACATTTAATGCACCGCTGCCCTGGTTTACCCGCCTGATGTTATCGTTCTCGGATAACCTGCGCCAATACGGGCTGCCCGCATTGCTGTTACTTCTGTGTCTGACGTTGATGTTGTCGGTGTTACGCAAACGCAGCATCGCATGGCGAACACTGGAACACCGTCTGGCACTGAAATTACCGTTGATCTCTGCACTGATCCGCGGCCACTGCCTGAGCCAGTTATTCCATTCTCTGTCGATGACACAATATGCAGGTATCCCTTTGCCGGCCGGTCTAAGCGCAGCAAGCGCGATCAACCATCCGCTCTACCGACACGCATTGCGACAAGCAAAAATCGGCGTCGAACAAGGGCTGTCGTTCGCCCAGGCGATCGGCGACCCTTGGCTATTCCCTGCCCCATGCCCCCAGTTGATTCGGGTTGGGGAGGAAACCGGCGCGCTGGATCAGTTATTCAACCAGTTGGCGCGTTGGTATGAAAAACACACCCAAGAGCTTACTGATACGCTGACCCAAGCCATCGAACCCTTATTGATCGCCATTGTTGGGGGAATAGTGGGAATGCTGGTCATTGCGATGTACCTACCCATTTTCCAGCTGGGCAATGTGCTGGCCGGCGCCTGACGGCCAGCGGTCGCTGATTACCGGAGATCAGGCACTGAACACCTGATTTTCCTGTTCGGAAACGCGGATAAACGTGGTTCTTTTAGTGAGTTCCTTCAACCGTGCCGCGCCGACATACGTACAGGCGGAGCGCAGCCCGCCCAAAATATCGCGCACGGTATTATCCACCGGGCCACGAAATGGCAAACGCACCGTTTTCCCTTCAGCAGCCCGATACTCCGCCACACCGCCAACGTGCCGTTCCATCGCGGAAGCGGAACTCATCCCATAAAACAACATCAGCTTGCGGCCATCTTCATCAATCACTTCACCACCGCACTCTTCATGGGCGGCGAACATCCCCCCCAACATCACGAAATCGGCACCCCCCCCGAAAGCTTTGGCAACATCGCCGGGAACGGCACACCCGCCGTCACTGACAATCTGACCACCCAAACCATGTGCGGCGTCAGCGCATTCGATAACCGCTGACAATTGGGGATAACCTACCCCGGTTTTCAACCGAGTGGTGCATACCGAACCTGGGCCAATCCCCACTTTTACAATATCGGCGCCAGAGAGCAGCAACTCCTCCACCATTTCGCCCGTGACAACATTACCGGCGCAGATGATCCGATCCGGGCAGGCTTCACGCGCCTTTTGCACAAACCGGACAAAATGCTCGGAATATCCATTTGCCACATCAATACAGATGAATTTCAGCTCCGGCGACAGCGCCAGTATCTGTTTCAGCTTGTCGAAGTCGTTGTCTGACGTCCCGGTAGACACCATGACATGACGTAAAACAGACTCAGGTTCCTGGCCGACAAACTGTTGCCAATCTGCCACGGAATAGTGTTTATGGATCGCAGTCAGCAACCCATGCGTCGCCAGTACGCGGGCCATTGAGAATGTGCCGACTGTATCCATATTCGCGGCGATAATCGGCACGCCCTCCCAATGACAACCGGCGTGCAGAAATGAAAAATCGCGCGCTAACTCTACATCCGAACGGCTTTTCAGAGTTGAACGTTTGGGCCGAATCAGAACATCTTTAAAACCCAGTTTGATATCTTCTTCAATACGCATGTTAAGCCTCAGAGAAATGATCAACGCTGAAAACACCCATGACACACCGGATTGATGATACGCCTGAATAATAAGGCGACAAGACTGCGATTCTTCCTTTATTTAGGCTAGAATCCGATAAATTTACCTGTTGTTTTCAGCACACAAATATGACATTCATCGTAGCGCTTACCGGCGGCATCGGAAGCGGAAAAAGCACTATTGCAGAGCAGTTTTCCGCGCTGGGCATCACTGTTGTCGATGCGGATATCATCGCACGTCAGGTGGTTGAACCCGGCCAGCCGGCGCTGAAAGCTATTGTGCAACATTTCGGCAGGGATATCCTGAACGAAGACGGTAAATTAAATCGGGCCGCATTACGTACACGCATCTTTTCCGTTCCGGAAGATAAAAACTGGCTAAATGCATTGCTCCATCCGCTGATTAATGCGGAAACACAGCGTCAAATCAGACAATCGGCAAGCCCCTACGCACTTTGGGTCGTACCGCTACTAATAGAAAATAGTCTGCAATCTCAGGCAGATCGCATTCTGGTGGTAGATGTAGAACCGGAGGTACAACTTGCCAGAACCATGGCCCGGGACGGGGTAAGTCGCCAGCAGGCGGAACGTATTCTGGCCTCCCAGGCAACCCGGGAGCAGCGGCTGGCCTGCGCTGATGACATTATTGACAATAACAACAATCCAAACACACTTGCTTCGCGGATTAACGGGTTACATCAGCACTATCTTACGCTGGCCGAATCCGTAACCGACAGGATTACCCATAATGAGTGACGTTTCCCCAACAGTGCTATTTGAATATCCGCTCAATGAAAAAATGCGGACCTGGTTGCGTCTGGAATTTTTACTGCAACAGATGTACGACAATCGTGGTCTGAAAGACATCGGCGTTGCGCTGACGTTCTTTCGCGCTGTAGCTGAATTACTGGATATCCTCGAGCGGGGGGATGTTCGCCCTGACTTATTGAAAGAATTGGCGCGTCAACAGCAGAAACTGGCGCAGTGGAGTGAGTTGCCGGAAGCGGATATTGAGCGCATTCATACCTTACGCCAGAAACTGCGTAACCTGTCGTCGGAGTTGACGGCGGCGCCCCGCATGGGACAAGGGCTGCGGGAAGATAAACTGATCGGTATGGTGCGGCAACGGCTCAGCTTGCCCGGTGGATGCTGCAGCTTCGACTTGCCTACACTGCATATCTGGCTGCATCAGCTCCCGGAACAAAAATGCCAACAAGCCAATATCTGGCTGAATAGCATCGCTGTGTTGAAACATTCTCTCGACAGCGTACTGGAGTTGATCCGTCACGCCGGGACATTCCGGGATCTCACTAGCCTTAACGGTTTTTATCAGGATAATGCGACCGATGCCGACCTGTTACGATTGCAGGTTGCTCTCGAACACCAGGTCTATCCGCAAATATCCGGCCACAAAACCCGGTTCGCTATTCGTTTCCTGCCGCTGGATAGTGAGCATGGGCATATACCGGAACGGCTGGTATTTGAACTGGCCTGCTGCTAAGCGGCATCCGTTTTCAGGAAATGTATCGTGAATGATGAGATGACTTTTGTAAAATGTCCCACATGCGCCCGAGCGGTTGAGTGGAGCGAGAACAGTATTTACCGGCCATTTTGTAGTAAACGTTGCCAGTTGATCGACCTGGGTGAATGGGCCGACGAAGAAAAACGCATACCTAGCAACGAAGATGTTTCCGATAGTGACGACTGGAGTGAACCCCAGCGCTGAAGTCAGGGATTATTCGGCGGCATTGCTCTTCAGCCAGCGAATCATTTCCGCATTCGCTGGCGGGAACTCATCGGCATCCAGTTGTTCAACCGTCAGCCAGCGTGAACGTTGCCCCTCTCTGCCATAGGGTTCTCCCCGCCATTCCTCAACCAAAAAGAAGTGCAGGGTGATCAAGCGTTCGCCGGCAGGGAAAGTTTTATTCTCCAGATGCTGTGGATTGACGACGTCAATCCCGGTCTCTTCCCGCAGTTCACGCACCAGCGCCTGCTCCGGCGTTTCTCCCGCCTCTACCTTACCACCAGGGAATTCCCATTTACCCGCCATGTGAACCCCTTCAGGACGGCAGGCGATAAAAAACTCGTGTTCCAGGTTACGAATAATACCCACTGCAACTGACAGAGGTTTTAGTGCCATGTTCCTCTTTCCTTTCTGAAAAATTGCATAACATCAGCTCCGCTCTCGTCGTTCAGCGCCCACTCGTAACAACGGTGCAAGGCATCCACCAGAACACCTTGCACCATTGTTGACTCCTGGCGCCGATCGGATCACGTCAAACCGACGGCAGCGTCCGACTTCACGACAATAACCCGGTGTGATTAATGAATACGACCGTGGCACTGCTTGTATTTCTTGCCGGAACCACAAGGGCAAGGGTCATTACGACCGACTTTACGATCGGCATAAGGAGCCCCCTGCGGAGCCGTTTCTTCCTGATGACTCAGTTGCTGCTGACGAGCGAGACGTTCAGCTTCCTCGCGACGTTGCTGTTCCAACGCCTCGATCTCCTCCGGCATTCGGATTTGAACTTTGCTCAGCGTGCTGATCACTTCATATTTCAGTGATTCCAGCATGGCAGCGAACATAGAGAACGACTCGCGCTTGTACTCTTGCTTCGGATCTTTCTGCGCATAACCACGCAGGTGGATCCCCTGACGCAAGTAGTCCATGGCAGCCAGATGTTCTTTCCACAATGAATCCAGCGTCTGCAGCATCACGCCTTTTTCAAAGTTCCGCATCACTTCACTGCCAACAACCTCTTCCTTGCTGCGGTACACGTCCACAGCTTTAGCGTAAATCCTTTCACGCAGTGTTTCCTCATGCAGTTCAGGCTCTTTATCCAGCCATTCAGTAATCGGCAACGCTAGATCGAAATCATTCTTCAGACGCTGTTCCAAACCTGGGATATCCCACATTTCTTCCAGTGACTGCGGAGGAATATGTGCATCCAACGTCGCTTTGAATACGTCTTCGCGGATGCTGTCGATGGTTTCACTGATATCCGATGCATCCAGTAATTCATTACGCTGGGAGTAGATGGCTCGACGCTGATCGTTAGCGACATCATCATATTCCAGCAGCTGTTTACGGATATCAAAGTTACGGTTTTCCACCTTACGCTGAGCATTGGCAATCGCCTTGGTGACCCACGGGTGCTCTATAGCCTCCCCTTCTTTCATACCCAGCTTGCGCATCATGTTGGACACACGTTCAGACGCAAAAATACGCATCAGTGCATCTTCCATAGACAGATAAAAACGGGAAGACCCCGCATCACCCTGACGACCGGAACGACCGCGCAACTGGTTATCGATACGGCGCGATTCATGACGCTCGGTGCCGATAATATGCAAACCACCCGCTTCCAGTACCGCATCGTGACGTTCCTGCCATGCGGCTTTGATGGCGGCGATCTGGGCGTCGTCCGGGCTTTCCAACTGAGCGACCTCAGCCTGCCAGCTACCTCCCAGCACAATATCCGTACCACGACCCGCCATATTGGTAGCAATCGTCACGGCTCCGGTACGCCCGGCTTGAGCAACAATATCCGCTTCCATGGCGTGGAATTTGGCATTCAGAACATTGTGATTGATACCCGCCTTAGTTAACGCATGGGACACCACTTCCGACTTCTCGATGGAAATGGTACCCACCAAAACCGGTTGCCCTTTTTGTGTCCGTTCTTTGATGTCTTCAATGATAGCGTTGATTTTTTCCTGTTCCGTCATATAGACCAGGTCAGGTAAATCCTTACGGATCATCGGGCGGTTGGTAGGAACAACCACCGTATCCAGTTTATAAATGGAACTGAACTCAAAGGCCTCCGTATCCGCCGTCCCGGTCATCCCTGCCAGTTTTTCATACAGACGGAAATAATTCTGGAAGGTAATCGAAGCCAGAGTCTGGTTCTCATTATTGATCTTGACGTTCTCTTTCGCTTCGACCGCCTGATGCAGCCCATCAGACCAACGACGCCCCTGCATGGTGCGACCGGTATGTTCGTCGACGATGATGACTTCATCATCTTTGACGATGTAATCCACATCTCGGGTGAACAACGCATGGGCGCGCAAAGCGGCAGTCACATGATGCATCAACATGATGTTAGACGGTGAATAAAGTGACTCGCCCTCCTCCATGATGCCTGCATTCATCAATAGTTCTTCGATCTTAATCAGGCCGCGCTCCGTCAGGTTAACCTGACGCGCTTTTTCGTCCACGGAGAAATGCCCTTCCCCCTGGAACGTTTCCGAGTCTTCTTTTTCCTGACGAATAAGATGCGGAATGATTTTATTCACCCGCATGTATAGTTCCGAACTGTCTTCCGCCGGGCCGGAAATAATGAGTGGAGTACGCGCCTCATCGATCAGGATGGAGTCGACTTCGTCCACCAGCGCGTAATACAGCTCGCGCTGTACACGCTCCTGCGGACTAAATGCCATGTTGTCACGCAGATAATCGAAACCATATTCATTGTTGGTGCCGTAGGTAATATCCGCCGCATAAGCTTCACGCTTTGCAGGCGCCGGCATGCCTGGCAGGTTGATCCCAACCGACATGCCCAGGAATTCAAACAGCGGACGGTTGTTTTCAGCATCACGCTGCGCCAGATAGTCATTGACTGTCACTACATGCACACCGCGTCCGGTTAATGCATTCAAATAGGCGGGCAATGTTGCCGTCAGTGTTTTACCTTCACCGGTACGCATTTCAGCAATGCAGCGTTCGTTCAACACCATGCCGCCAATCATCTGCACATCAAAATGACGCATACCGAAAACCCGTTTACTGGCTTCGCGAACGACGGCAAAAGCTTCCGGCAATATGGATTCCAGAGACTCGCCTTTTTTCAAGCGTTCGCGGAATTCCTGCGTTTTCGCTTTCAGTTCATCATCCGAAAGCTTTTCCAGCTCCGGTTCAAAACGATTAATCACCTCAACCGCTTTACGCATCCGGCGCAACGTGCGGTCATTACGACTACCAAAAACTTTGGTCAATAATTTCATCAACATAATGATTTATATCTCAACACAGCCGTCATATTAATGACGACACTAAATCAGAAAGGGAATCTGCGCCTATCCAGGTCGCAGCGCTTAGGTTCGCAGCATCAAACCAACGGACCAGCGCGGATCCCCATAGACTGGGCCAGCCAGATCCCTGACTGGTAAGGCATGGAAAAAATCGAGGGAACTACCGACAACAATGGTGATACCGGCGGCTTTGCGTCACGCATCAGCAAAGCATTCAGCGTATCGAGCAACACCTGATGATGCAAAGAGGCTCCAACCTCTTGCCGGACGACAGTTTCATGCGGTGTGAAAGCAAATGAGAGATGACGAATGACTGTTCGGATCGCATGCTGATGCCAGTAATCGGTCGTGAGCGGAGAACGACGTCTGGTATCCTTGAGAGCTTCCAAATCGGTGAGGCTAAAATAAGAAACATTATGGCGGCTGATGGCTGATGTAGAATTTGCCTGGGAAGAGGCCTCTCTCGATTCGGTAAAATTGTTGGCAGGCAGCCCAAGCGTCGCCGCCACCATCCCCAGAAGAAGATGTGGCCAGAAATAACGTCTGCCAAATTGTCGCCAACGATTTAAAATACCAATCACAAATCTTCTTTCCGTCGGAGCCTGTTATGCGAGATAGTCGGCCACAATCACTGGAGTCATTCTTTGACTGTGCATCCCAAAGCGGGATAGATCCGTTGCGTGACATTCAGAAACGCGCAACCGCATTACTAAAGCTCACCCAAACCGTTCGCGCCTTATTACCATCAACACTGCAACCCTGGTGCCGGGTTGCCAATTACCGTCAAGGGCTATTGATACTGGAAACAGCCAATGCAAACTGGTTAATGCGGTTACGCTATGAACAACCTGCATTGCTGTCAGCCCTGCGCGAACAAATACTACCATCATTAGTAACGATCGACATCAGGATTAATCCAGCGCTGGCCGCAAATATACATGAAAGCGAAGTCAGACAATCATCCCAGGAGCTATCAGCAACATCCCGACAACCGCCAAGAATACTCAGCCCGCAAAGTGCAGAAATATTGAAAGGATTGGCGACTCAAAGCCCGGAAAGGTTGCAGAAAATATTAGAAAGACTGGCTTCGCTAGCCGGAGAGAGTACCAGCGAAAACCAGTCGTCTGAATAAAATAACTAGAAGGGTCAGGCCAACACGGTCGAGGGAGCCCGGAAAGCGACTGGCATTTCGGCCTCATCTTCAAAGGTTACATATTCCCATGCTTCCTGTCTGGCCAGTACCGCCTGCAATAACTTGTTATTCAGCGCGTGACCAGATTTGAATGCCGTAAATGCACCAATGATGTTATGACCACACATGAACAGATCGCCGATTGCATCCAGCAGTTTATGACGGACAAATTCATCGTCAAAACGCAAGCCATCCTCGTTCAGCACACGGTAATCATCCACGACGATAGCACTATCGAGACTGCCGCCAAGGCATAAACCACGGGACTGCAAATACTCGATATCACGCATAAAGCCGAAGGTACGGGCACGGCTAATCTGGCGCACAAAAGCATCAGCAGAGAAATCCAGTTTGAAGCGCTGAGAACCTGAATCGATGACGGGATGTTTGAAATCAATCGTGAAATCAAGACTAAAGCCATTAAAAGGCTTTAACTCTGCCCATTTATCACCATCGTCGACACGCACTGCCTGTTTGATCCGAAGAAACTTTTTGGCACAGTTCAATTCTTCGATACCGGCATCAAGCAATAAGTAGACAAACGGACTTGCACTACCATCCATGATAGGGATTTCCGGGGCATCAACTTCAACGACAATGTTGTCGATTCCCAGCCCAGCCAAAGCAGCATTCAGATGTTCCACCGTAGAGATACGGATGTCATGCTCATTAACCAGGCAAGTACAAAGCATGGTATCACGCACGGATTTTGCATCCGCAGGGAAATCAACCGGTGGATTCAAGTCAGTACGGCGATAGATGACCCCGGTGTTCGCCGGTGCTGGGCGCATAGTTAAAGTAACCTTTTTGCCAGTATGTAAACCGACGCCGGTCGCTTGCACAATGCGCTTTAATGTACGTTGTTTGATCATCATATTATCTCGCATTCATCTGAACCTACGGCCTCAGGGTACACTAAGGCCGGCGGTACAGTTTAGCACAAAGAGCGAAGATTCCAACCGACGCTTAATCGGCCTGCTTGCGCAGAAACGCTGGAATATCCAGATAATCAGGCTCTTTACTGGTTTGCGAACTCGGGTCATTCACCACTTTGGCCGCCGGTTTCTCCTGAGGTAACGGAGCCATACCATGCTGCTGGTAACGGTGATCCATTACCGGCTGGCTGCTCTGCTTATTTGTCACCAAGGTAATTTCAGGACGTTTATCCATACCGATACCTGTGGCAACCACCGTGACACGCAGTTCATCATTCATGTCCGGATCCAGAGATGTACCAATTACTACTGTTGCGTTATCAGAAGCAAAGGCACGGATGGTGTTACCCACGGTTTCGAACTCATCCAGACGTAGATCAAAACCGGCGGTGATATTTACCAGCACACCACGAGCTCCCGACAAATCAATATCTTCCAACAGCGGACTGGAGATAGCCATTTCAGCGGCTTCTTCCGCACGATCTTCACCGCGCGCCACGCCTGAGCCCATCATGGCGTACCCCATTTCAGACATGACAGTACGCACGTCGGCGAAGTCGACGTTCATCAAGCCAGGACGTGTAATCAGTTCGGCGATCCCCTGCACCGCACCTTTCAGCACGTCGTTCGCCGCACCAAAAGCATCCAGCAGTGAAATACCACGGCCAAGCACTTTCAACAGCTTGTCATTTGGAATCGTGATCAGAGAATCGACATGTTTGGACAGCTCAGCGATCCCCTGTTCGGCAAACGCCATACGCTTTTTGCCTTCGAAGTTGAAAGGTTTGGTGACAACGGCTACCGTCAGAATACCCAGATCTTTGGCCACCTCGGCGACAACGGGCGCAGCACCTGTACCGGTACCGCCCCCCATACCCGCCGCGATAAACACCATATCTGCGCCTTCAAGAGCGGAACGCAGCGCTTCGCGATCCTCTTCGGCGGAATTGCGCCCTACTTCAGGATTCGCGCCCGCCCCCAGACCTTTGGTGATCCCGCTGCCAATCTGGATCGTCTGCCCAACAGCACTCTTGCGCAGCGCTTGGGCATCGGTGTTAACCGCATAGAATTCAACGCCTTCAATGCGTTCGCGCACCATGTGTTCGACGGCGTTACCGCCACCGCCACCGACGCCGATGACTTTAATCACCGCGTCGTTGGTTAATTCCATTGGTTCAAACATAATTTCTCTCCGTCTTTGTGCCCGTGTTACTTCGAGATCAAAAGAATTGTGCTAGGGATCTCTTTAGATAACCACTAAAATTCTTTTCTCAGCCAGCTATTTAGGCGTTTAAACCAGTTGCTCACTGAGGCGCGTTTTTCAACTTCGTGCTCACCGTTCAGATGAGACTCTTTGCCATAGTGCAGTAACCCTACAGCTGTCGAGTAGTACGGCTCCTGCGCATAATCCGTTAATCCTGTTATATTCAGCGGCTGCCCAATGCGCACCTGGGTGTGAAATACACGTTGCGCACAAGCTGCCAGGCCGTCAATCTGAGCGGCTCCCCCGGTCAATACTATCCCTGCCGCCAGGTGGTGTTTCACGCCCTGTTGACGCAACTGCTCCTGCAACTGCAAAAGTTCGTCGTTCACCAGATTAAGCAATTCGGTGTAACGCGGTTCAATCACTTCAGCCAGCGTCTGACGCTGCAAACTGCGGGGGGGACGCCCTCCTACGCTTGGAACCTCCACCGTTTCATCTTTGCTGACGATGGAACCCAGCGCACAGCCATATCTAACCTTGATGGCTTCCGCATCCGTCGGCGGCGTACCAAACGCATAAGCTATATCGCTGGTTACTACGTTACCAGCATAGGGAATCACTTTTGTGTGACGCAACGCGCCGCCGGTATAGACCGCCATATCCATGGTGCCGCCGCCGATATCGACCACACAGACACCCAATTCACGTTCATCTTCCGTCAACACTGCATAGCTGGATGCCAGGCCGGAGAAAATCAGCTGATCCACTTTAAGGCCGCAGCGCTCAACCGCTTTGACAATATTTTTCGCCATGTCATTGTGACAGGTAATCAAATGCACCTTGGCCTGCATACGCACGCCTGATAATCCCACCGGGTTTTTTATCCCTTCCTGATAATCAATGGCGTACTCCTGTGGAATAACATGCAAAATGCGGTGCTCATCGCGTACACGAACTGATTTTGCGGTGTGTACTACGCTTTCCACGTCATCCTGCGTCACTTCTTCTTCTGAAATCGGCACCATGCCGATTTCGTTCTGGCAACTGATATGCTTGCCGGACAAAGCCAGATAAACGGAAGATATCTGGCAATCCGCCATCAATTCCGCCTGATCGATAGCCCGCTGCACACACTTGACCACCGACTCAAGATCATTAACCCCGCCTTTATCCATACCGCGAGACGGGCAACTGCCCACACCGATGATATTGATCATGCCATCTGGCAGAACTTCCCCTACCAGCGCAGCAACTTTTGCTGTACCGATTTCCAGCCCAACTACCAGTTTTCTATCCGTCGACTTGATCATTGCTGTTTAGCCTGTGCCTGATTTTGTTGCTGATTACCGTTCTTCTGCTGATCAATGTCTTTTTGCTGATCAATAAATGCCTGATTCCAACCCACTGCCGCACCGGTGTCATACCGGAGATCCACATAGCCGATGCGTTTGTTTTCGCTCTGAGCCTGCCGCTGTAACAGCGGGTACAGCTCCAGAAAACGCGCCAAACGCCGTGCGCGATCGTCACGCCCCAGGTTCAGTCGAATATCGTCTTCCAGACCAACCTGCCATGAATGACGCGCCGTCATGGCCACCATCTTCACATTGAACTTATCGGCAGCCAGTGTCTGACTTATGCTCCGATACCCTTCCAGCACATCCTCTTCACTACCCTCCGGGCCATACAACATCGGCATTTTTTTATTGCCGATGCGCTCGGGGGGAACGCTGAAAGAATTTCCTTCACTATCAACCATTAGCTGGTCATTCCAGCGCGCATAAGGTTCATATTCAACCAGATGAATCTTTAATTCATCCGGCCATTGCTTCCGCACACTCGCCTGTTTTATCCAGGGCAACCGCTCTATCTGTTGCTGAAGGACATTCACATCCTGGGTCATAAATGTCCCCGGCGCGCCTAACGACAAAATGGCCTGTCGGATATCATCATTGGTGGTATAGCGCCGTTCTCCAGTCACCACCAGTTTTGACAACGGCAGCCGGCTGGCATCCTTCATCCATCCCAGTACCATCCAGCTACCCCACAGAATGGTACCCATCACCAGCAGCAGGAAAAAATACCCGCCAGTTGACTGCCATTGCTACGACGCACGCCACTTTCCGGCTCACGTCCGCGCGCGTTCAGCGCCGCCTGTGACATAATCGTCAACCAGCGCCTACACGGGCCATCGCGTGAACGCCACAACACCCGTCACGCTTCACCGCCACAACCCATCCGGTTAAAACACAGGCCACCGGTACTCCCATCTTGCCCGACATCAGCCTTAATTCCTGATCTGCGGCTGCAGCCGGGTTTCAGCCAGACGACGAGCCAGCTTGCCGACGCTGCCCGCACCTTGAGCCAGTACCAAGTCGCCGTTTTGCAGCGCTTGCGCCAGTAATTCCGGCAAATTCTCCACATCCGGCACCATAATCGGGTCGATCTTGCCGCGCCCGCGAATGGTACGACACAACGAACGACTATCGGCACCGGGGATCGGCGCTTCGCCCGCCGGGTAAACATCCAGCATCAGCAGCACATCAACCTGAGACAGCACATGCGCAAAGTCATCATACAAATCCCGGGTACGGGTATAGCGATGCGGCTGGAAAATCATCACCAGACGTTTGTCCGGCCAACCGGCGCGCGCCGCTTTGATGGTCGCGTCCACCTCAGTCGGATGATGACCGTAGTCATCCACCAACATCACCGCGCCACTCTTGCCATTCACCGGCTCCAGCGGGAACTCACCCAGAAAATCGAACCGACGGCCGGTTCCCTGAAAACGTTCCAGCGCACGCAGAATGGCGTCATCCTCAATGCCCTCTTCCGTTGCCACCGCCACCGCCGCCGCCGCATTCAGCGCATTGTGGCGGCCCGGCGCATTTAACGTCACGTTCAACAACGGCTTACCTTGTCGAGCCAGGGTAAATAGCCCCTGTGCGCCCACCTGACGATAATCGGCGACACGGACATCGGCATCATCGCTAAACCCATACGTCGTAATATGGCGCCCCACCCGAGGCAGCAACTCACGAATCACAGGATCGTCCAGGCACATCACCGCATGACCATAAAACGGCAGATTGTGCAGGAAGTTGATAAATGTCTGCTTAAGATTCTCAAAATCCCCCTGATACGTATCCATGTGATCCGCCTCGATATTAGTGACAATTGCCACCATCGGCTGCAGATGCAGGAATGAGGCGTCGCTTTCGTCGGCCTCCGCAATCAGATAACGGCTCGATCCCAAACGAGCATGCGTCCCGGCAGCTTTTACCAACCCACCATTCACAAACGTCGGATCCAGCCCGGCCTCGGCATAAATACTGGTCACTATGGCCGTCGTCGTCGTCTTGCCATGCGTACCCGCAATGGCGATGCCGTGACGAAAACGCATTAATTCCGCCAACATCTCAGCGCGACGAATCACAGGAATGCGGGCGTCATGCGCCGCAAGTATCTCGGGGTTGTCCAACGAAATGGCGCTTGACACCACCACCACGCTGGCATCATTTACATTTTCCGGACGATGATTGAAATAAATCCGCGCCCCCAGTTCCGTCAGTTGCTGAGTCACCGCATTCGGCGCCAGATCGGAACCACTGATTTCATACCCTTCGTTAGCCAGCACCTCGGCGATACCGCCCATGCCGGCGCCACCGATGCCGACAAAATGGATGTGCCGGACGCGATGCATCTCGGGCACGATAGAACGCAGTTTCGCCAATTCTTGTGTATTCACTTTCTTCTATTGCAACCTAATCAACGCCGAACGCACGCCGGCGATTTTGTTATTAACGTTGGGCCGCCGGAGCAACCCGACTATCGGCCGCGGCAACCACCTCGGCGGCAACCCGCGCCGTCGCATCAGGGATCGCCACAGCTCGGGCTTTCTGCGCCATATCGCGCAATGTCCCGCGATCCCAGCCGGAAAGAATGTCGCTGACGGTTTCCACGCTCAGTTGCGGTTGCTCGACAATCCTGGCCGCCCCCGCTTTTTCCAGCGGCAGCGCATTCCAGTATTGCTGCCGATCTTTATGCTGAAACGGCACAAACAATGCGGGCAACCCCGCCGCCGCAATCTCGCTGACCGTCAGCGCGCCGGAACGACATACCACCACGTCCGCCCAGGCATACGCCGCCGCCATATCATCAATAAATTCAGTGATGCGATGCTCAGGCCGACCAGCGCGGCCATAAGCCGCTTCAACTTCACCTTGCGCGCCTTTGCCGGTCTGGTGCCAAATCGTCACCGCGTCACCCAAACGCGCCGCCACATCTGGCATCGTCTGATTCAGTATGCGGGCGCCCTGACTGCCGCCGACCACCAGAATCCGCACCGGCCCCTGACGATCCGCCAACCGTTCCTGCGGCGACGGCAAGGCCAACACATCGGTTCTAACCGGGTTGCCCACCACATCCGCATGCGGAAACGCGCCTGGAAATGCCTGTAAAACCTTTTTGGCGATACGCGACAACCCGCGATTGGTCAGCCCCGCAACGCCATTCTGCTCATGCAGCACCACCGGAATACCGCACAACCAGGCGGCCAGCCCGCCGGGGCCGGAAACATACCCGCCCATGCCCAGCACCACATCCGGCCGATAATGCCGCATAATGGCTCTGGCCTGACATACCGCCCGAAAAATCCGCACCGGCGCCAGCAACAGTGCTTTCAGCCCTTTACCCCGCAGGCCGGAGATACGGATGAAATCAATGTCGATGCCGTGTTTCGGCACCAGATCCGCTTCCATACGATCCGCCGTCCCCAGCCAGCGCACCTGCCAGCCTTGCGCCATCAGGTGATGCGCTACCGCCAGTCCGGGGAAAACATGCCCACCGGTACCGCCCGCCATCACCATTAAACGCTTGCCTTCGCCACTCATCGGGCACTCCTCGTAAACGCCTGCGCTCTGGTCAGGCGCGTCTCATAATCAATGCGCAACAACAGTACGATCGCCGTCGACATAATCAGCAAGCTGGATCCCCCGTAACTGATGAGGGGTAACGTCAACCCTTTGGTCGGCAACATACCCGCCGCCGCGCCGACATTGACCAGTGTCTGGAAACTGAACCAGATACCGATGGCGCAGGCCAGAAAGCCGGAAAAACGCTGGTCTATCTCCAACGCGCGGCGCCCAATCGACATCGCCCGAAAAGCGACGAAGAATATCATTAACAGCGCCAAAACCACACCGAGATAGCCAAGCTCCTCGCCTAAAATCGAGAAAATGAAATCGGTATGCGCTTCCGGCAAATACTCCAGTTTCTGGATCGAATTACCCAGCCCCTGCCCCCACACTTCGCCACGGCCAAACGCCATCAGCGACTGGGTAAGCTGGTAGCCGCTGCCGAACGGGTCATCCCACGGATTCCAGAACGACGTCACACGGCGAACACGGTAAGGTTCGGCGACAATCAGCAACCCCACCGCAAACGCGCCGCACCCAATAATCGCCAAAAACTGCCACAGCTTCGCGCCGGCCAGAAACAGCATGGCCAGCGTGGTGATAAACAGCACGACCACCGTGCCCAGATCCGGCTGCGCCAACAGCAACACCGCCAGCACGACCATGACGCCCATCGGTTTGCAGAACCCCCAGAAGTTGCTCCGCACTTCATCCACTTTTCGCACCATGTAACTGGCCAGATAGCAGAACAGCGACAGCTTCGATAATTCCGCCGGCTGAATACGCAAAGGCCCCAGCGAAATCCAGCGTGACGCACCGTTAACCGAACTGCCCACCACCAGCACGACCAGCAGCATCGCTATCGACACCAGCAACAGCACCACGCTGTAACGCTGCCAGACTTCCATCGGAATACGCATCGTGACCAGCGACAACCCCAAAGCCAGCCCAAGGTAAATCGCGTCACGCTTGGCGAACAGAAACGGATCGCTCGCCAAACGCTGCCCTACCGGCATCGAGGCGGACGTCACCATCACAAAACCGATAACCGCCAAGCCCAGGGTCAGCCACAGCAACGTCCTGTCATACAGCACCGTGCTGAGATCGTCGCTTTCGCGCGTCCCCATCACCCAGCTTTTCAGACGTTCAACCGCAGAGGCCCCGAAGAAGCGCATTATCCCAACTCCCTCGCCAGACGGGCGAATTCATCGCCCCGATGTTCGAAACTACGAAACTGATCCAGGCTGGCGCAGGCCGGCGATAACAGCACCATATCGCCGGAGCGAACCCGCCCGGCAATCAACCGCATCGCCTGTTCCATGGTTTCCGTTTGATCGGCGATCTCCGGCCGCAGTGCCGCCAGTTGCGCGCCGTCACGGCCAAAACAGTACAGACGGATCCGGTCGCCCTGCAGGTAGTGCTGCAACGGCGAGAAATCCGCCGATTTGCCATCGCCCCCCAGCAGCAGGTGCAATGTGCCATCCAGATGCAGGCCGTTAAGCGCCGCTTCCGTACTGCCCACATTGGTGGCCTTGGAATCATTCACCCAACGAACGCCCTTGCCGTCCATCACCAGCTGGAAGCGGTGCGGCAGGCCGGTGAAGGTTGTCAGCGCCGTCAGCGCCGAAGCGCGGGGAATGCCGACCGCATCCGCCAGCGCCAGTGCCGCCAGCGCGTTGGTGTAGTTATGCTGCCCCGTCAGTTTGATTTCGCGGGTATTCAACACCCGTTCGCCTTTCACGCGCAGCCAGACTTCACCCTGCTGACGGTTGAGATGATAATCCCCCACGTCGACGCCAAAGCTCAGGCAGCGGGGATCCGCGCCGCGAATCGGCATAGTCAACGCATCATCGGCATTGACGATGCAAACGTTGGCATGCTCGTAAATACGCAACTTGGCGGCGCGATATTGCTGCAATCCCAGCGGATAACGGTTGGTATGATCTTCGGTCACATTAAGAATGGTCGCCGCCGCTGCATGGAGGCTGCGGGTGGTTTCCAGTTGGAAGCTGGAAAGCTCCAGCACATACAGCTGGCTTTCCTGCTTCAACAGCGCCAGCGCCGGTAAGCCGATATTGCCGCCGACGCCGACCGCCCATCCGGCGGCGCGAGCCATCTCGCCCACCAGCGTCGTCACCGTGCTTTTACCGTTCGAACCGGTAATCGCCACGATCGGCGCCTGCGCTTCACGGCAGAACAACTCGATGTCGCCCACAATTTCCACGCCGGCCTCAGCGGCATCGCACAAGACCGGGGTCGACAACGCAATACCTGGGCTTGCTACAATCAGGTCGGCTTCCATCAGCCATGTTTCATTCAGGCCGCCGAGATAACGCTCAATATGGCCGGGCAGTTTGTCCAACCCCGGCGGACTGACACGGGTATCCATCACGCGAGGCACTACGCCGCGTGAAAGGAAGAAATCAACACAGGAGAGCCCTGTCAGCCCTAACCCGATAATGACAACCTGTTTACCCTGATAGTCCATTTTTACCGCACCTTGAGCGTAACCAGTCCAATAAGCACCAGCATCAGCGAAATAATCCAGAAGCGCACGATCACCCGCGGCTCCGGCCACCCTTTAAGCTCGTAATGGTGATGAATCGGCGCCATGCGGAAAATCCGCTGGCCCCGCAGCTTAAAGGATCCCACCTGCAAAATGACGGACAGCGTTTCCACCACAAATACGCCGCCCATGATGACCAACAGAAACTCCTGGCGAAGCAGCACGGCGATGGTGCCCAGCGCGCCGCCCAGCGCCAGCGAACCCACATCCCCCATAAAAACCTGCGCCGGGTAGGTGTTAAACCATAAGAATCCCAGACCGGCGCCGACGATGGCGGTACAGACCACCACCAGTTCGCTGGCGTGGCGGATGTACGGAATATGCAGATAGCTGGCGAAATTCATGTTGCCGGTAGCCCAGGCCACCAATGCGAACCCTCCCGCAACGAATACCGTCGGCATAATCGCCAGGCCATCAAGACCATCGGTCAGATTCACCGCATTACTGGTGCCGACAATCACAAAATAGGCCAGCACGATATAAAACAAGCCCAACTGCGGCATCACATCTTTGAAGAACGGCACCACCAATTGCGTAGCGGGCGTGCCCTTGCCAATCGCATACATGGAAAACGCCACCACCAGCGCCAGCAACGACTGCCAGAAATACTTCCAGCGAGCGATAAGCCCCCGGGTGTCCTTGCGCACGACCTTGCGGTAGTCATCCACAAAACCGACGATGCCGTAGCCCAGCAGCACCAGCAGCACGCACCAGACATACGGGTTGGAGAGATTCACCCACAGCAATACCGAAATCACGATGGACGCCAGAATCATCACCCCGCCCATGGTCGGCGTACCGCGCTTGCTAAAGTGAGACTCAGGCCCTTCGCTGCGAACGACTTGACCTATCTGCAACCGCTGCAGCCATGCGATCAGATGCGGCCCCATCCACAGGGAAATAATCAGTGCGGTCAGCAGGCTGACAATGGCCCGGAACGTCAAATAGGAAAAGACGTTAAAGCCGGAATAAATTTTGACCAGATGCTCGGCCAGCCAAACTAACATGTTGCATGCTCCTGTAATGCACGTACTACCTGTTCCATCGCCGCGCTGCGTGAACCTTTAATCAAAACGGTGATGGTGTTGTGTTCCGCCACCAACGCCCGCAAACGGGCCGTCAGGGCAGTCTTGTTATCAAAATGCTCGCCGACGCCGCTGGCCTCGCCAATCAGCGCACTCAACGTCCCCACGCTCAGCACTTTATCGATGCCGGCCAGTTTCGCCGCCGCACCCACCTGACGATGGCAGGCTTCAGCCTCCTGCCCCAATTCGGCCATATCGCCGACGACCATCACCTGGTATCCCGGCATTTCAGCCAATACCTGAGCAGCGGCCGTCATCGAACCGACATTGGCGTTATAGCTGTCGTCCAGCAGACGCTTCCCGGGCGCCAGCAGAATCGGGAACAAGCGCCCCGGTACGGCCTGCAACCGGGATAGCCCGAGTTTAACCGCCTCGAGAGACGCACCGACGGAAATCGCCAGCGCGGTGGCTGCCAGCGCA
This sequence comes from Musicola paradisiaca NCPPB 2511, assembly GCF_000400505.1. NCBI lineage: Bacteria > Pseudomonadati > Pseudomonadota > Gammaproteobacteria > Enterobacterales > Pectobacteriaceae > Musicola > Musicola paradisiaca. Next base: position 715,569 of record NZ_CM001857.1, on the reverse strand, counting down.
TTGGCGATATTGTGGCGCCCCGGCAACGGCAGAGTGACGTCTACCTGACCGACCGGCGTATGCAGTGTAAATGCCGTACCGAGATCCGCGGCACGCACATCACTGGCCAGGAAATCGGCCGATGATGCCGGCTGCGAAGAAAAACGCCACAGCGTCTTGCCGGCCAGAGACGGCTGCCAGCGGGCGATATCGTTACTGTCCGCATTGATGATGCCGACGCCGTTTTCCGGCAACCCATCGAAGATCTCGCCTTTGGCTTGCGCCACCCCGGCCAGAGAACCGAATCCTTCCAGATGCGCCGCCGCGATGTTGTTCACCAACGCGGTTTCCGGCTTCACCAGCTCGGTGGTATAGGCGATTTCGCCAATATGATTGGCGCCAAGCTCTATCACGGCGAAATCATGTTCGGGCGCCAGACGCAATAACGTCAACGGCACGCCGATGTCGTTATTAAAATTACCCGCGGTATACAGCACGTTGCCGCACTGACGCAAAATCGACGCCGTCATTTCCTTGACCGATGTCTTACCGGAAGAACCGGTGAGCGCAACAACGCGCGCGTGAGACTGGCTGCGCACCCAGGCCGCCAGCGCGCCCAGCGCCAGCCGGGTATCCGCCACCACCAGTTGAGGAACCTCAATAGGTAAGCGCTTGCAGACCACCAACGCCCCGGCGCCGCCGGCAACAGCGTCAGCAGCGTAGTCATGCGCATCAAAATTTTCCCCGCGCAGCGCGACGAACAGACAACCTGCCGTCAATTTGCGGGTATCCGTGGAAACCTCGCCGATGGTGAGATTTTCACCCACCAACCGGGCGCCAAGCACTTCGGCCAACTGTTGCAACGGGACGCGGATCATACGATAACCCCCAGTAGCCGTGCGACAGTGATGCGATCTGAATAATCCAACCGCTCATTGCCTACTAACTGATAATCTTCATGCCCTTTGCCTGCGACCAGGACTACATCGTCGGCGGCAGCCTGCATGATTGCGCTGGTCACTGCCTCCGCCCGTCCTGCGATCGCCTGCACTCTCCCGGCATCCAGCAACCCGCTCAGAATATCGCTTACGATCGCCTGAGGATCCTCGCTGCGCGGGTTATCGTCCGTGACGATAACCCGGTCGGCCAGTTGTTCCGCAATCGCCCCCATAAGTGGGCGCTTACCTTTATCGCGATCGCCGCCGCAACCGAATACGCACCACAGCTTGCCGTGACAATGTAAACGGGCCGCCTCCAGCGCTTTTTCCAATGCATCAGGCGTATGGGCGTAATCCACCACGACGGTCGGCCGGCCATCGGCAACAAAAACCTCCATTCTACCGCATACCGGCTGTAGCGTAGAACCGGTGATAACCAGTTGTTCCAGCGGATACCCCAGCGACAGCAACGTCGCCAGCGACAACAACAGGTTACTGACATTGAACGCGCCCATCAGGCTGCTGTCGATGACACCTTGCCCCCATGAGGAATCGAAGTGCACCGTAAAACCGCTGTTGTGATAGTCAACCCGCGTAGCCTTCAGCCACTGCCGACGCGCAGCGCCGATATCGCCGCGAACGGACACGGCGACGGCATCAGGCAAACGTTCGAGCCAGCGGCGCCCTACCTCGTCATCGGCGTTAATCACAGCCTGACCAACGCGATGTTCGGAAAACAGGCGCCACTTGGCGGCTTCATAGCCCGCCATATCGCCGTGATAATCCAGATGATCACGGCTCAGGTTGGTGAAAGCAGCAGCGGCGAACGACACATCCTCGACACGATGCTGCACCAGCCCGTGAGACGAAACCTCCATCGCCGCCACCTGAGCACCCTGAGCGACAAACTGGCTCAATACCTGCTGCACATCCACTGCAGACCCGGTGGTGTTCTCGGCCGGCGTCACATGCCCTAACAACCCGTTGCCCACGGTTCCCATCACCGCGCTGGTCTTTCCCAACGCCTGCGTCCACTGCGCCAGCAACTGCGCCGTGGTGGTTTTGCCATTCGTTCCCGTTACACCGATGAGCTGCAGTGTGTCAGACGGATGCTGATAAAAACGCCCGGCCAGAGCAGACAAGCGCTGGTTCAAATCGTCGAGATAGACCACGGGGACGCCATGCAGCTCACAGCAGGTTCCGTTTGGCGACGCGGCATCGGCCTGCGCTACAATAGCCGCGACGCCCTGCGCGATCGCCTGCGGAATATAGTGCCGCCCATCCGTTTTGTGGCCGACGACCGCGACAAACAGATCCCCGGCAGCCGCTACACGGCTGTCTAATGTCATTTCCCGCAGCGCACGCTCCGGTGCATTTGCCACCCACGGAGCCAGCAAGTCGCGCAAGTTACGATCTGCCACCTGAACCCTCTTTTCTGTTAATCACGTATTCGCTTTTGTCACCGGTCGCCAACGCATCGGGCTCGATATTCATGGTGCGCAGCACGCCCCCCATGATGGCTCCGAACACCGGCGCCGATACCGCACCGCCGTAATATTTGCCCGCCTGGGGATCGTTGATGACCACAACCAGCGCGAAACGAGGATTGCTGGCGGGCGCCACCCCGGCGGTATAGGCGATATATTTGTTAATGTATTTGCCGTCCGGGCCGACTTTTTTCGCCGTACCGGTTTTGATAGCAATACGATACCCTTTAACAGCGGCTTTGGTTCCGCCGCCGCCAGGCAGCGCCACGCTCTCCATCATGTGCACCACGGTGCGGACAATCTGCTCGGAAAATATGCGCTCCCCCGGCACCGGAGGATCGACTTTAGTAATGGAAAGCGGACGGTAAATACCGAAGCTACCGATGGTGGCGTACATCCGCGCCAGTTGCAGCGGCGTCACCATCAGGCCATATCCGAATGAAAAGGTAGCGCGTTCAATATCCGACCAACGTTGACGGTTGGGAAACAACCCCAGACTTTCACCAACCAACCCTAGATTGGTCGCTTTACCGAGGCCGAAACGAGAGTAAGTATCCACTACCGCGGCAGCAGGCATCGCCAGAGCCAGATGCGACACCCCGACGTTACTGGATTTCTGCAGCACGCCCGTCAGCGTCAGTTCGCTGTTGCGCGCAACGTCCTTGATCTCATGCCCATTGATGTAATACGGCAACGTATTGAGTACCGCATTTTCCTTCACGACGTTACGCTGCAGCGCCGTCATCACCACCATCGGCTTCACGGTCGAACCGGGTTCGAAAATATCAGTAATGGCGCGGTTACGGATCACGTCGGTCGGCGTGCCCGTCAGGTTGTTCGGGTTGTAGGACGGGCTGTTGGCCATCGCCAGCACTTCGCCGGTATTCACATCCACCAGCACGGCGGTGCCGGATTCGGCCTTGTTGAAGGCTACGGCGTTGTTCAGTTCGCGATAGACCAGCGCCTGTAACCGCTCGTCGATACTGAGCACCAGATTATGCGCGGCCTGGCTGTCCACCGATGAAATATCCTCGATCACCCGCCCGAATCGATCCTTACGTACCGTGCGCTCCCCCGGCCTGCCGGTCAGCCAGCGATCGAAGCTTTTTTCAATGCCTTCAATGCCCTGCCCGTCAATATTAGTAAAACCGATAAGATGGGAAGTCACCTGCCCAGAGGGATAATAACGACGAGATTCCTGACGCAGGTTGATGCCGGGCAGCTTCAATTTATGGATATACTCGCCGATCGCCGGATTAACCTGACGCGCGAGATAAACAAAGCGTCCGTCTGGATTGGCGTTAATCTTCGCCGCGATCTGATCCAACGGGATACCCAGCGCATCAGCCAGCGCCTTCCAGCGCGTATCCAGCGAGATGCCGCCATGATCGTTCAGATCTTTCGGATCGGCCCAGACGGCATTGACCGGTACGCTGACCGCCAACGGACGACCGGCACGGTCGCTGATCATGCCCCGCGCAGTCGGAATTTCCTGCACGCGCAGCGAACGCATATCGCCTTCGCGCACCAGCTTATCGGGCGCGATCACCTGCAGATAGGCGGTACGCATCATCAATCCAACCAGGCATAGCAAAATACCGCCGCAAAGCAACGCAAAACGCCAGCTGACAAAGCTGGCATGCTCTTCCTGACGCTTCAATTTTCCTGGGCGCGCGGCTTTCATCGTTTAGCGATACCTATTCAATCATTGTTGCTTAACCACAATATTTTCCTGTGAAGGATCGACATGCACCATATGAAGCTTTTCTGTAGCAATTTGTTCCACGCGGCTGTGATCGCCCAGCGCGTTCTCCTCAAGAATGAGGTTGCGCCATTCAATATCCAGCGCATCACGTTCCAGCAACAGCCTTTCGCGCTCCGCCGTCAACAAACGTGTCCGGTGCGCAGTCGTCACCACCAGGATCGCGGAGACCAGCACGGCAATCAGCAACAGCATCGGCAACTTGCCATAACGCAGCAAATCGCCGCCAATCACCACCCCGAGAGAGTGGCGCTCATTGCCGATCACGCAGGTAATCTCTCGGCAAAACGCAAGACGGAACTACGCGCCCTCGGGTTTTCCCCGACTTCGCTTTCCGAAGGCATCATTTTCCCGACCGCCTTCAGCGTGCGTCCCCCCTGGCTCTTCAACTGAGCCTCCGTCAGCGGCAACCCGGCAGGCACCTGGGGCCCGCGACTATGCTGGCGGATAAAACGTTTCACAATGCGATCTTCCAGCGAATGAAAGCTGATAACCGATAAGCGGCCATGTGGAGCCAACACTTGCAGAGCGCCTTCCAAAGCTCGCTCAATCTCGTCCAATTCGCTGTTGATATAAATCCGGATGGCCTGAAAGGAACGTGTCGCCGGGTGTTTGTGTTTTTCGCGGATCGGGCAAGCAGCAGCGATCAACTCCGCCAACGCTTTAGTACGAGTCAACGGTTCAACGCGATTACGCTCCACAATTGCGCGTGCGATACGTTTGGCAAAACGCTCCTCGCCAAAGGTTTTCAGCACCCACGCGATGTCGTCGGCCTCTGCGTTCATCAACCATTCAGCCGCAGAAACGCCGCGAGAGGGATCCATGCGCATATCCAGCGGCCCATCGCGCATGAATGAGAATCCGCGTTCAGGATCATCAAGCTGAGGAGAAGAAACACCCAAATCTAACAAGATACCGTCGATCCGACCGACAAGACCACGTTCGGCGACATAATCGGCCAATGACGAAAACGGGCCGTGAATAATTGAAAAACGCGCATCATGAATCGCGCTTGCCGCGGACACGGCCTGAGGATCGCGATCGATCGCCAACAGCTGACCGTCCGTTCCAAGATGGGACAGAATAAGACGGGAGTGGCCGCCGCGGCCAAACGTACCGTCGATATAGATACCGTTACTGCGGATATTCAGACCGTTGACAGCCTCATCCAGCAGTACGGTGGTATGTTTAAACGTTTCTGCCATGGCTATAGTGATAAATCCTGCAATCGCTCAGACAACGGTTCCTGAGATGATTGCGTAGCGTCCATGTCCTCCTTGACTTGCCGATACCAGGTCTGTTCATCCCACAGTTCAAACTTGTTGAACTGACCGACCAGCATCACTTCTTTTGTCAATCCTGCGTGTTGCCTAAGGGTCGGAGCAATCAGCAATCGCCCGGCCCCATCCATCTGGCACTCGCTCGCGTGCCCTAACAACAACCGCTGAACACGGCGTTCCGCAGGATGCATACTCGACAGGCGGGAAAGTTTCTGCTCGATAAGTTCCCACTCAGGCAGAAGATAAAGCAGCAGACAGGGCTGATGGAGGTCAATGGTACATACCATTTGCCCTTGAGCTTCCTCGTTCAGTAATTCCCGATAACGGGTAGGTACGGCAAGCCGTCCTTTACTGTCGAGGTTTACCAGCGTAGCCCCACGAAACATGACAGTATTTAGCCCTTCATGATCTTCTTTACCACTTTATCCCACAAAATCCCACGTCTCAAAGTTTACGGAGGGGATGAAAAGCTTGTCAAGCCAGTACAAACGGGCCGGGGAATTATTCTTGCTTTAATTGGAAGGAAAAAAGCCGACACAAAAAACACCCACGAAAAAATAATGACGAGTAATAACGTGATTATTTAAGTAAAATTAATGACTTTTAAGAAAGCGCTCTAAGATATAGGTTTTTTAATTACGCGCAATATTATTTTTCCTGACACAAATCGATACGTATTTCACAAATATCAGCGAATTCTTAGAAAGATTTTTTTGTTTGATTTTTAAACGTTTTTTTAAATTCATATCCTGATTATCAGTATAAATACCGGTCATATTCTTTTTATTGATATCTGCTTCTCATTTTTTTACTGCAATCACATCAATGAATTACTTCAATTTACGTTATATATCCATAATCGAAACATAATCGACAAATTTGCTAACAATGCCGCCTAAATACTGTTTGAATTCACAGTATATTGCGGTGAAAAATATTTCTCGAAAAATCCTGTTTTCGCCTCCACTTCTGCTCATTCTCTCGCCTCATTGCTTCCCCTTTATCCGTATAAAAACACAACGCATTGTTTTTAAAAAACTTTAATCCATAAGAAATGATAATTGCACGTAAAAAGTATTCTATGCCCATAAAGTCACGATAATGAACAAAAAACACACAAAAATAAAAATTTTAAGCTACTTATTAAACATCATTCAGACATGTAAACTATATAAAAGCTAAAAACACAAAACTAAAAACCAAATAATCGCATCATTAATAAACGTATCATCTAGTAAAGTGGAGAAAAATATGCCCCCCTTGCTTTATCGCTTGCGCAGTGTCCTGGCGGATACTGTTGCAATGGTGATTTATTGCTTCATTACCGGTATGGCGGTAGAAATGCTGCTTTCTGAAATGACGTTTCAGCAATCGCTGTCCTCCCGATTACTCTCCATTCCTGTCAATATCGTTATTGCCTGGCCTTATGGGCTTTACCGGGATCGCATTGTGGCGTTGTTATTAAAATGGGGAAAAAACAAGCATGGGATAAGAAATCTGGCCGACCTGTTTGCCTACGTGAGTTTTCAGTCCCCCGTGTATGCCGCAATACTGTGGGCAATTGGCGCCGACTTGTCTCAAATCGTAAGAGCTGTGGGTAGTAATGCTATTATTTCAATGTTAATGGGCGTGGTGTACGGTTATTTCCTGGAATATTGTCGTCATCTTTTCCGCGTACCGGTTCTAAACCGTCAACGAATTGGCAGTAATTAAGGGAAAGAATTAGCAGATGGGTATATATAATATACGGGAAAAAATAGGAATGCTCTTATCACGTTGGAAATCTCCACGATTTCCAACGTGCCGCAGAAATCTACCGACGATTCAAAAATCCGCGACGATATAAATTACGCCGAATCCGATATAGCCCCGGCTTAGGTTTACGGGGTTCGTCCAGGCTCGCCAGCACCAACTCCAATACCCGTTCTGCGACTTCGCGATGACGCTGTGCGACGGCCAGCACCTGGCATTCCAGGAAATCCAGCAGTTCGTTATCACCAAACGTGGCGATAGCCAGATTGTTGGGCAGGCGTCCGCTTTGCTTCAACGTCACATCCATCACCCCTTGCAACAACGGGAAAGAGGTCGTGAACAACGCCTCCGGCATAGGGTGATCTTTCAGGTAATCCGCGAATCTCGCCGCCGCTGCGCTGCGCTCATAACTATTGGCATAGACGAACGACACCTTACGCGGATCGTCGGCCCAGGCGCTGCGAAACCCCTGCTCACGCAGGAAACTTACGGACAACTCAGGCAGCGCACCCAGATAGAGCACAGATTCGGCGGGGACTTTACGCAGTTCTTGCGCCAGCATCTCGGCATCTTCCATATCCGCGCCAACCACGCTGGCAAAGTGCTCGCGATCCAGCGCGCGATCCAGCGCAATCACCGGTAAGGGGTCATTCGCCCAACGCTGATAAAACGGATGTTCCGGCGGTAGTGCCGTCGACACAATGATTGCATCCACCTGCCGTTGCAGCAGATGCTCGATACAACGCATTTCATTATCAGGCTGATCTTCGGAGCAGGCGATAAGTAGCTGATAGCCTCGCTGGCGGGCCTGACGCTCCAGATAATTGGCAATACGGGTATAACTGGTGTTCTCCAGATCGGGGATCACCAACCCGATGGATCGGGTGCGCCCGGCACGCAAACCTGCAGCCACAGCATTCGGATGATAATTATGCTCTCTGACCACAGCCATAACCTTCTCAACGGTTTTATCGCTGACGCGATACTGTTTTGCCTTTCCGTTGATAACGTAACTGGCGGTGGTACGCGAAACGCCCGCAAGACGCGCGATTTCATCCAGTTTCACTGGTAACCCCTTAATAAGCCGGATAAAAGAATGAAGTGATAACCATGTATTAGCCATGGATATAATACCGATCTAACCGCAGAAAACACTGACGGGCAACCGCTTTTATGACTTAATTAATTCATAAAGAGACCGGAGATCCGCATAATTATCGAACCTCCGGCGCTTATCAGTAAACCGCTAACGACGTTCGAGACAAAAGGGGCTGATCCAGATAACGTACCGTTCAGCGCATCACGCGATCACCGCGGGAAACACCGACAATCCCTGAACGAACGACTTCAACAATTTCAGCAACTTCACGCACAGTATTAAGAAATGCGTCCAGCTTATCGCTGGCTCCCGCGAGCTGAACGGTATACAGCGAGGGCGTCACATCAATGATTTGGCCGCGGAAAATCTCAGTGGTACGTTTGACCTCCTCCCGGCCATAACCGGTCGCCTGAATCTTCACCAGCATCAGTTCGCGCTCGACATAAGCCCCTTGCCCCAGCTCACTGACGCGCAGAACGTCCACCAACTTGTGCAATTGCTTTTCGATCTGCTCCAGAACCTTCTCATCCCCAACCGTCTGGATCGTCATACGCGACAGCGTAGGATCGTCCGTCGGCGCGACCGTGAGGCTTTCAATATTATAACCACGCTGAGAAAACAAGCCGACCACGCGCGACAGAGCACCTGATTCGTTTTCCAGCAATACCGATAAAATCCGACGCATGATCAGGTCCTCTCCGTCTTGCTTAACCACATTTCATCCATTCCGCCGCCACGGATCTGCATAGGGTAGACATGCTCGCTGCTGTCCACCCGAACATCCACAAACACCAACCGGTTTTTCTGCGCCAGCGCTGCTTGCAGCTTCGGCTCCAGCTCTTCCGGCTTATCGATGGCGATCCCCACATGACCGTAGGCTTCCGCCAGACGAACAAAATCAGGCAGAGATTCCATATAAGAACTGGAGTGGCGACCGGAATAGATCATGTCCTGCCACTGCTTCACCATTCCCAGGAAACGGTTGTTAAGATTCACAACCACAATAGGCAGGTCATACTGCAATGCGGTGGACAACTCCTGAATATTCATCTGGATACTACCGTCACCGGTCACACAAACCACCGTTTCTTCCGGCAATGCCAGTTTGATGCCCAATGCCGCAGGCAGACCGAACCCCATCGTGCCCAACCCACCGGAATTGACCCAGCGTCGCGGCAGATCGAACGGATAATACAGTGCGGCAAACATCTGGTGCTGACCGACATCAGAGGCAACATAAGCCTTACCCTGCGTCAGGCGGTGCAACGTCTCGATGACAGCCTGAGGTTTAATGGTGTCCCCTTCGGGGTTGTATTTCAGGCATTGGCGGGCGCGCCATTGCTCGATACGCTGCCACCAATCGCGCAATGTATCAAAATTCTGTTGCGCTTCCCCGCCCTGAGCCAACAGTTCCAGCATCAACCCGAGTACCTGGCGAGCATCGCCGACGATGGGAATATCCGCCGCCACCGTTTTGGAAATGGAAGTAGGATCGATGTCGATATGCAACACCGTGGCATTCGGGCAGTATTTCGCCAGATTATTGGTGGTGCGATCGTCAAAACGCACGCCGACGGCGAAAATCACATCCGCATTGTGCATCGCCATATTGGCTTCGTAAGTACCGTGCATACCCAGCATCCCCAGACTCTGGCGATGCGTGCCAGGGAAACCGCCCAGCCCCATCAATGACTCGGCGACCGGCAAATTCAATTTTTCCACCAGCTCACGCAATTCCTGATGGCAGCCTGCATTAATAACGCCGCCCCCGGCATAAACCACAGGGCGCTCCGCCGCCAGCAACGTCTGCAATGCACGTTTCACCTGCCCTTTATGCCCCTGAACAGTCGGGTTGTAGGAACGCATGGCAACGTGATCGGGATAAGCGTAAGGCAGTTTTTTCGCCGGATTGAGAATATCTTTCGGCAGATCCACCACGACAGGGCCGGGACGCCCGCTGGCTGCCAGATAGAAGGCCTTTTTGAGTACGGTGGGAATGTCTTCCGTCTGCTTGACCAGATAGCTGTGTTTCACCACCGGCCGGGAAATCCCGACCATGTCACACTCCTGAAACGCATCATAACCAATCAACGAGGTAGCGACCTGGCCGGAAATCACCACCAACGGGATGGAGTCCATGTAAGCCGTGGCGATACCGGTAATGGCGTTGGTCGCCCCCGGCCCCGAAGTCACCAACACGACGCCCACCTCGCCCGTGGCACGGGCATACCCGTCCGCCATATGTACCGCGCCTTGTTCATGACGCACCAGAATATGCTCTATGCCGCCAACCGTATGCAGGGCATCGTAAATATCCAGCACCGCGCCGCCTGGATAGCCGAACACGTGCTTAACGCCCTGATCGATCAACGATCGGATCACCATTTCGGCGCCTGACAACATCTCCATGGGTTTGCCTCTTCTGTTCAGATGCGAATTGCTTCCGTTTAACGCGGGATACCCCGCCTAACGTTATATTTCGATATAACTTATTAACATAACGCCAGATTATAGTGCAGGCAAACGCTTGCCCACAGGTCTAGGCGCTTCATTTCGGTAAACGAACTGTTAAAGGGGAAACGACTGAGATAAAACGCTAAAGAGTGCGCGCCGGGTTGGGAATTATGCCGCGGCGCCCATTGATTAAAGTGTGAAATATCGACGACGAATTTCTATGGTTCGACGGCGGAGCGATCACTCCGCGTACATTGCGTCGATTTCAGGCTGATAACGCTGATGGATGACTTTACGACGCAGTTTTAATGTCGGCGTCAGTTCGCCGTCTTCCATGCTAAACGGCGCGGGCAGAAGGGTAAATTTCTTCACTTGTTCGAAACGTGCGAACTCCTTCTGCATCTCCTGCAAACGTTGTTCAAACAATTCCAAAATATGATTGTGGCGCAAGAGATCCAACCGATCCTGATAGCGAAGATTGATGGAGCGGGCGTACTCCTCTAAAGCCTCGAAACACGGCACAATCAGGGCCGAGACATATTTGCGCGCATCCGCAATCACCGCCACCTGCTCGATATAGCGATCTTGCCCCAAGGTGCCTTCCAGACATTGAGGGGCAATATATTTTCCGCCGGAGGTCTTCATCAGATCCTTGATGCGTTCGGTAATAAACAGATTTCCCCGTTCGTCCAGTTCGCCTGCATCACCCGTTTTAAACCAGCCATCTGGCGTAAAGGCTGCGGCGGTCTCTTCCGGACGATGAAAATAGCCGCGCATCACCGTAGCGCCCCGCACCTGAATTTCACTCTCCTCGCCGATACGAACCTCGATACCGGGCAACGGCGTCCCCACCGACATCAGAGAGATCGCCTCATGCTCCCAGCAGGATACCGTCGCGCAGGTTTCCGTCAGGCCATATCCGTAAACGATGCGGACGCCTATCGACTGAAAAAAGGCGATGATATTACCGTCAAGACGAGCGCCCGCCGCTGGCAGGAAGCGAACCCGACCACCGAGCAATTGCCGCAGGCGCTGCAATACCAGCCGGTCGGCGATTCTATGCGCGGCGCGGCCCCAGAAGCCGACACGTCTACCGGCTTGCCGGCGGGCATGCAGATGACGCCCTCGTTCCAGCGCCCAGCGGAACAGCAGGCGACGATGCCACGGCGCCTGCGCCACTTTCTCGTGAATACCGCAGTACACCTTTTCGTAAAAGCGCGGCACCGCACACATCAACGTCGGCGACACCGCTTCCATGGTGGCCCGAACCTGATTGGTATCGCTCAGGTACACATTCAGCGCACCACAGTGCATGATGAAAAAACTCCATGCCCGTTCAAATACGTGGGACAACGGCAAAAAGCACAGGGAAACATCCTGGTCAGAGACGTCAAGCCGTTCATCATGCAGCTTAAGTTGAGTCGCCATGTTGGCGTAATCCAGCATCACGCCTTTAGGCTCGCCGGTCGTTCCTGAGGTATAAATCAGTGTAAACAGATCATTCAAATCGCGTTCGTCAATACGCCGTTGCAGCTCAGGCAGCCAAACCGCCTCATCCGCCGATGCTTCAAACTCCCGCAAATACACCGCAATATCGCATCCACGACGCCGAATATTGTCATCCAGCAGAATGATATGGCGAAGTTGAGGACAGGCCTCGCGTAGCGACATCAAGGTATCGAACTGCGCCTGCCCGCCGACAAAAACCGTGCGAATATCCGCATCGTTGAGAATGAATGCCGCCTGCCCCACCGAACTGGTGGCATACAGCGGCACCGTAATTGCCCGCAAATGTAACAAGGCCAGATCCGCCAGCGACCAGTTGATCCCGTTATCCGAGAAAATAGCCACCCGTTCCTGCACTTCGATCCCCAATGCCAGCAATCCGCAGGCGATACGGTTGACTCGCTCTCCGACCTGCCGCCAGACCAAATGCAGTTCACGTTCGGGATCCCATTCCCGAAACGCCGGCGCATCAGATCGAACAGCGACCTGATGCTGAATACGTTGAACCAGATGATAGTGTGATAATGGATGTTTACTCATGAAGTGCGGGCCAGAAAATTTCAGCGAACAGGTGTACGTTTCTGGGCAGGAGTCTACCGTGAGCGCATTCTGGTGGAAAGCGCTTTCCCCGGTTTCCACTTGCGAAATGTGACGGCTGAAGCGTCTTTGACCCGGTTCTTCTCGCCAATCCGTGGTTGACATCCCTCCGTGAATCAAGTACCAATAACGCCAGCACAAAATTTTAATCACTCTGGATGACAGAACAACATGTTCAACTTCGCTCAGCTACTAGGCCTACTACTAAACGCATCTTATGTGCGCGGTATGCCGGTGAGCGAAAATCAGAGCTGATTTCACATCACACGTATAAAAACCCGCGCCACTGCGCGGGTTTTTTTTACTCGCCGGGCGCCCAGACAAACAGGATAAAAGGAAGAGACCAATGAGCCAGCAAGTCATTATTTTCGATACCACATTGCGCGACGGTGAACAGGCATTGCAGGCCAGCTTGAGCGTCAAAGAAAAAATTCAGATCGCGATGGCGCTGGAGCGCATGGGTGTTGACGTTATGGAAGTAGGTTTTCCGGTATCCTCTCCGGGCGACTTCGAATCCGTACAGAGCATTGCTCGCCAGATCAAGAATAGCCGTGTCTGCGCGCTCGCCCGTTGCGTCGAAAAGGATATAGATGTTGCCGCTGAAGCGCTGCGTGTAGCGGAAGCATTCCGCATTCATACCTTCATCGCCACCTCGCCGATGCATATCGCCACTAAACTGCGCAGCACGCTGGACGACGTGATCGAACGCGCCATCTACATGATCAAACGCGCGCGCAACTACACCGACGACGTTGAATTCTCCTGCGAGGATGCCGGACGCACCCCGATTGAAGATCTGTCCCGGGTAGTGGAAGCTGCGATCAACGCCGGGGCGCGCACCATCAACATCCCGGATACCGTCGGCTACACCCTGCCCCACGAATTCGGCAACATCATCGCCTCTCTGTACCAGCGCGTTCCCAACATCGACAAAGCCATTATTTCCGTCCATACCCATGACGATCTGGGGCTGGCGGTCGGCAACGCCATGGCGGCAGTGCATGCCGGCGCGCGTCAGGTCGAAGGCACGCTGAACGGCATCGGCGAACGCGCAGGCAACTGTGCGCTGGAAGAAGTGATTATGGCGCTCAAGGTACGTAGTCAACTGATGGGCCTGCACACCGGCATCAACCATCAGGAAATTTACCGCACCAGCCAGATCGTCAGCAAAATCTGCAATATGCCGATTCCGGCGAACAAAGCGGTGGTGGGCGCCAATGCCTTTGCGCACTCTTCCGGTATCCATCAGGACGGCGTACTGAAAAACCGCGAAAACTACGAAATCATGACGCCGGAATCCATCGGCCTGAAAGAAGTACAGTTGAATCTGACTTCCCGTTCCGGCCGCGCCGCGGTGAAACACCGCATGGAAGAAATGGGTTACAAAGAACACGACTACAATATGGACGACCTCTACGCCGCCTTCCTGAAACTGGCGGATAAAAAAGGCCAGGTGTTCGACTACGATCTGGAAGCGCTGGCGTTTATCAACAACCAGCAGGAAACCTCCGAGTTTTATCGTCTGGATTACTTCAGCGTACAGTCCGGTTCCAGTGTGATGGCGACCGCTTCCGTCAAACTGTTCTGCGGCGAAGAAAATATCGCCGAAGCCGCGACCGGTAACGGCCCGGTCGATGCCGTCTATCAGGCTATCAACCGTATCACCGGCTACCCGATTACGCTGGTCAAATACCAGCTGTCCGCCAAAGGGCAGGGTAAAGAAGCGCTGGGGCAAGTGGATATCGTCGCCGAATACCAGGGGCGTCGCTTCCATGGCGTTGGTCTGGCCACCGATATTGTGGAATCCTCCGCCAATGCGCTGGTTAACGTATTGAATAACATCAAACGGGCGCAACTGGTTGAGAAGGAAGTACAACGTTTGCAGCAACACAACAATAAACAAAACAGTCAGGAAACAGTGTGATGACCAAGAGTTACCATATCGCCGTACTGCCGGGTGATGGCATCGGCCCGGAAGTGATGGCGCAAGCCCACAAGGTTCTGGATGCAGTTCGTCAGCGTTTCGATCTGCGTATCACCACCAGCGAATACGACGTCGGCGGTATCGCCATCGATCGTCAGGGTACCCCGCTGCCGCAGGGTACCATTGCCGGCTGCGAGCAGGCCGACGCCATTCTGTTCGGTTCGGTCGGCGGCCCGAAATGGGAACACCTGCCACCGGCAGAACAGCCTGAGCGTGGCGCGCTGTTGCCGTTGCGCAAGCACTTTCGCCTGTTCAGCAACCTGCGCCCGGCGAAACTGTATCAGGGTCTGGAAGCGTTCTGCCCGCTGCGCAGCGATATCGCGGCCAAAGGCTTCGATATCCTGTGCGTGCGTGAACTGACGGGCGGTATCTATTTTGGTCAGCCGAAGGGGCGCGAAGGCAGCGGCATGCACGAACGCGCATTCGATACCGAGGTCTATCACCGTTTTGAAATTGAACGTATTGCGCGCATCGCGTTTGAATCCGCCCGTAAACGCCGCCGCGTCGTGACCTCCATCGACAAAGCCAACGTGCTGCAAAGCTCAATTCTGTGGCGTGAAATCGTCAATGAAATTGCGCGTGACTACCCGGACGTACACCTGAACCATCTGTACATCGACAACGCCACCATGCAGTTGATCAAAGACCCGGCTCAGTTCGACGTCCTGCTGTGTTCCAACCTGTTCGGCGACATCCTGTCCGACGAATGCGCCATGATCACCGGTTCGATGGGGATGCTGCCGTCAGCCAGCCTGAACGAACAGGGTTTTGGCTTGTACGAACCCGCGGGCGGTTCGGCGCCGGATATCGCTGGCAAAAACATCGCCAACCCCATTGCCCAGATTCTGTCCGCCGCCCTGCTGCTGCGCTACAGCCTGAACGCCGGCGAAGCGGCAGACGCCATTGAACTGGCGGTGAACAAAGCGCTGGCGGCCGGTTATCGTACCGGCGATCTGACCAGCGACGGCCATGCAGTCAGCACCGATGAAATGGGCGACGCAATTGCCCGGTTTGTAGCGGAAGAGGCGTAATCATGAGTAAGACCTTATATCAGAAACTGTTTGAAGCACATGTGGTTCACGAAGCGCCGAATGAAACGCCGCTGCTGTATATCGACAGGCATCTGGTGCACGAAGTCACATCGCCGCAGGCGTTCGACGGCCTGCGCGCCATGGGGCGTAACGTTCGCCAGCCGGGCAAAACCTTCGCCACCATGGATCACAACGTCTCGACCCAGACGCGCGACATCAACGCCAGCGGCGAAATGGCCCGTATTCAAATGCAGGAACTGATCAAGAACTGCGCTGAATTCGGCGTCCAACTGTATGACTTGAATCATCCGTTTCAGGGCATCGTGCATGTGATCGGGCCGGAACAGGGCATGACCCTGCCGGGTATGACCATCGTCTGCGGCGACTCCCACACCGCCACCCACGGCGCTTTCGGCGCACTGGCATTTGGTATCGGTACTTCCGAAGTCGAACATGTGCTAGCGACGCAGACCCTGAAACAGGGCCGCGCCAAAACCATGAAAATCGAAGTCACCGGCGACGCCGCTCCCGGCATCACCGCCAAAGACATCGTACTGGCGATCATCGGCAAAACCGGTAGCGCAGGCGGTACTGGCTATGTTGTGGAATTCTGCGGCAAGGCGATTGAAGCGCTGAGCATGGAAGGCCGTATGACCCTGTGCAACATGGCGATAGAAATGGGCGCCAAGGCCGGCCTGGTCGCGCCGGATGAAACTACCTTCGCCTATCTGAAGGGCCGCCAGTTCGCGCCGAAGGACAGTAACTGGGATGACGCCGTCGCCTATTGGACATCGCTGAAATCCGATGCCGACGCGGTCTTTGATGCGGTTGTCACCCTGAGCGCCGCCGATATCGCGCCGCAAGTCACCTGGGGCACCAACCCCGGCCAGGTAATTGCCGTCAACCAGCAGATTCCGGCGCCGGAGTCCTTCAACGATCCGGTGGAACGCGCATCCGCAGCCAAAGCGCTGGCCTACATGGGCCTGGAGGCAGGTGTAAAACTGACCGATGTCGCCATCGACAAGGTGTTCATCGGTTCCTGCACCAACTCCCGAATTGAAGATCTGCGGGCGGCGGCGGCTATCGCTAAAGGCCGCAAAGTCGCCGCCGGCGTACAAGCCTACGTGGTGCCGGGATCCGGCCCGGTCAAAGCACAGGCGGAGGAGGAAGGTCTGGACAAGATCTTTATCGAAGCCGGTTTCGAATGGCGTCTGCCCGGCTGCTCCATGTGTCTGGCCATGAACAACGACCGGTTGAACCCGGGCGAGCGTTGCGCCTCCACCAGCAACCGCAACTTCGAAGGACGTCAGGGCCGTGGCGGCCGCACCCATCTGCTCAGCCCGGCGATGGCCGCGGCGGCGGCGGTAACGGGCCGTTTCGCTGATATCCGTGAACTGAATTAAGAGAGGCAACCATGGCTAAATTTACTCAACACACAGGTCTGGTGGTGCCGCTGGATGCCGCCAATGTCGATACCGATGCGATCATCCCGAAACAGTTCCTGCAGAAAGTCACCCGTACCGGGTTTGGTCAGCATCTGTTCCACGACTGGCGCTTTCTTGATGACGCGGGCCAGCAACCCAACCCGGATTTCGTGCTGAACCAGCCGCGCTATAAAGGCGCCAGCATCCTGCTGGCTCGTGAAAACTTCGGCTGCGGTTCGTCCCGCGAACACGCCCCCTGGGCGTTGACCGACTACGGTTTCAACGTGGTGATCGCACCGAGCTTCGCCGATATCTTCTACGGCAACGCCTTCAACAACCAGTTGCTGCCGGTGAAACTGAGCGAAAACGACATCGACGATCTGTTCACACTGGTGGCAAACCATAACGGCATCACTTTTACGGTGGATCTGGAAGCCCAGACCGTGCAAGCCGGCGAGAAAACCTATTCATTCGAGATAGACAGCTTCCGTCGTCACTGCATGATCAACGGGCTGGACAGTATCGGCCTGACGTTGCAGCACGATGCGGCGATCACCCGTTACGAACAACAGCAACCGGCATTCCTGCGTTAATGCCACGGTTTGCGACGGTAAAGCCCACCCCGGTGGGCTTTGTTTTAACCTGATTAATGTGAACGAGCCCCACGGCTCCAGTAAGCCATAAACGTCACCGCTTCGCGCGCAATACCGCGTTCGCCCAGCAGATAGCGACGCAGGTTCTTTACTGACGAAGACTCGGCAGCAATCCACCCGAAAAACTCACCTTGCTGCACCTGAGCACGTTCCCACAGTACCTCATCGTCAGGAATGTCCTGCACGTCCAGGCCCGACGAGGATACGGCCTCCGGCAACTGCGCCGACTGGCGTACCGCCGCCAATAGCCGCTCACCATAGCTCGCACCGGTATCTGCACGCGGCAGCCAGAACACCTCAGCAAAAGCGAATTGGCTCAGATCGACACAGTCCGCCGCCAGTGGTACCTCGATAAACGCCTGAACTCGTGGCGGTTCAGCCCGTTCAGCAAGCTGCTCAAGAATGCCTTTCACCGCCGGCAAGGCCGTTTCATCGGCGGCCAACATCACTTGCGTCACCCTGGGCGGCAACACCCACTCATACCCGCCACAATCATCAGGAAAAGCGCCATTGGGCGCCACCGCCTGGACTTCAGCTCCCGGCTGGGCCGTCATCGCCCAGGACGATGCCGGGCCTTCGGTTCCGTGGATAACAAACTCCACCGCCATTTCACCTTTTTCCGTGTCCAGACGCCGCATCGTATAGGTGCGCGGAATCGGCCGCTGCGCCTTCGGCAACTGCTGCGCCAGCCGATACCATTCGCCTTCGGTCGGCAACCGAGAGGGAGTACCGTCTTCAGAAGGAAACAGCAGTTTGATGCGTTGGTCCGGCGCGCCCATTTTCATTTCCCTGATCGCCTCGCCGCCAAACACGCAACACATCAGCGATGGTGTCAGCATTTCCTTGCGCGTCAATGTGATATCAAACACCTTATACCCCTGAACTCCCGACATAATCCGCCTCTCTGGTTGTCAAATCATCACGTCTGCCCGCAAACCGGCCTCACCCGGCCGCACCGCAAAGACGATAATGATAACAATTATCTATAGCGTTTACACCGATAAGCACGACGCCCCGCTCCTGACTGCCGAAGCGATCACAGTCCCCGCCGCATCGACGTTTTATGCTGTGGTTCCGTTATACCCTGCGTAGGGAGGACTCATGACACGCATCATTCGGTGTTATCGCCTGAGCATCTCCGGCGATAGTCGCCCCTGGTTTAACATCGACCACCGTCTCACCAACGATTTCCCTCGCCCGTTTCATGCCTGATTCAGCACTGCGCTGACTTTTTCCTTTTATTTCAATTTACTGACCCGTATTGCGGCGCTCATGCCCGCAAACGGGCGTCATGGAGATATCGCATGAAACGCATTCCCGAGCCTTTTCGCATCAAAATGGTGGAAAACATCCGCATGACATCCCGCGCCGAACGTGAACACGCGCTACAGGACGCGGGCTACAACCCGTTTCTGCTGCGCAGCGAAGATGTCTATATCGACCTGCTGACCGATTCCGGCACCGGCGCGATGAGCGACCGTCAATGGGCAGGCCTGATGATGGGGGACGAAGCCTACGCCGGTTCACGCAACTATTACCACTTATGCGATCAGGTGAAATCGCTGTTGGGCTACCCCTTTACCATCCCGACCCATCAGGGACGTGGCGCAGAACAGATCCTGTTTCCCTGCCTGCTGGCGAAAAAACGCCGGGAAGGCGGCGGACAAAAGCCGGTCTTCATCTCTAATTTTCATTTTGATACCACCGCCGCCCACGTCGAAATGACCGGCGCACGCGCCATCAACGTCGTCACGCCGAAAGCATTCGACACCACCACCTATTACGACTGGAAAGGCGATTTCGATCTCGATCTACTGCAATCGGCCATCGAACAGCACGGCCCGGAAAATGTGGTCGCCATCATCACCACGGTGACGTGCAACAGCTCCGGCGGCCAGCCGGTTTCCATGAGCAATATGCGCGAGGTCTACCGTATTGCGCAGCAGCACCGGATCCCGGTCGTGATCGACTCCGCCCGTTTCTGCGAAAATGCCTGGTTTATCAAACAGCGCGAAGCGGGTTATCAGCAACGGAGCATCAAAGACATCATTTACGAGATGTATCAGTACGGCGATATGCTCACCATGTCGGCGAAGAAGGATCCGATGGTGAACATCGGCGGCCTGTGCTGTTTTCGCAGCGACGAAGATCTGTACAACGACGTGCGGGTGCGCTGCGTGCCGCTGGAAGGGTTCGTCACCTATGGCGGGCTGGCCGGGCGTGATATGGAAGCGCTGGCCATCGGTCTGGAAGAGGGCACCAATGAAGACTTTCTCACCTATCGTATCGGTCAGGTGACTTACCTCGGCGAACGCCTGAAAGCGGCCGGTATCCCGATTCAGTACCCGGTGGGCGGGCACGCGGTGTTCGTCGATGCGAAAAAATTGCTGCCCCATATTCCGCCGGAACAATTCCCGGCGCAGGCGCTGAACAACGCGCTCTATCTGGAGGCAGGGATCCGCAGCGTGGAGATCGGTTCGCTACTGCTGGGGCGCGACCCGGACACCGGCAAGCAAAAACCGTCTCCGCTGGAGTTACTGCGGTTAACTATCCCCCGCCGGGTCTACACCAATGACCATATGGACTACATCGCCGATGCATTAATTGCGCTGAAAGCCCAGGCGCATGACATCAAAGGCCTGACGTTCACCTACGAACCGCCGGTGTTGCGCCATTTCGTGGCTAAACTCAAACCGGTGGAGTAAAACCCGCGGTCTGAAGACCGCATTGAGCATAAAAAAAGCCAGCGGATCATTCCGCTGGCTGGTGAAACGCACCATTACTCAGAAAATCAGGTCGTTCCGGAACCGGACGACGCCGGTACACGTTCGTTGCTGACGGAACGTCGCCTGAAGCCGCGATGCCGCAACGCTCACATCCGTTATCACAGCCAATGGCGATATTCTTCCTCGTTCATCTCGCCAATCTGCCACTGCGTCACCTGCAACAGCAACGCCATACGCTGTGACGTCGACAAAAAACGCCATAAACCGCGCCTGCCGTGACACAGCCAACGCACATAGAAACGATACTGACAGGTCATCATCCGCCTCCTCACGCTGCGTTGTTCACTGACCCAAAGTATCGACGTAATATAGGGAAAAATATATTGATGACTTTCCGCCGTGGAGTTCCCCTTTTATGTCATCGACTCGTTTGCAACAGCAGTTTGTCCGGTTATGGCAATGCTTCCAGGGCCAGGATACCGACACCACGCTACAGGAATTGGCCGTCCTGCTGAATTGTTCGCGCCGCCATATTCGATCGCTGCTGCGCGCCATGCAGGAGCAGGGTTGGCTGCTCTGGCATGCGGAAGCGGGACGCGGAAAACGTTCACGCCTGACGTTCCTGTACACCGGCCTGACGTTGCAACAGCAGCGAGCTGAAGACCTATTGGAACAAGACCGTATCGACCAGTTGGTGCAATTGGTCGGCGACAAGGAGACCCTGCGTCAGATGCTGATGTCCCACCTGGGACGCAGCTTCCGCCAGGGCCGCCACCTGCTGCGCATACTCTATTATCGCCCGATGCATAACCTGATGCCCGGCAATGCATTACGGCGTTCCGAAATGCACCTGGCCCGGCAGATCTTCAGCGGGCTGACCAGCATAAATGAGGAAAATGGGGAACTCCTGCCGGATCTGGCGCACCACTGGCAGGCGCTGTCGCCACTGCATTGGCGGTTTTATCTGCGTCCGGCGGTACGCTTTCATCACGGTCGGGAAATGACGATGGAAGATGTGGTCACGTCCCTGAAACGGCTGACGCTGTCGCCGCTGTTCTCACATTGGGTCGCCATTACCTCCCCCGCGCCGTTCGTGCTGGATATTGAGCTCAGCATGCCCGACGTTTGGCTGCCGTGGCTGCTGGGCAGCGTCCCGGCGATGATCATCCCGAAAGAGTGGCAAACGCTGCCGGACTTCGTGCGCCAGCCGATGGGTACCGGCCCATACTCGGTGGTGAAAAACACCCACAGCCAACTGAAGATTCAGGCATTTGACGACTACTTTGGCTACCGTGCGCTGATCGATGAAGTCAGTATCTGGGTACTGCCTGATGAACCGTCGCTCCCTCCCTGCTCAATACAGTTACAGGGAGACGATACACATACCGACGAACTGGAAAACCGCTTGGAGGAAGGCTGTTACTACCTCCTGTTCGATCGCCGCGCGCCGACCATGTGCGACCCGGCTGTCCGGCGTTGGCTCTGCCAGGTGCTTAG
The DNA here is from genome assembly GCF_000400505.1 of Musicola paradisiaca NCPPB 2511. NCBI lineage: Bacteria > Pseudomonadati > Pseudomonadota > Gammaproteobacteria > Enterobacterales > Pectobacteriaceae > Musicola > Musicola paradisiaca. The sequence goes on along the minus strand of NZ_CM001857.1, from coordinate 693,400 downwards.
CCCGGTCGCTATGCTCGGCCAGGCGGGCGATATTTACCAGAGCAGTTGGTCGCCCGCCTACGGCCTGCTGCCGCGCTGGCATCACAATATTCCGCGCGCCTTGCAGGAAAAACCGGCGTCGCTGGCCCGGCTGCGTATCACCAGCTACCGCGATCATCCCGAATATCAGGATATTACCGACATCATGGCGCGTCTGCTGGCGCAGTACGATGTCACGCTCAGCGTGCAGCATCTGGATTATGAAAAGTGGCATCAAGGGCAAGGCGATAGCGATCTGTGGCTCGGCAGCGCCAACTTTGCCCTGCCGCTCGAATTCTCGCTGTTTGCCATGTTGTATGAAATGCCGCTGCTGCAACACTGCATAGACGAAGACCTGGCCGCGACCGCCCGCCAGTGGCGGCAGGGCTCGCTCTCTTTGCCGGATTGGGGACAGGCGCTGATACAACGCCAGCAAATCCACCCGCTATTTCACCATTGGCTGCAATTGCAGGGGCAACGCAGCATGCGCGGCATCCATCTCAATACCCGCGGGTGGTTCGATTTCAAATCCGCCTGGTTTGCACCGCCGGATAATCTCTAAACGCGCGCCGCACCGCGATTGCCGCGTCGTACATGTCGACGCCAACCGGAACGCATACCGCCGGATTCCGTGCTTTCCCTTATGTAACGTTCATCTTACAATACCGCCGTTCTCAACGGGGTGCGATGCCGCCGCTGTTCGGTTTGTCGCTGAGAAAATACCCGTCGAACCTGATCCGGTTAATACCGGCGAAGGGATTTGAGACTGCTTCCGGCCTGCTCAAAGACCTTTGCCATCCGCTAAAAATTGGAGTGCAAAGTGTTAAAAAAATTACTGTCCTGCCTGCTATTGCTATCCGCCCCCGTGTTCGCCAAACCGACGCTCACGGTCTACACCTACGACTCATTCGCGTCAGAATGGGGGCCGGGGCCGGGCGTCAAAACCGCCTTTGAAAAAACCTGCGACTGCGAACTGAAATTCGTCGCGCTGGAAGATGGCGTCTCACTGCTTAACCGCCTGCGCATGGAAGGCAAAAACAGCCCGGCCGATATCGTCTTGGGTCTGGACAACAACCTGCTGCAGGCGGCGGAACAAACCGGCCTGTTCAGCAAACACGGTATTAGCACCGATGCGCTGGCCGTACCCGGCGGTTGGAAAAACGACACCTTTCTGCCGTTCGACTACGGTTACTTCGCCTTCGTCTACAACAAAGATAAGCTGAAAAACCCGCCGACAAGCCTGCGTGAACTGGTGGAAAGCAACCAGCCGTGGAAGGTGATTTACGAAGACCCGCGCACCAGCACGCCGGGTTTGGGCTTGCTGCTGTGGATGCAAAAAGTGTACGGCGACCAGACGCCGCAGGCCTGGCAGCAACTGGCGAAAAAAACCGTTACCGTCACCAAAGGATGGAGCGAAGCTTACGGTCTATTCCTCAAAGGCGAGGCGGATCTGGTACTGAGCTACACCACTTCGCCGGCCTATCACATCATCGCCGAGAAGAAAGACAACTATGCCGCCGCTGATTTCGCCGAAGGCCATTACCTGCAAGTGGAAGTGGCCGGTCGTCTGGCTGGCAGTAAAAACCCCCAGTTGGCGGAGCGTTTCCTGCAGTTCATGGTCAGCCCGGCTTTCCAGCAGATCATCCCGACCACCAACTGGATGTACCCGGCGGTTAAAACCGAGTTGCCTGCGGGCTATAACAGCCTGATGGTGCCCAAGACCTCGTTGTCGTTCACCCCGCAGCAGGTCGCCGAGCAACGCGCAAGCTGGGTGCAGGCATGGCAACGCGCCGTCAGCCGCTGATTCCCGGCTGGCTGTGGGCCGGCGGTCTGGCAGCCTCGTTGTTGACGGCCACCGCCGTGCTGGCCTTCGGCGCGCTGTGGTTTGATGCGCCGCAGGCGCCATGGTTGTCGCTGTGGCAGGATAGTTACCTGTGGCACGTCATCGGATTCAGCGTCTGGCAGGCGCTGCTTTCCGCCCTGCTCTCCACACTTCCCGCGCTGTTTCTGGCGCGTGCGCTCTACCGCCGTCGCTTCCCCGGCCGGCGCTGGCTGTTGCGGCTATGCGCCATGACGCTGGTGTTGCCGGTGCTGGTGGCGGTGTTCGGTATCCTCAGCGTATATGGCCGCGAAGGCTGGCTGGCGCAGCTATTGGCGCTGTTCGGGCTGCATTATCGCTTCTCGCCTTACGGTTTGCAGGGCATCCTGCTGGCCCATGTGTTCTTCAATCTGCCGCTGGCGACCCGGCTGATGCTGCAGGCGCTGGAGAGCATTTCCAGCGAACAGCGCCAATTGGCGGCTCAGCTCGGCATGCGCGGCTGGCATTTTTTCCGGCTGGTGGAATGGCCCTGGCTGCGCCGTCAGTTACTACCGGCGGGGTCACTGATTTTCATGCTCTGCTTCGCCAGTTTCGCTACCGTGCTTTCGCTGGGCGGCGGCCCGCAGGCAACCACCATCGAACTGGCGATTTATCAGGCGCTGAGTTTTGATTACGACCCGGCGCGTGCGGCGCTGCTGGCACTGTTACAGCTGATCTGTTGTCTGGGATTGACGCTGCTTGGGCAGCGGTTAACCACACTGCTGCCGGTCGGCATCAGCCAGCAGCGTGACTGGCGCGATCCGCAAGACAGCCCGTTCAGCCGCATCGCCGATACCCTGTTGATTGTCGCGGCACTCCTGCTGTTACTGCCGCCATTGCTGGCCGTGGTGGCTGACGGGCTGCACGGTTCGCTCGTCAGCGTCATACGCCAGAATGCGCTATGGCAAACCTTATGGACTTCGCTGCGCATCGCGCTGGCTTCCGGCGTACTGTGCGTCATCCTGACGCTGATGTTGCTGTGGAGCAGCAGGGAGTTGCGGCTGCGGCAGCGCACACTGGCCGCGCAATGGCTGGAACTGAGCGGCCTGCTCATTCTGGCGATGCCGGGCATCGTGCTGGCGACCGGCTTTTTTCTGATCTTCACCCATACCGTCGGATTACCGACCTCGCCCTATGAACTGGTGGTGCTCACCAACGCGCTGATGGCCATTCCCTACGCAATGAAAGTGCTGGAAAATCCGATGCTGGATATCGCACAGCGCTATGGCCCGTTGTGTCAGTCGCTGGATATTCACGGCTGGCAGCGGCTGAAAGTGGTGGAGTTGCGGGCGCTCAAACCGCCGATCGCTCAGGCGCTGGCCTTTGCCTGCGTGCTGTCGGTGGGCGATTTCGGCGTCATCGCGCTGTTCGGCAGCGAGTCGTTTCGTACTCTGCCGTTCTATCTTTATCAACAGATTGGCGCCTACCGCAGCGCTGATGGCGCAGTGACCGCACTGCTGCTGCTGTTGCTCTGTTTTTTGTTATTCACCCTGATTGAGAAACTGGCAGGCCGTCATGATCACGCTGGATAAGTTGACCTATCTCTACCAACATTTGCCGATGCGCTTCGATCTACACCTTGATCCCGGCGAACGGTTGGCTATTCTCGGCCCCAGCGGTGCGGGGAAAAGTACATTGCTTGCCCTGATTGCCGGTTTCCTGCAGGCCGAGCATGGCCGGTTGTTGCTCAACGGCCAGGATCATGCCGATACTCCGCCCGCCCGACGCCCGGTCTCGATCCTGTTTCAGGAAAACAACCTGTTCCCCCACCTCACCCTGGGGCAGAACATTGCCCTCGGGCTGCATCCGGGCCTGAAGCTCGACCACTCGCAGCGCGACACGTTACGTCGCATTGCGCAGCGAGTCGCGCTGGAGGATCTGCTGAGCCGCCTGCCGTCGCAGGTTTCCGGCGGGCAGCGTCAACGCGCGGCGCTGGCGCGCTGCCTGATCCGCCAACAACCGATTCTGCTGCTGGACGAGCCTTTTTCCGCGCTCGATCCCGCGCTTCGTCAGGAGATGCTTACGCTGGTGGAGGATATCTGTACCGAGCGGCAACTGACGTTGTTGATGGTGTCCCACCACCTGTCGGACGCGCTGCGCATCGCCCCGCGCAGCATTTTGGTGCTGGAAGGCCGCATCGCCCATGATGGCCCAACCGCCACCCTGCAACAGCACGAACAAGTCGCACGGATTCTGGGAATGACTGTTAGTTCAGGCGACAAACCGTGATCGTCATCACGATTTTGGTTTTCATCCCCCTCTCGCTATTGTTTGGTTTTCCACACTCATGGTTAGATGAACCCGCTAATTAACCAAAACGAAACAGGTTCCCCGTGAAACACACCCCCTCTACTTTCGCACTACTCAACAACGCCGCGCAGCTAGACGCGGTCGTCGTCGTGCGCGTCGTGGTGGTCGTGGTCGGCAGCGCGCCGTAACGGGTTCCGAATCCAAATCAAGATTCCAAACCCCGCCGGCGCAAGCCGAGCGGGGTTTTTCGTATCTACCTCCCCGCTCCCTCAGCACCGGCTCTGATAAAGGATATGACTATGCGTTATACAGGAGCTGAGCTGATTGTCCGTTTGCTGGAACAGCAAGGCATCACTACCGTAACCGGGATCCCGGGCGGCGCTGCCTTGCCGTTGTACGATGCGCTGGGACAAAGCCGAACCATCCGCCACGTACTGGCTCGCCACGAACAGGGGGCTGGATTCATTGCCCAAGGCATGGCGCGGGCACAGGGCAAAGCGGCGGTGTGCATGGCCTCCAGCGGGCCGGGCGCCACCAACCTGCTGACCGCTATCGCCGACGCCAAGCTCGACTCCATCCCGCTGGTGTGCATTACCGGCCAGGTCTCTTCCGGTATGATCGGGACCGATGCCTTTCAGGAAGTGGACACCTACGGTATTTCCATCCCGGTGACTAAACACAACTACCTGGTACGCGATATCAGCGAGCTGCCGCGAGTCATCAATGATGCGTTCCGCATTGCCCAGTCTGGCCGTCCCGGCCCGGTATGGGTGGATATTCCGAAGGATGTACAGACCGCCACCCTCGATCTGGCTGAACTGCCGGCGCCGGATGCGCCGACCGCCGCACCGGCTATCGATCAGCATGCTGTTAATCAGGCGGCTGCAATGATCAACCGCGCCAAACGCCCGATCCTGTATCTTGGCGGCGGCATCATCAGTGCTGGCGCGCATCGTCAGGCGACCGAACTGGCGGAACGCGCCGGCCTGCCCACCACCATGACGCTGATGGCGCTGGGCGCCATGCCGGTAGACCATCCGTTGTCGCTGGGGATGCTGGGCATGCACGCCGCCCGCGCCACCAACCTGCTCCTGCAACAATCGGATCTGTTGGTCGTACTGGGCGCCCGCTTTGACGATCGCGCCATCGGCAAGGCGGAGCAGTTCTGCCCAGACGCCGGCATCATCCATATCGATATCGATCCCGCTGAATTGGGTAAAATCCGCCAGCCGCACATTGCGTTGAATGCCGATGTCGCACAGGCGCTGGACTGCCTGCTGCCGATGATCGAACGCAATGAACGCGCTGACTGGCTGTCCCAGATGCGCGGGCTGCAACAAGAGTTTCCCTTCAGCATGCCAAACGTTGACGATCCGCTGAGTCATTACGGCCTGATCCGCGCCGTCGCCGGGCAACTGGACGATAGCGCCATCATCGCGACCGATGTCGGCCAACATCAGATGTGGGTCGCTCAGGCGTATCCGTTACGCCGCCCACGTCAATGGTTGACCTCCGGCGGTCTCGGCACCATGGGATTCGGCGTTCCAGCTGCTATCGGCGCGGCGCTGGCCGAACCTGAACGCACCGTGGTGTGTTTTTCCGGCGACGGCAGCCTGATGATGAATATCCAGGAAATGGCCACCGCCGCCGAAGAAAACCTGAACGTGAAGATCGTGTTGATGAACAACCAGTCGCTGGGGCTGGTGCATCAGCAGCAAGAGTTGTTCTACCAGCAGCGCTTCTTCGCGTCGGATTACCGCTATCAGACTAATTTTTTGGCTATCGCCGCCGGTTTCGGGTTTGCCACCTGCGATCTGAACGCCGCCGACAATCCGCAGGAAGCATTGCGTGATGCATTGCACCGCCGAGGCCCGGTGCTGATTCACGCCGCTATCGATATCAACGAAAAAGTATTCCCGATGGTGCCGCCGGGTGCCGCCAATACCGAGATGATTGGAGATTAATACCATGCAGACATCGACTACGACTCCCGCGCAGGTCACACTGGAACTGTCGGTACGCAACCATCCGGGCGTGATGTCCCACGTCTGCGGGCTGTTTGCCCGCCGCGCCTTTAACGTCGAAGGGATCATGTGTATGCCGTTGCCCGATAACGAACAAAGCCGTATCTGGCTGTTGGTCAAAGACGATCAGCGGCTCGCGCAGATGATAAGCCAGGTTGAAAAACTGGAAGACGTATTGCAGGTGACGCGCCACGGCGAAGAAATGCGGATTTTCGATCAGGTGGCGGAGTTTTATCGCTAACCGCCAAATGCGCCATACCGGCTCATTCCGGTATGGCGCGGCGTTTATCTTCGGTCACGGTGTACCGACGCGGCAGGCGCCAGGACATGCCGACGACGCACAGGCTACCTCATCGCCATCAACAACCGGACGGCGAACGCCAGCAACACCACTCCCATTAATCTTTCAAACCATCGCCCGTAAGACAGAAAATAGGCCCTGACAGCGGAATGTGAAAATAACAGGCTGACCAGCATGAACCACAGTGCATTTACGCCACACATCCATACGCCATACCCGGCCTGAATAAACCAGGGTGTCGCCGTACTGACTACCGAGGTAAAAATAGCCAGAAAAAATAGCGTAGCCTTAGGATTAGTGGCATTGGTAATAAATCCGGATAAAAAAGCCTTTTTCCCGCTCGGACGGCTGATAATATTTCCTTCCTGAAAAGCATCCTCCGTCATTGAATATTTACTGGTGATAAATTTTATCCCCAAATAAAACAGATAACCGCCTCCAGTTATTTTAGCGACATTCAGAAACCAGGATGATGCCTGCATCAATGCGCTGACACCGACCAAGGTATACATGACATGAATCGATATTCCCGCCCCGATGCCCAATGCAGTTAATAACCCGGTTCTTCTGCCATAGCAGACGCTCTGCCGTACCGTGACGGCGAAATCAGCCCCCGGAGACAATACGACTAAAAAATGAATCAGCGCCAGTGACAGAAACTCATGCCAATAACCCGTCATAATAAGAATATATTCCCATTTGGATATTCCATGAATCGAATCATAAAAACCCGGCACCGCGATCTATTATTTACACCACAAATATCAAAAATAAAAAACAGATGCGGTAAACCGATATTTTTATCGTGGAGAGGATAACGGAAATAACTCTCCGTCACCGAATATCATAATGAACGATTCGTTTCCCTTTTTTGTTTTTCACGTCCGTAATGACCATATCGCCAATTATTTTCAGAGAGCCGACATGGGTTCCGCCGCAAGGATAGGGCGTAAATTCGCCGAAGCCGACGGTACGGAACCCATCCTGCTGTCGATTCACCCGACAAGGCCAGTCGGCAGCCACGGCAGCGGAACATAATGCCGCCAGCGCCGGTACGGTGATGTCATGGCTGTTTATGCCAGGGGAAAATTCAATTCTTCCCTCCCCTGGCCAGTGATGCGCTTTAACCGGCGTCCATCCTTGCGACGCCATGATATGCGCAATCAAATGCCCCGCGGAATGCCAGCGGGAATGCCACTGACGACACTCGCCGTCAACCTGCGCCCTCACCGCACCCGGCGCAATCGGTTCATCGGTAAAATGCCAAATCCCCTCCGGCGCCATTACCACGTGTGTCACCGCTACGCCATCGATCGTGCCCCGATCGGCAGGCTGACCACCGCCCTGCGGATGAAAAGGCGTGCAACTTAATAAAACCTCATAACCCCCGCCCGCCCTCGGTTTACATTCGATAACGTCCGCCATTACCGACAATGCATCCTGCTCAAGATAGATTTTTTCCGTCACTGCATTTCTCCCGTCTCTTGGTTTTCCCCATTGTATTAAAACCACCTGAACAGGATAATCCGTCAAAATGGCAAATGATTTATTCCCTATGTTCACAAATAAAGAACTCGGACTACTGGAGGAAATGGCGGTATTCGCCAAGGTGGTGGAAACCGGAAGCTTCTCGGAAGCGGCCCGGCAGTTGGGGGCGACGCCTTCTGCGATCAGCCGCTCAATCAACCGGCTGGAAAAAGCGCTCAATACCCGGTTGCTGCAACGCACCACCCGCAAACTGCGGCTCAGTGATAGCGGGCAGGTGATATATCAACACTGTCAAAACATGGTGAACGAAGCGCTGGCGGCAATCTCGACATCAGGCGTGTTTAACGATGCGCCCGCAGGCATCGTTCGGCTGAGCGTTCCCAAAGCGGTGGGGCATTTTCTCATCCACCCGCATATTCCCGATTTTTTGGAACAGTATCCCAAGGTTGATATCGTCATGCGGCTGGAAGACCGCTATATGGATCTGATCGACGATCAGATCGATGTCGCCATCCGGATTACCAACCAGCCGCCGCCGGGGCTGATGGGGCGCAAACTGACCACTATCGATCATGTGCTGTGCGCCACCCCCGCCTACCTTGAAAAACAGGGGATACCGCAACATCCTCATGATTTAAAACAGCATTGTTGTATCTATCTCGGGGAAACCCCCGGCGACGCACGCTGGAAATTCAGCCGTGAAAACAAAACCGTCAGCGTCGCCGTGCATGGACGTTACGCCGCCAACCACACCGGTGTCAGGCTCGATGCCATACGACGACATATCGGCATCGGCAGCCTGCCCTGGTTCACGGCCAGGGAAGCGTTGGAGCAAGGGGACATCGTGCAGGTGTTGCCCGAATGGAACTTCAAAACCGACTATAGCGGAGAGATCTGGCTGCTCTACCCGCCGACCAGACACCTGCCCCCCAGAATCAGCGCGTTGATCGGTTTTCTTTCAGAACAACTGGCTAAAGAACCCACTCTGCTCGGCAAAAAGAAAAGGTAGCCCGCGCTACCCATTCAGAATCTGCCACAGCAGACGGCGATACACCGGCATCAGCGGATGCAGCCACAGTTGCCACAGGCTGATCCCCGCCAGCAGTACGGTCAGCGGCGCCATCCAGCGCAGACGGTCGGGAGTCAGCCACCCGTCGGGCCGTGCCGCCGTACCGCTGCGCTGTCGCCATACCTGCCACAACAACCACACCGCGCCCCAGACCAGCAGCGCCGTCGCCAGCAACAGCCACTTGAACCCGTTGCTGTCCGCCTGTTTGGGGATATCCAACGCCACCCCGGCCAATATTCCCGGCATCAGATACGCAGGCGGCCAGGTAATACAACCGATGATATTAGGCACGGCGAAACGACGCGGCGGCAATTCCAGCATACCGGCCACCATTGGGATCAACGGCCGGGTGGGCCCGACAAAACGCCCAATCAGCACCGTCGCCATATGGTGCTGATGCAACATCTTTTCGGTGCGATACAGATAGGCGCTGTGTTTTTGCAGGAACGACCAACCATGTAGCCGATCCCGAAACCGCCAGCCGATGAAATAGGAAATCCAGTCGCCCAGCAGGCAACCGATAATGCCCACGCCCCAGGCGGGATAGAACCCCATATTGCCGCTGCCGATCAACGCCCCCAGCGACACCATCATCACAGTGCCCGGTAACAGCAGGCCGACCAGCGCCAGCGATTCCAGAAACGTCACCAGCAGAACCGCCGTCAGCGACCAGGCCAGGGATTGGGTAATCAGGTGTTGTAGCCAGGCTTCCATAAATCTCTACTTATCTGCTTTTTTATGAACGAAGATAACGGGATGATAGCAGTATACGATACAGAAATGGCAGTGCCAGACTTCGCCCCTTCCTTTCCCAAGCGATATATTGCATCGAATGGATGCACGGCAAGCACGGGTTAACCCGCTCAAAGGATACGGCGTCTTTTTGATCGATCGACCGGCTACGCGCCAACCGTTCGGACTTCCCGAATAAAACCCAACCCGCGGCATATGCCATTCAGGCAGATCGGATACCGCCGGCTCCAGACTGATGCCAAGCCTGGCAGCCTTCATTAAACGGTGATAATGGCATGGAAGAGTAAAGCGTCCGCGCCAGGGACGGCGCGGCTCGAGCTTACAAGGAGGTACTGGCAGCGCCTTTACGATCCATCCATTATCGCCGCTTGCCGCTTGCCGCTTGCCGCTTGCCGCTCGTTGCCCACAACCTCAAACCGGCGGATACCGCCGGTTCAGTCATCACATAACTGCGCATTGTTTGGGCGCGTAGTCCCGACTATCCGGCGCTATCCCCCCAAATACATCCGCTTCACTTCCGGGTTAGCGAGAATCTCCGGCGCCGGGCCGTGCAGCACGATATGGCCGTTTTCCAGCACGTAAGCGCGATCGGCAATCTTTAACGCGGCGGTGGCGTTCTGCTCCACCAGTAGGATGGTGATGTTTTCCTTTTGCAATTGCTTGATGGTGGCGAACAGCTCCCCCACGACCTTCGGCGCCAGCCCTAGGCTGGGTTCATCGAGCATCAACAGCACCGGCTCACTCATCAGCGCCCGGGCGATAGCCAGCATCTGCTGTTCACCGCCGCTCATCGTGCCCGCCATCTGGCTGCGCCGTTCTTTCAAGCGAGGAAACAGCGCATACATCTTGTCCCGCAGGTAGGCGAAATTCATCGGGTTGTTGTAGGCCCCCATCCGCAGATTTTCCTCAATCGTCAGATTGGTGAACACCTTGCGCCCTTCTGGCACCAGCGCCAGCCCTTTGCGCACAATCTGGTGCGTGGGGCTGTGGGAAATATCTTCGTCCAGAAAGTTTACCCCGCCGGTGGATTTCACCAGATTGATGATCCCGTTAAGCGTAGAGGTTTTGCCGGCGCCGTTACTGCCGATAAGCGTGACGATCTCACTGTTGTTGACTTCAAGATCGACGCCTTTAAGCCCCTGAATCAACCCGTAAAATACCTGCAAATTGCTGGCCTTAAGCATAATCGATATCCCCCAGATAGGCGGCGATCACATCCGGATTGTTCACCGCTTCCTGCGGCGTGCCGCTGAACAGCGGTTTGCCGTAATCCAGCACCATCACCCGCTCGCATAAGGTATTGACGAACGACATGTCGTGTTCGATCAGCAGCACCGTCAACCCGTGGTCGGCGCGCATTTTGAAAATCAGCTGCGCCAGCTCCGCCGTCTCACGCGGGTTCATCCCTGCCGCCGGTTCGTCCAGCAGCAGCAGTTGAGGAGACGTCGCCAGCGCGCGGGCAATCTCCACCTTACGCTGGTTGCCGTAACTCAGGTGGGTGGCCAGCGAATCGGCATGTTCGGCGATGCCGATGTAATCCAACAGCGCCATCGCTTTTTCCCTGGCTTGCCGTTCGGCATGGAAAAACCGCCCGACGCGCAGCGCCGCCTCCAGAAAGGAATAATGAATAAAACGATCCAGCCCGATCAGCACATTTTCCAGCACCGTCATGGAGGGAAACAGCCGGATATTCTGGAAGGTGCGGGCGATGCCCCGGTTCACCACCTGATTGGGCTTCAGCCCGTCCAGCGTTTGCTCCCCCAGCAATACCGTGCCGCCGGTTGGCTTGTAATTAGCGGTAATCACGTTGAACAGGGTGGTTTTGCCGGCGCCGTTGGGGCCGATCAGGCCAAAAATCTCCGCCGGATTGATATGAAAACTCACGTCGTCGATAGCGCGCAGCCCGCCGAATTGCATGGTGACGTTATCAACGCGAAGCAATGGATTATTTGCCATTCAGACGTCTCCTGCGCATATCCCAGATTTCCTGTTTTCCCAGCAGCCCTTCGCGGGCAAAAAGCATGATCACCAGCAGCACCAGCGAGAACACCACCATGCGCAGCCCCGGATGCGCGCCGAAATCCTGCCCGAACAGCGTCAACGGCTGGTCGAGGAAACGCAGCCATTCGCCGCTGCCCACCACCACCACCGTCCCCAGAATCGCCCCCGTGGTGCTGCCCAGACCGCCGAGCACAATAATGATCAGCAACTGGAACGTCAGCATGAAGTCGAACAGATCCGGCGAGATGATGGTCAGCAACGAGGCCAGCAAACCACCGCCGATCCCTTCGAAAAACGCGCTGGTGGCGAAAGCGCAGGTTTTGATTTTGAAGGTATTGATCCCCATAGCGATGGCGGCGTCTTCATCGTCGCGCACCGCTTTCATGGCGCGGCCGTACTTTGAATAAACCAGTTGCAGAATGAGCACCACCGCGATCAGCGCGATAAAACCGCACCAGTACAAAATGTGGCTTGCCTGCGGGATCTCGTTGATACCGATGGCGCCGTTGGTGATCTGCGGATTGTTGATGGCGAAGATCTTGATGATGAAACCGAAACCTAACGTGACGATCGCCAGATAATCGCCCCGCACCCGAAATACCGGAAACGCCAGGCAGACCGCCACAACCGATGCGCAGATACCGCTAATCACCAGCGCCGGCAGGAAACTGGTGTGCAATATCAGGATCACCGGGCTGGGTGCGGCCATCTCGAACATGTTGATCTTGGTATCCGCCGTCAGCAGCAGAATGGCGGTAATGTAAGCGCCAATCGCCACAAAGCCGTTTGGTTCCAGTGAAAGCTGGCCGGTAACGCCGTTGATCAGGTTGTAGCTCACCGCCAGGAGCATGAAGATAAAGATGTTGCAGAAAATACGGACGATATAATCGTCAAACAGCGATTCCAGCGCCGCCAGCGCCAGAAACGTCAGCGCAAACAGCGCGATATACCCCAGGAACGTCGCCGGGGAAGTCTGCGGCATTCTCATCAGAAACGGCTCCTTTCCAGTCGTACATCGCCCATGATGCCCACCGGTCGGAACAGCAGCACCAGAATCAGAAACATGAAGGCAAAGGCGTCTTTGTAGCCGCCCAGCTCCGGAAAAACCGCTACCGCCACCACTTCGGTAAAGCCCAGAATGAAACCGCCGATCACCGCGCCGCTCACGCTGCCGATACCGCCCAGCACCGCCGCCGCAAAGGCTTTCAACCCGATCAACACCCCCATCAGCGGATCGATGGACGGGTAGCTGATGGCATAAAACACCCCGCCCAGCGCCGCCAGACCGCTGCCGAGCGCGAACACGAAAGCGATGATGTGGTTGGCGTCGATCCCCATCAACCGCACGGTATTGACGTCAAACGCCACAGCGCGGATCGCCATGCCGTGACGAGTGCGATAGAGGATGAACAGGATGATCGCCAGCAGTACCAGCGTGAGCAGCGGCACGATCCAGGCCACGTTGGTGAGAATGATCGACCCGAAATTGAGAGTCTGGTTGAAGAACGGCGGCGATTCGAAATAGCGCGGGCTACCGCCGAATACCACGTTGAACAGGTTCTCCAGAAAGAAACTGACCCCGATTGCGGTGATCAGCATAGAGATCTTCGATGCCTGCCGTAGCGGACGATAGGCGATCTGGTCGATACAGATCCCCAGCAACGCGGCGATCAGCACCGAAAAAATAACGGCCGCCCCGAAGGGAAGCCCGAAAGACGTCACGCTGAACAGGGCCATATACGCCCCGACCATCATGATGTCGGCATGAGCGAAGTTAATCAGCCGCAGTACGCCGTACACCATGGTGTAACCAATGGCGATCAGCGCGTACATGCTGCCCAGACTCATCCCGTTGACAACCTGCTGCAAGAAAACCGCAACATCCATCATGCCACCCTTCTGCCGGTAATCAGGGGTACCGGTCAAGCAACCCCTTGGTCTCGGATAACACCGGAGCAAGCCACCGTTGGCAGCCGCTCCGGGGTATTTTCCGCTCTGTGATAATCAGCCGTTCGGCCTTAAGGATTGACGACGGTTTTAAACACCAACTGGCCGTCCTTCACTTCATTGATGACCGCGTTACGAATGGCGTCGCCGTCTTTCAGGGTCAGCTTGCCGGTAATGCCGGTGAAATCCGTGGTGGCGCGGATATTCTTGTTCACGCAGACGCGATCGTGCGGATCGCTGCACTTATTCATGGCGTTGACGATCATCTTGTAAGCGTCCGCCGTCATCGCGCCCCAGGTATGGGTCGGTTCGTTATATTTGGCGGTCCAGGCCTTGATGAATTTCTCCCCTTCCGGCGTCTGCTCTTTGGCGTTGGGTGAGTAGTAGTCGGTGGTCATCCAGCCGTTCACCGCATCCTGCCCCATCTTGAAGAACACCGGATCGGCAGCCAGACCGTCACCGCCGATCACCGGCAGTTTCAGCCCCAACTGTTTAGCCTGCACCGCGATCAACGCGCCTTCGGTGTAGTAAATCGGCATGTAGATCACATCAACGTTATGCGACTTGATGGTGGAAAGCTGGGCTTTGAAGTCTTTGCTGCCGCCGGGCGCCTGCACTTCAATAGGAATGGTGCCGCCGTTTTTCAGGAACTGGGTGCGGAAGGATTTCGCCAGCCCGACGGAGTAGTCGTTGCTGCTGTCAAACATGATGGCGGCTTTTTTGGCCTTCAGGTCGCGGGTCGCCAGGTTGGCCCCCACCACGCCCTGAAAACTGTCGGAAAAGCACACCCGGCTGACATACTCCTTGCCTTTGGTGACGCGGTCGTTGGTGGCGGTCGGCGAGACGATCGGCGTTTTGTTGTCTTCCGCCATTTTGGTCATCGCCATGGTGTTGGTGGAGGTCACTTCGCCGATCACCGCGTCCACCTTGTCGCTGGAAACCAGACGCTGCATGGCGTTGGCGGCTTCCACCTTGTCGCTCTTGTCATCGATAATCACCAGCTTGACGGTATCGCCGTTCTTCAGCTTCGATTCGATGCCGTTAATCAACTCGACCCCTTTCTGGGACGGTTGGCCGTAGCCGCTCAGTGCGCCGCTCAACGGCAGCACTACGCCGATTTTTACCTCGCCCGCCATGACGCTGGCGGATGCCAGCGCAGAAGACACCAGGACTGCCGCTACCGTGAATCTGAAACATGTGTTCTTCATGATCGCCTCTTATAAAAATAAGTACCGACTTCCTTCATGGAAGTACGCGCCATCCCGTCATCGTATTTCCGATTGCAGACGCCGCAGCGCCCATCTATCAAAATCGATGAGGTATTTCAGGGTGATAAAAAGAAGATCTGTGTAACAGGTTTATGTGCTGTTCACCGGTTTAAAGACAGCAATAAATATGCCAGGAGGAGAGAATCAATTAATGCGTTAATAATCAGAACCTAAAAGAAAAATATATTGATAACCGTCAAGAGCAATTACCAGCCCGCCACATTAATGCACCAACCAGACGCTTTAGTGCTTCTTATTAGTGCGCGACGCTTTTTTACTTTTTATAAACAAATCAATCAATAGCAGCAATATTGCGGAGTGCGTCACATATTAGCGGCGGTATTTCCATAATTCTCTGTTTATAATTTATATCGGTAATCTTTTCAGAGATTATTTCTAAAATAATTTAATTTTTATTCTTTTATTCTGCTGTGGAGAATGTCGTTCGATAGATATCACAATAATAATTTCATTCCTCAACTTTATTTTTATCCAATCCCCGCGACGTCCGCAGCCTGAATAACGACAGACAGATAATCGAAATATGGCGGCCATAAACAGAGTGCGATAATTCACCGGAAAATAATGCCGATACGCCTGCACCCTAAAGTCTTTCAGGGATAAAACACTGGACAGATACTGTATGCATAACCATACTCTGCCTCGTCATTTCTACTATCTACCGCACAACGCGCCATGACAAACACCGAGTTGCGTCAGGGATTCGTACTTACCCGCCACTGGCAGGATACGCCGTCCGGCATTCAGGTTGAGCTCTGGCTCGCTACCGATGACGGCCCTCGTCGCGTGCGCCTGCCGCTGCAACAAGCGGTGGCGTTCGTTCCGCTGCAACATCAGGCGCAGATTTCGCGCCTGCTCAACGGTGAAAAACACTGCCAATTGCGCCCGCTGGCGTTGCACAGTTTCCGCCATGAAGCGCTGTTGGGGCTCTACTGCGCGCAGTATCGCCAGTTGCTGCGGCTGGAGAAAACGCTGCAAGAAGCGGGTATCCCGGTTTACGAGGCGGATATCCGCCCGCCGGAGCGTTTTCTGATGGAACGTTTCATCACCGCGCCGGTCTGGTTCAGCGGCGACGAGCGGCCGGGCGGTCTTATCGAACAGGCCCGGCTGAAACCGGCGCCGGATTACCGCCCGTCGCTGCGCACCGTGTCGCTGGATATTGAAACCAGCCGTCACGGCGAGCTGTATTGCATCGGGCTGGAAGGCTGCGGCCAGCGCCAGGTTTTTATGCTGGGGCCGGAAAACGGCAACGCCGACGATACCGGCGATCTGACGCTGGAGTACGTCGCCAGCCGCCCGCAACTGCTGGAAAAACTCAACCAGTGGGTGCAAACCCACGACCCGGACGCGATTATCGGCTGGAATCTGGTGCAGTTCGACCTGCGGGTGCTGCAACAACACGCCGAGCGTTACCGCATGCCGTTATTGCTGGGGCGCGGCGGCCAGGCGCTGGAGTGGCGCGAGCACGGCTACCGGCAAAACCACTTTTTCGCCGGTGCCGCGGGCCGGTTGATCGTCGACGGCATTGAGGCGCTGAAATCCGCCACCTGGAACTTCGCCTCGTTCAGCCTGGAATTTGTCGCCCAGTCGCTGTTGGGCGAAGGCAAAGCCAGCGATAACCCTTACCAACGGCTTGATGAAATCGAGGGGCGTTTCGCCCGAGATAAACCGGCGCTGGCCCGTTACAACCTGAAAGACTGCGAACTGGTCACTCGCATTTTCGATAAAACCCAGTTACTCCCCTTTCTGCTGGAACGGGCCAGCGTCACCGGGTTATCCGCCGATCGCAGCGGTGGATCCGTGGCGGCGTTCACCCATCTGTATCTGCCCCGGATGCACCGCGCCGGTTTTGTCGCCCCCAATCTGGGGGAGGTGCCGCCGGAGGGAAGCCCCGGCGGTTATGTGATGGATTCTCGCCCCGGTTTGTATGATTCGGTACTGGTGCTGGACTACAAAAGCCTGTATCCCTCGATCATCCGCACCTTTTTGATCGACCCGGTCGGGCTGGTGACGGGGCTGAATTGTCCGGACGAACAGCATGCCGTCGCCGGCTTCCGCGGTGCCTGGTTTTCCCGCCGCCATCACTGCCTGCCCGCCATCGTCGAATCTATCTGGCACGAACGCGACGCCGCCAAGCGCGACGGCAATAAACCGCTGTCGCAGGCGTTGAAAATCATCATGAATGCCTTCTACGGCGTGCTGGGCTCCAGCGGCTGTCGCTTCTTCGACCCGAGGCTCGCCTCCTCGATTACCTTGCGCGGCCATGAAATCATGCGCCAGACCCGCACACTGATTGAGTCACAGGGTTATCAGGTGATTTACGGCGATACCGATTCCACGTTTGTCTGGCTCAATCGCGCCCACCGCGCCGAAGAGGCCGACGCCATCGGTCGTGCACTGACGACGTTCGTCAACCAATGGTGGCAACAGCATCTGCACCAGCAGCACGGGCTGGTCAGCGCGCTGGAGCTGGAATACGAAACCCACTTTCACCGTTTTCTGATGCCCACCATCCGCGGCGCCGAACAGGGCAGTAAAAAACGCTATGCCGGGCTTATCCATACCCCCGCAGGCGAGGAAATGGTGTTCAAAGGGTTGGAGACGGTGCGTAGCGACTGGACACCGCTGGCGCAACAGTTCCAGCAGCAGCTGTACTGGCGCATTTTCCACCGGGAGCCCTATCAGGAGTGGATGCGGGAATACGTGGACAACACCCTGCGCGGCGCATGGGATGACCTGCTGGTATACCGTAAACGGCTGCGCCACCGCCTGGACGACTACCAGCGCAATGTTCCGCCGCAAGTGCGCGCCGCCCGGCTGGCGGACGATTACAACCGGCGTCACGATCGCCCGCTTCAGTATCAGAACGGCGGTTGGATCAGCTACGTGATCACCGTCAACGGCCCGGAACCGCTGGAAAACCGCCACTCAGCGCTGGACTATCAGCATTATGTGGAAAAACAACTGCAGCCGGTGGCCGATGCGATTCTGCCCTTCCTGCACGACGACTTTGCTACACTGATTACCGGACAATTGGGGCTCTTTTGATGTTCGTTGGCGGTTGGCAGGTGACGAACCGGCCCCTATCCAGTACCATAGCGCCCCTTTAGGTTATGTCCCTGAATATCCGGTTTGCTCGCCAAAACCGTCGCTTCATCGCCAGGAATGTATGAACTTGCAAGGATCAGACGTTCCTGGAGAAACGTGATCCGGTGTTCTCGCTGCTAACAGGCCGAAGCGCGAAGCATGGCGCTGCCACCGACGCGAAAACGGAACCGGAACAGCCACTCTCACAATACGAAACAAACCGCGGCAGCCGCGGTAGGCAGGGTGTTGCCGGATTTGGGGCCGTTGCCGAACAATAAACAGTTCCTGACTTTCATCTACAACGACGAGTATCGAGTTAGATTTATGCCTTTTACACTTGGTCAACGCTGGATTAGCGACACAGAAAGCGATTTAGGATTGGGGACGGTCGTGGCGGTAGACGCCCGGATGATTACCCTGCTCTTCCCGGCCAGCGGCGAAAACCGCCTCTACTCCAGAACCGACGCCCCCATCACTCGCGTGATGTTCAATCCGGGCGATACCGTCACCAGTCACGACGGCTGGCAATTGAAGGTCGAAGAAGTGCGTGACGAAAACGGATTGCGCACTTACATCGGCCGCCGTCAGGACGACGACAGCGCCGCTGAGCTGAGGGAAGTGCTGCTCGACAGCAAGCTCACGTTCAATAAGCCGCAGGATCGCCTGTTCGCCGGCCAGATCGATCGCATGGATCGTTTCGCCCTGCGCTATCGCGCGCGTCGCCACCTGCATGAACAGGCGCTGCAACCCTGGGGCGGCCTGCGCGGCATGCGCGCCAGCCTGATCCCGCACCAGCTCCACATCGCCCGTGAAGTCGGCCAGCGTCATGCACCGCGCGTGCTGCTGGCGGATGAAGTGGGCTTGGGGAAAACCATCGAAGCCGGGATGATTATCCATCAGCAATTGCTGTCCGGCCGCGCCGAACGTGTGTTGATCGTGGTGCCGGAAACCTTGCAGCACCAGTGGCTGGTGGAAATGCTGCGCCGTTTCAACCTGCTGTTTTCCCTGTTCGACGACGAACGCTATGCCGAGGCCCGCCTCGACACGGATAACCCGTTTGAAACCGAGCAACTCATCATCTGCTCGCTGGATTTCGTGCGCCGCAATCCGTCCCGCTTCGAGCACCTGATGGACGCTGACTGGGATCTGCTGGTAGTAGACGAAGCCCATCATCTGGCCTGGAGCGAAGAGGCGCCGAGCGCCGGCTATAAAGCTATCGAACGTCTGGCGCGCGTGATTCCCGCCGTTCTGCTGTTGACCGCAACGCCGGAACAGCTCGGCCAGGAAAGCCACTTCGCCCGCTTGCGCCTGCTCGATCCGGATCGTTTTCACGATTACCGCGAATTCATCGCCGAACAACAGCAGTATCGTCCGGTCGCCGACGCGGTGACGCTACTGTTGAGCGGCAACCCTGTCAGCGATGCCGATCGCAACGCTCTCGGCGACATGCTGGGCGAGCAGGATATCGAGCCGTTGCTGAAAGCCATTTCCAGCAACAGTGACGACAGCGATACAGCCCGCAAAGAACTTATCGCCATGTTGATGGATCGCCACGGCACTAGCCGTGTGCTATTCCGCAACACCCGCCAGGGCGTCAAAGGCTTCCCGCAGCGTGTGTTGCACCAAATCAAGCTGCCGCTCCCCGCCCAGTATCAGACCGCCATCCGCGTTTCCGGCATCATGAATGCCCGTAAATCGGAGGAGGATCGCGCGCGCGACATGCTGTACCCGGAACAGATTTACCAGCAGTTCGAAGACGACAACGCCACCTGGTGGAGCTTCGATCCGCGCGTCGAGTGGATACTGGAATACCTGACCAGCCACCGCGACGAAAAAGTGCTGGTCATCTGTGCCAAAGCCGCCACCGCGCTGCAACTGGAGCAGGTGCTGCGTACCCGCGAAGCCATCCGCGCCGCGGTGTTCCACGAAGGCTTGTCGATCCTGGAGCGCGACCGCGCCGCCGCCTACTTCGCTTCTGAAGAAGAGGGCGCGCAGGTGTTGATCTGTTCCGAAATCGGCTCCGAAGGGCGCAATTTCCAGTTCGCCAGCCATCTGATCATGTTCGATCTGCCGTTCAACCCGGATCTGCTAGAACAGCGGATCGGCCGCCTCGATCGCATCGGCCAAAGCCGCGAAATCCAGATTCTGGTGCCGTATTTAGAGAGCACGGCGCAGGCGATGTTGGTGCGCTGGTATCACGAAGGGCTGGACGCCTTCGAACATACCTGCCCCACCGGCCGCACCATTTACGACAGCCATTACGAACAATTGCTCACGTTGCTCGGCAACCCGGCGCAGCAGGAAGGGTTGGACGATTTTATCCGCACCTGCCGCCAGCAACACGACACGCTGAAGGCGCAACTGGAACAAGGGCGCGACCGGCTGCTGGAAATGCACTCCAACGGCGGCGAGGATGCTCAAACACTGGCGACCACCATCGCCGAACAGGATAACGACGTCGAGCTGGTTAATTTCGCGCTGAACCTGTTCGATATCGTCGGCGTGCATCAGGACGATCGCAGCGACAGCTTGATCGTGCTGACGCCGTCCGACCACATGCTGGTGCCGGATTTCCCCGGCCTGCCGCAAGACGGCTGCACCATCACGTTCGACCGCGATCGCGCGTTATCCCGCGAGGATGCGCAGTTTGTCAGTTGGGAGCACCCGTTGATCCGCAACGGGCTGGATCTGGTGCTCTCCGGCGAAGTCGGCAGTTGTGCCGTTTCTCTGTTGAAAAACAAAGCGTTGCCGGTCGGCACCCTGTTGGCGGAACTGGTTTATGTGGTGGAAGCGCAAGCGCCCAGAGCATTGCAGCTGACTCGCTTCCTACCGCCGACGCCGATCCGTCTGCTGCTGGATCGCAAAGGCACCAATCTGGCGGCGCAGGTGGAGTTCGAAAGTTTTAACCGTCAGTTAAACGCGGTTAACCGCCATACTTCCAGCAAACTGGTCAATGCGGTGCAGAACGAGGTACACGACATGCTGCAGAAAGCCGAACCGCTGGTGGAAGCACAGGCGCAGACGCTGATCGACGACGCGAAGCGCCAGGCCGAAACGCAATTACGCCGCGAGCTGGCTCGGCTTGAGGCGTTGAAAGCCGTGAATCCGAATATTCGTGACGACGAGCTGGAAGCGCTGGAGAATCAGCGCGAGCAGGTGCTGCTCAATCTGCAGCAGGCCACCTGGCGGCTGGATGCCATCCGTCTGGTGGTGGTTTCCCACCAGTAATCCGGTTTGCCTTTACGCGGCGGGGCTATTCCCGCCGTGTTTCTGGAGTCAGCATGGAACCTTACAATCCTCCGCGCGATCCCTGGCTACATGTTCTGTATCAGGATCAACACATCATTGTGGTCAATAAACCCAGCGGATTGCTGTCGGTGCCTGGTCGCGCCGACGAGCATAAAGACAGCATCATGAGCCGGATCCAGGCCGACATCCCGACGGCCGAATCCGTACATCGTCTGGATATGGCGACCAGCGGCGTCATGGTCGTGGCGTTGACCAAAGCCGCCGAGCGCGAACTGAAACGCCAGTTCCGCGAGCGCGAACCGAAGAAATCGTACCTTGCCCGCGTATGGGGACATATGGCGCAGGATGAAGGGCTGGTGGATCTGCCGTTGATCTGTGACTGGCCCAACCGCCCACGCCAGAAAGTCTGCTTCGAACAGGGGAAACCGGCGCAAACCGCCTACCAGGTGCTTGCACGCGACGCCGATGGCACCACCCGCGTGAAGCTGATGCCGATAACCGGCCGCTCCCATCAGCTACGGGTGCATATGCTGGCGTTGGGACATCCTATTCTGGGAGATGGTTTCTATGCCCACCCCGACGCCAAAGCCATGGCGCCCCGCCTGCTGCTGCACGCGCAGGAGCTGGTCATCACCCATCCGGCATTTCATACGCCGATGCATTTTCGCTGCGAAGCGGATTTCTGAATACGGATCAATCAGGATCAATCAAAAGAACGAAGCGGCGGAGAGCGAATCAGCGGGAAAAGTTGTGGGTTTTGAGAAACTCATAGGCGGCCTGAATATCCTGCGCCTTACGTTTGGCTATGTCGATCATGCGGGGAGAGAGCCCTTTCCCCATCATTTTGTCCGGATGATGTTCACTCATCAGCTTGCGGTAAGCGCGTTTAACCGTCACAGCGTCATCGCTGGGGCGCACTCCCAGCGTCCGACATGCGCTTTCAATGGTCGGCCCGCGCGACGACATCGGCGGACGTTGTCCATACGACTGACCGCCATGAGACTGGTTGCGCCGTTGGTAGGATTTGTTGTTCTGCCGGGACTGATAACCATTCTGTCGCGACTGGTAGCTACTGTTCTGGGAACTCGATTTCTGGCCCGACTGATGGGCATGGCCGCTACGCTCCATATTGCGCATGAACAGCTCGAACTGTTCGCGCGTTACGCCCAACTCATCGGCGAAAACATACAGCAACCGGCGCTCATTCGGATGCAGAGCCCCATCGACAAACGCTACCTGTAATTGAATCTCAAGAAACATACGAATCAGATCAAAACGACCGATGCAGGCATCGCGCAATTTCCGCAATTTATTGCGCATCGGGAACTGGTTGGCCTTGCCTTCGCGGAATGCCTGCTGCGCGGCGGCACGCGCTTCGCCGAACAGTTCGAGATGATCCATCATTTTGGTGGCAATGCGGATATCAGCCTCCGTCACCCGCCCTTTGGACTTGGTGAGGTGCCCCATGGCCTGGAACGTCGTCAGGCAGAACAACGCCTGACGTGTGGCCTGAGCAGTAAAAAAGTCGCGCGGACGGGATCGACGGGCCCGGTCAAATAAATGACCCAGCACCACCCCGATGATTATCCCGCCGACCCCGGCACTGGACATGATCCCCAGTACCAGTCCCAGCAACTTTCCCCAATACTGCATATACTCCTCAAATCCCCATGCCGTCGGCCAAAAATTGCTTTATCATACCCGTCATTTATCTTTGCTCCTAACGGCAACATCGCGAAAACGGCGGGGATTTGCGCTGGCACCAGACCAGAACATGCGATAGTCTCTGGCCGTTTGCCGGCATGACGCCTTTGATGACGGAACACCTGATACCGAGTATGAAAAAACGTTTCCCAACTCTGCTGGCCTCGTTAATCTGGTCAGCGCTATACAGCCAGCACGCGCTGGCCGATCTTGCCTCTCAGTGTATGTTGGGCATTCCTGTATATAACCGCCCGCTCGTTACCGGTGATACCAATCAGTTACCTGTACATATTCAGGCCGATCAGTCGCAAGCCAACTACCCTAATAACGCCATTTTCACGGGTAATGTGAACGTCGAGCAGGGCAACAGCGTACTCAACGCCCAGCAGGTTCAGTTGGATCAACAGCAAGGCAAGGATAAAAACACGCCTCTGCGTACCGTCACGGCCACTGGCGATGTGCATTACGATGACAACCAAGTCATTCTGACCGGCCCGAAAGCCTGGTCCAACCTGAATACCAAAGATACCGACGTTTACGACGGCACCTACCAGATGGTCGGGCGTCAGGGCCGCGGCGACGCAGACATCATGAAACTGCGTGAAAACAGCCGGTACACTATTTTAGATCACGGCTCCTTCACCTCTTGTTTGCCGGGTGATGATAGCTGGAGTGTGGTCGGTTCGGAAGTGATTCAGGATCGTCAGGAAGAAGTGGCTGAAATCTGGAACGCACGCTTTCGTATTGCCGGCGTTCCCGTGTTCTACAGCCCTTACCTGCAACTTCCCATCGGCAACAAGCGCCGCTCCGGTTTCCTGATCCCCAATGCCAAGTATGGCAGCAGAAACGGCTTTGAGCTTATTACGCCGTATTACTGGAACATTGCGCCGAACTATGATGCCACCATTACACCGCATGTGCAGACCAAGCGCGGGCTACAGTGGCAAAACGAGTTCCGCTATCTGACGCAGCCGGGCCTGGGCCAGATCGAATTCGATTGGCTGCCGGACGATAAGCAGTACCGCCGCGACGTCAAAGCCAATCCTTCGGTATACGGCACGGACGATAACTACACCCGCTGGCTGTTTCACTGGCAACATGCCGGCGTCATGAATCAGGTTTGGCGTTTCAACGTCGACTACACCAAAGTTAGCGATCAAACCTACTTCACCGACCTCGACTCCGTCTACGGCAACACCACCGATGGTTATGCGACGCAGAAATTCAGCATGGGTTATGCCGAAAGAAACTGGAACGCTACCGTGTCGACCCGTCAGTACCAGGTCTTCAGCAATCTGGCGAGCCGGGATATCTATCGGGCTATGCCGCAGCTCGACCTCAATTATTACCAGAATGATATCGGTCCCTTCGATCTGCACATTTATGGTCAGGCCGCGAAATTTACCAACATCAACCCGACGCTGCCGGATGCAACCCGTGTCCATGTTGAGCCGACGCTATCGCTGCCGTTATCCAACCAGTGGGCGAGTCTCAACACCGAAGCCAAACTGATGGCGACCCACTATCAGCAGGATAATCTGGATACCTATAACGCCGATAACCCCACCAGTCCGTTGAAAGCGACGGTGAACCGGGTCATGCCGCAATATAAAGCCGACGGCAAAATGGTTTTCGAACGCAACATGGATCTGGTGCAGGGGTACACCCAGACACTGGAACCCCGCGCCCAATATCTCTATGTTCCTTATCGTAATCAGTCTTCCACTCGCGCCTATGATTCGACGTTGCTGCAAAGCGACTACGCGGGGTTGTTCCGCGATCGCACCTTCAGCGGCCTGGATCGCATCGCCTCCGCTAATCAGATAGCCACCGGCGTCACTACTCGCCTTTACGATCAGGCATTAGTCGAGCGCTTTAACGCTTCTGTCGGCCAGATTTACTATTTTGAACGTCCGCGCACCGGCACCTCGTCCATCATCGATAACAGCGACGATCGCGGCAGCCTGTCGTGGGCCGGCGACGCTTACTGGAAGTTTGCCGACGACTGGGGCGTTCGTGGCGGTCTGCAATACGACGATCGACTGAAAGATTTCACACTGGGTGATGCCGCGCTGGAATACCGGGCCGGGGGCGAGCGGATGTTCCAGTTGAACTACCGTTTTGCCAGCGCCGAATATATTCAGGCCATGTTGCCCAACATCACCAACCCTGGCTACCAGCAAGGTATCTCCCAGGTGGGGGTGACCAGCAGCTGGCCGTTGTCCGATCGCTGGGCGATCGTCGGCGCCTATTACTATGACGTCAAAGCCAACCAGCCTGCGGATCAACTCGTCGGTTTGCAATACAGCACCTGTTGCTGGGCGGTCAACGTCGGTTACGAGCGCAAGATCACCAAATGGAACAGCACAACCAGCCAAAGCGTTTACGACAATAGGGTAGGTTTCAGTTTCGAATTACGCGGTCT
Organism: Musicola paradisiaca NCPPB 2511; assembly: GCF_000400505.1. Lineage (NCBI taxonomy): Bacteria > Pseudomonadati > Pseudomonadota > Gammaproteobacteria > Enterobacterales > Pectobacteriaceae > Musicola > Musicola paradisiaca. Next base: position 667,937 of record NZ_CM001857.1, on the reverse strand, counting down.
GAGCAGCAACTACGGCCTTGGAACGGACAAAATGCTCAAAAACGGCATTTTGCCCTATCAACGCGCTTTCTGATGATGTGATACCGGGAACTCTCGCTGCCATAAGCGTCTAACTACCGGTAACGATTAAACCGACAACCCGCCCGTGCGGATGAAATGAATGGGAAAGGTATGAAGAACTGGAGAACGCTGATTCTGGGACTGGCATTAAGTGCCAACACGGTGTTTGCCGCCCCGCAGGTGATGGATAAAGTCGCTGCAGTGGTGGATAACGGCGTGGTTCTGGAAAGTGATATCAATAGTCTGATGCAGTCCGTCAAAATGAACTCGCAGGAATCCGGTCAGCAGTTACCGGATGACGCTACCCTCCGTCATCAGATTTTGGAACGGCTGATCATGGACAACATCGTGCTGCAGATGGCGCAGAAGATGGGCGCCCAGGTGTCCGACGATCAGTTGGATCGCGCCATCGCCAATATCGCCCAGCAGAACCACATGACCCTGGATCAGTTGCGCAGCCGTCTGGCCGCAGAAGGCATCAACTACGACACCTACCGTAGCCAGATCCGTAAGGACATGACAATTGCCGACGTGCGCAATAGCGAAGTGCGCCGCCGCGTCACCGTCCTGCCGCAGGAAGTGGACGCTCTGGCCCAGCAGATCGCTAGCCAGGGCAGCGATAAAGAAGTGAACCTCAGCCAGATTCTGCTGCCGCTGCCGGAAAACCCGAGCCAGGAGCAGGTCGACAAAGCCGAGTCGCTGGCTAATCGGCTGGTTAAAGACGCGCGTCAGGGCGCGGATTTCGGCAAGCTGGCCATCACTTATTCGGCCGATCCGCAGGCGTTGAAAGGCGGCCAGATGGGATGGGGCCGCCCGCAGGAGCTACCGTCGTTGTTCGCCGAACGCCTGGCTAACCCGGAGAAAGGCCAGGTTATCGGCCCGATTCGTTCCGGCGTCGGCTTCCATATACTGCGGGTGAATGATACCCGCGGCGGCAATCAGGCTATTTCAGTCACTGAAACGCACGCACGCCACATTCTGCTGAAAACGTCCGTCGTGATGAACGACGCGCAAGCGCGCACCAAACTGGAAGATGTCGCCCGACAGATCAAGAGCGGCAGCACCAGCTTTGCCGCTCAGGCGAAACTGCTGTCGCAGGATCCGGGCTCCGCCAACCAGGGCGGTGATTTGGGATGGGCATCGCCGGATATGTATGACCCGGCGTTCCGCGATGCGCTGATGCAATTGAAGAAAGGTGAAATCAGCGCCCCGGTGCGTTCTTCTTTTGGCTGGCACTTGATCCAGTTGCTGGATACCCGGCAGGTGGACAAAACCGATGCCGCCCAGAAAGAACGCGCTTACCGCATGTTGTTCAATCGTAAATTCGCCGAGGAAGCGCAAACCTGGATGCAGGAAAAACGCGCCTCAGCCTATGTAAAAATCCTTGATAGTCAGAGCCAGAGCCAAAACTGATGTCGATGGAAAATATCACCCAACGAGTCGTGGTGACGCCCGGCGAACCCGCCGGGATTGGCCCCGATCTGATTGTGATGCTGGCCCAACAGGCATGGCCGATCGAACTGGTGGTTTGTGCCGATCCCGAACTGTTGCTCAGCCGGGCTTTACAGTTGGGGCTGCCGCTGGCACTGCGTGACTATCGTCCCGAGGACGCTGCCCGGCCGCAAGCGGCAGGCACGCTGACCCTGTTGCCGGTCATTACGACGGAGACGGTTATTGCCGGTCAGTTGAACGTCGCCAACAGTCGCTACGTGGTGGAAACCTTGGCGCGCGCCTGCGACGGGTGCCTGAACGGCGAATTCGCCGCGCTGATCACCGGCCCGGTGCATAAAGGCATTATCAATGACGCCGGTGTCCCCTTCTCCGGCCACACTGAATTCTTTGCCGATCGCAGCCAGTGTGCGCGCGTGGTGATGATGCTGGCGACTGAAGAACTGCGGGTCGCACTGGCGACGACGCATCTGCCGTTGAAAGCGGTGTCAGAGGCTATCACCCGTACCAGTCTGCATGAAGTGATTTCCATTCTGCACCACGACCTGCAGCGTAAATTCGGCATTTCCCAACCGACCATCTACGTCTGCGGCCTGAATCCTCACGCCGGGGAAGGCGGCCATATGGGCCGGGAAGAGCTGGATGTCATCATCCCGGCGCTGGACGAACTGCGCCAGGCCGGCATACAGTTGGTCGGCCCGTTACCGGCGGATACCCTGTTCCAGCCCAAATACCTGGAACACGCCGACGCCGTACTGGCCATGTACCATGATCAGGGGCTGCCGGTGCTGAAATACCAGGGCTTCGGCCGCGCCGTCAATATCACGCTGGGGTTGCCTTTTATCCGCACCTCGGTCGATCACGGTACCGCCCTCGAGCTTGCCGCCAGCGGCAACGCCGATCCAGGCAGTTTCCGTACCGCACTCAATCTTGCCATTCATATGATCGCTAACCGTAATGAATAATCGCGTCCACCAAGGCCACTTCGCCCGTAAACGTTTCGGGCAAAACTTTCTCAACGATCAGTTTGTGATCGACAGTATTGTTTCCGCCATCTACCCGCAATCGGGTCAGGCGCTGGTGGAAATTGGCCCCGGGCTCGGCGCGCTGACCGTTCCAGTCGGGGAACGCATCGACCGTTTCACCGTGGTGGAGCTGGATCGCGATCTGGCCGCCAGGCTGGAAACCCACCCGACGCTGAAGGACAAGCTCACCATTATCCAGCAGGACGCCATGACGGTGGATTTTACCGCGCTGGCACAACAGGCGGGACAACCGCTGCGGGTTTTTGGTAACTTGCCGTATAATATTTCGACACCGCTGATGTTCCACCTGTTCAGCTATACTCACTCTATTCGCGACATGCATTTCATGTTGCAGAAAGAGGTCGTCAATCGACTGGTTGCCGGCCCGAACAGCAAGGCTTACGGGCGTCTGAGTGTCATGGCGCAATATTATTGTCAGGTCATCCCGGTGCTGGAAGTCCCGCCGAGCGCGTTTAAGCCCGCGCCCAAAGTGGATTCGGCCGTTGTGCGCCTGGTACCGCATACCACGTCGCCATATCCGACGGTGGACACTCGCATGCTGGGCCGGATTACTACCGAAGCATTTAACCAGCGCCGCAAAACGCTGCGCAACAGTCTGGGCAACCTGTTTACCCCGGAACAACTGACGGAACAGGGGATAGATCCCAACGCCCGGGCGGAAAACGTCACCGTTGAGCAGTATTGCCAGTTGGCCAACTGGCTGACGGAACACCCCGTACCGCAGGAATAAACTGGAGTTGTCGTGATGATTAACGCGCCCCGAGTTTGCATACAGGTTCAAAGCTTCTACGTGGAAGCGCAATCTCAACCAGATGAAGATCGTTTCATTTTTGCCTACACCATTACCATCCGTAATCTGGGGCGTCACGACATCAAACTGCTGAACCGTTATTGGATCATTACCAACGGCAACGGCAAGCAGACCGAAGTACAGGGTGAAGGCGTGGTCGGCCTGCAACCGCTGATTCTGCCGGGCAATGATTTTCAGTACACCAGCGGCGCGATTCTGGAAACGCCGATGGGAACCATGGAAGGCCACTACCAGATGATCGATCATCAGGGCGAGGCGTTTCAGGTTGCTATACCGGTTTTCCGTCTGGCAATCCCTTCATTAATACATTAAGACATTATGGCTACCTATCTTGTTGGCGACATCCACGGTTGTCTGGCTGAGTTTGAGTCGCTTTTGGCGCAAGTTTCCTTCGATCCGGAACAGGATACCCTGTGGCTAACAGGCGATCTGGTTGCCCGTGGGCCGGATTCTCTCGGTGTGCTGCGTTACGTTCGTTCCCTGGGGCCGGCGGTTAGAATGGTGCTGGGCAACCATGATCTGCACCTGTTGGCGGTCTATGCAGGCATCAGTCGCAGAAAGCCTAAAGACCGGCTGGAGACGCTGCTGGCGGCGCCGGATGTGGATGAACTGATCAATTGGCTGCGTCGCCAGCCGATCCTGCAGGTGGACGACGATCTGAAACTGGTGATGACCCACGCAGGCATCACGCCGCAATGGGATCTGGAAACCGCCAGAATATGCGCCAGAGAAGTGGAATCCATCCTTGCCAGCGATAGCTATCCGTTATTTCTCAATGCGATGTACGGCGATATGCCCAATCACTGGAGCCCCGAATTGAGCGGGTTGCCGCGTTTGCGTTTCAGTACCAACGTGTTCACCCGCATGCGCTACTGTTTCTCTGGCGGTCAACTGGATATGTTGTGCAAAGAGGCGCCCTCTCAGGCACCGATGTTGTTGAAACCCTGGTTTAATTTACCCAGCCAACTACCCGCGGGCTATGCCGTGGCATTCGGTCATTGGGCATCATTGGAAGGTCAGGGAACGCCAGCCGGCATCTATGCGCTGGATACCGGTTGTTGTTGGGGAGGATCGCTAACGCTGCTGCGCTGGGAAGATAAAAGCTATTTCAGCCAGCCATCACTGATAGCGCCTGACAGAGAAGCCATGGCCGCCGGGTAAACACCACCGGCGAAGCCGTGATCGGGCGCGCAGGAAGCCGCGCCTCCTCGTCACATCGCGCCACACTCACGACGGTCCAGAATTTCGAAGCAGTAACTGTGGGAATTGTGCTCATCCGCGTCGTGGAACTCGCTGAATATCGATACCCATTCGTCCGGCTCATATTCCGGAAAGTGCGTATCCCCTTCCACTTCCGCATCAATATGTGTCAGGTAAAGACGACCCGCTTTCGGCAACATTTGCTGGTAAACCTTGCCGCCGCCAATCACCATGACTTCTTCCACGTCGCCCGCCGCCAGTAAGGCTTCATCCAGCGATGCGGCCCAGATCACCCTCTCGTCGTCGCCCGGCTGGCTGCTCACCACGATATTCAGTCGTCCCGGTAACGGCTTGCCAATCGAGCGGTAGGTATGACGCCCCATAATTACCGGCTTGTTCAGCGTATTACGCTTGAACCATGCCAGATCGGCCGGTAAATGCCACGGCATAGCATTCTCCTTACCGATAACCCGATCCACCGCCAGTGCGGCAATCAAACTAATCATCATGGTAAAACCCTGCAGGCTGAAAAATTGGTGCCACTATACGGAAAGCCTGGGCGAACGTCGATATGACGACCTGTGACGGCCATAATATAAGAGAGATCCGACAGCTGAGCGAAGTGTCAGCAAATGTGGACAGACGCGCACCATCCCAAAGAAAGCCTATACCCCGTCCATCAAGGCAACCTGCCTGTCATTTAAGACGCGAACCCGGTGCTCATCTCTCGTCGAGTGTCGGGTATATTTCAGGTTTTCGCACCTGCCGAGACAGGCTGGAGCGCCGTCAGGCCTGGCGCAACGGCGCCCCAGCCGCCAACGCGGGGCGATTTATTCCGATGACAGAGCCCCGCGCCGCGCCGGCCGCGGCAAACTCATACGCCGGGCCGCTTGCGATAAATCCAGATACCGGGCAACGATAACCCGATAGACAGCGCGCCCACGATAAAACTGGCTTTAAGAAAATTAGTAATCAATACCTGCATCAGCGCCTCGCTGTACCCCAGATGCGACAGTTGCACTACCGAAATCATCGCCGTATAAGCCGGAATGCCGGGGAACATCGGGATAACAGCGGCCACCGTGAACACTTTGGGATGAGCCAGCAACCAGCGAGACCAACGAATACCGATAACACCGATAAGGATGGACGCCACAAAAGACGCCCATTCGATATGGAAGCCGAAATGAACCATCAAAAAACGGCAACCGTGGCCAATGCCGCCCAGCAACGCACAATAAGGCAACGCTTTGATCGGTACGTTGAAGACCATGGCGAACCCCAGCGCCGGCACGGCAGCCAGCACCATATCCTGCACCAGCGCATCAATCAGCTCTATGACCATCCGTGCAGCCCCCATAGCGCCATCGCCGTCACCACGCCGATACAGGTCGCCAGCGTCAGCAGGCTGGCCATCGCCCAGCGCGCCAGACCGGTATTCACATGCCCTTTAAACATATCCGCCACCGCATTGATCAGCGGGAACCCTGGCACCAGCAACAACACGCTGGCCGCCATCGACACGGTTGACGCATGCTCCAACCCCGGTAGACGCATCAGCAAGCCGGAAGCCGAAGTGGCGACAAACGCCGTAATGCAGAAATTGATCAAGGGATTCAGATGGCGCGCGGTCAACATCTGCCGCACATACATTGCCATCCCGCTGGCAATCACCGTCACCAGAAACGCATCCCAGCCGCCGCCATTCAGCCGACTGAAACACCCACATGACAACGCCACGACAGTCACCATCAGCCAACGCGGATAACGCAGCGGCTTGATTTTACCGAATCGACGCGCCACGCCGTCGACATCCAGCAACCGGTGCTCGGCCATGATCACCACATGCTGAACTTCCGTCACCACATGCATATTGATGCCGCGATCCACGTTTTTACGGGTGGAGGTCAGGCAATGTTCCTGCATAATCGTGGTTAATACGATCGCATTAGCGGAAATGGAGCTTTCCACGCTATCCACACCCAGCGCTACGCCCAGACGGGACGACAACTGCTCAACAACCATACTTTCAGCACCATGCTGCAGCAGCAGTAGCGCACACTGAATACACAGCCGGGTGATATCCCTCTGCTGCGTGGTCTCACATACCATATTTACGTTCCTGACCCTGTTCCTGAATACAACCACTATATATATGGCTTTTATAAGTTTATTAACAATCAATTCTCGTTATTGATGGTGCGAAAGCATGCCATCGGCGCTATTATGCCCACGTTTTTTTGCCCGTTCTTTGATTGCCATACTGAATACATCATGCTTGAGACTTCTTTATTTGTTGCCACCATCGCCATGCTGGGGATGCTTTCTCCCGGCCCGGACTTTTTTCTGGTGATAAAAAACGCCGCGCGTTACCCCCGTCTGGCCGCCATGATGACGGCAGCAGGCGTCATCTGCGGCGTCGCTACCCATATGGCTTACTGTGTTGCCGGCCTGGCTGTCGTGATCACCACCACGCCATGGCTGTTCAGCCTGCTGAAATATGTCGGTGCGGTTTATTTGATTTGGCTAGGCATTCAGGCGCTGCGCGCTCGCGGCAGCGGAAAATTGAATATCGCCGGCCTGCCGCGCCAGAGCGTCAGCCTGCGCAACGCCTTCATGCAGGGTTATCTCTGTAACCTGCTCAACCCCAAGGCCACGCTATTCTTTCTGGCTATTTTCACTCAGGTGTTGAACCTTGATTCCAGCTTCGGCGAAAAGCTGTGGTACGCCGGGATCATCTGGGGGCTGACGCTGTGCTGGTGGCCGCTACTGGTCATCCTGATTCAGAGTGAACCCGTGCGGCGCGGCATGACTAAGGCCCAAACGCTGCTCGACAAAGTGCTGGGCGGCGTACTCATCACGCTGGGCATCAAGGTTGCGTTGAGTTAACGCTCAACCCGCTGCCCTGCCGGTTTTCGGCAGGGTTTCTCTTTCTCGCCGTTCTCCTGACTTCCTCCCCCTGCGTTACTTCGCGCCAAAAAATTAAAAAAATAGCAATTAAACAGTAAATAAATCGAAAATATTGTCGCTATTTATTAATTGAGCCAGGCTCACTCTATGCCGTTTTTTGTCTTTGTAACAAGCAACCTCTGGCGAAACCGCCAGGATCAGGGAAATGCCACGATGAAAAGGCAGCATCCCTGCAAGTTTCTACCGCGATACCTGAGCGAATACGAGATCGGTCTCTATCACGGCAGCCAATAACCGGAGTTTCGGATGACGACCATCAATAACCGTGTCACACAACAAACCAATGACAATCTACATAGCGCGTCAACTTCAGGCACGCATGCCAGCGCAGAAAATCGCACCGCGCTCAATGACGCCACTCACAGCACGCCGTCGACTAACCGCGAGATTTCAACGCTGGCGCTTCAATTGTCTGCTGCCGCAGCACGGGCAGCCATACGGGATTCGACCCAGGGTTATCAATCTCTGGCAAAGCAGGCACAGGAGACGATCGAGCAGTTGATCGGCAGTGATTATGATCGCCACAAGAAGCGTAACGACAGCGAGCTCCCCAACACTGACGACCCTGATCTGCTGGCTCGCGCCCAGCAGGCAACCGACTTCGTGAATCGAAAAGGCACCAACCCATTCAGGGGATTATCCCGTGAGCAGTTAGCGCTCATCACCTATGACGATAGCGGAACATTTACCGTTAATGAGCGGCGGGCAGCCTGGTCGGAGGCTTACGATCAGGAACAGGCGTGGCGTGTACGTGTGTGTGCGATGGCAATGAATGAATACAACGCCACCGGCAAGACACCGAATTTCTTTAAAGAAGTTCTACGCCACTATCAAGAGCTACCCAAAATGGAACGAGTACAGTATCCGCTGGATTACCCCATCCAGTTGCAAACAAGGATCGCGGAAGAGGAGAGTAAAACAACCTCATCGATCTCTGTCCATTTAACCGACAGCCAACTTTCCGAGCTATTTGAACGTTTATTAGGGTGGAGCATATCAGCGCAACAAATCGGCGCTATTACCACGCAGACCACCTCCTCCGCGCATTAAAAGCGGCCATTCATACCCATAAAAAAAAGCCGGTCAGTGCAAACCGACCGGCTCTTCATCAGCAGCGAGTGCCGTTACCCACGAATGCGGGCATGCATCTCCTGTACGGAGATCACCTGCTCGGTCGGGTCGGCATTCAGCGACATCGCCGTGGCAAAGCCGCCGTTCATCGTGGTGTCGTAGTGCACCTTGTACTGCAACGCGCTGCGGCGAATCAGCTTGGAGTCTTCAATCGCCTGGCGGCCCGCAGTGGTGTTCACGATGTAGGTATACTCGCCATTCTTGATGCGATCCTGAATGTGCGGACGCCCTTCGTGCACCTTATTCACTAACCGGGGATTAATGCCGGCTTCGCCCAGTACAATCGCCGTTCCGTGGGTCGCATCCAGCTCGAAACCATGCTTGAGCAGCTTGGCCGCCAGATCGACGACCCGCGCCTTATCGCCCTCTCTCACTGACAACAACGCCCGGCCGATTTTCTTCATCGGTGAATTGCTGCCTAACATCGCCTTGGCGAAAGCTTCCGCAAACGTCCGGCCAACCCCCATCACTTCACCGGTGGAACGCATTTCAGGCCCCAGAATCGGGTCGACGCCAGGGAACTTGTTGAACGGCAGCACCACTTCCTTCACCGAGTAGTAAGGCGGAATCACTTCTTTAGTAACGCCCTGCGCGGCCAGCGTTTTACCCACCATCACTCGGGCTGCGACCTTCGCCAACGGCACGCCGGTCGCCTTGGAGACGAACGGTACGGTACGCGCGGCGCGGGGGTTCACCTCAATCAGGTAAACTTCGTTATCTTTCACCGCAAACTGCACGTTCATCAGGCCGCGGACGGACAGTTCGAACGCCAGTTTTTCCACCTGCTGACGCATCACATCCTGAATTTCCTTGCTCAGGGTGTAAGCCGGCAGCGAACAGGCTGAGTCGCCGGAATGCACGCCAGCCTGCTCGATATGCTCCATAATACCGCCAATCAGCACACGTTCACCGTCGCAGATAGCGTCCACATCCACTTCCACCGCATCGTCCAGGAAACGATCCAACAGCACCGGCGCATCATTAGATACGCTGACCGCCGTCTGGAAGTAGCGCCGCAGGTCGACTTCGTCGTACACGATTTCCATCGCGCGGCCACCCAGCACGTAAGACGGACGCACCACCAGCGGATAACCGATGGCTGCCGCTTTCTCCACGGCCTGATCGATGGTGGAAACGGTGGCGTTGGCCGGCTGTTTCAGCGACAGACGATTAACCGCCTGCTGGAAACGTTCGCGGTCTTCAGCCCGGTCGATGGCGTCCGGGCTGGTGCCGATCACCGGCACCCCGGCGGCTTCAAGCTGACGGGCCAATTTCAGCGGCGTTTGGCCGCCGTATTGCACGATGACGCCCTTCGGCTGCTCAACACGTACAATTTCCAGCACGTCTTCCAGCGTGACCGGCTCGAAGTAAAGACGGTCGGACGTATCGTAATCCGTGGACACCGTTTCCGGGTTACAGTTGACCATGATGGTTTCATAACCATCTTCACGCAACGCCAGCGCCGCATGCACGCAGCAGTAGTCGAACTCAATACCCTGACCGATGCGGTTCGGCCCACCGCCCAGCACCATAATCTTGTCGCGATCATGATTCGGATTCGCTTCGCACTCTTCATCATAAGTGGAGTACAGGTAGGCGGTATCGGTAGCGAATTCCGCGGCACAGGTATCCACACGCTTATAAACCGGATGCAGGTTGTATTTGGCGCGCAGTTTGCGAATCTCACCTTCGGACACCCCGGCCAGTTTAGCCAGGCGGGCATCGGCGAAACCTTTGCGCTTTAACAGACGCAGAAATTCCGACGTCAGGCCGTTGGCGCCCAGCTCGGAAACCTGCTCTTCCAGACGAACCAGCTCTTCAATCTGCACCAGGAACCAACGATCAATGTTGGTCAGGTTGAACACGCCGTCGACAGACATACCGGCACGGAACGCATCTGCCAGATACCAGATACGCTCGCCGCCTGCATCTTTCAGTTCACGGCGGATTTTGGTCAATGCTTCCGGATCGTCCAGGCTCACTTTCGGATCGAAACCCGTTGCGCCGACTTCCAGCCCACGCAGCGCTTTCTGCAACGATTCCTGCTGGGTGCGGCCGATCGCCATCACTTCACCCACCGATTTCATCTGCGTGGTCAGGCGATCGTTGGCGCCGGCGAATTTTTCGAAGTTGAAACGCGGGATCTTAGTGACCACGTAATCGATTGAGGGCTCAAAAGACGCCGGAGTACGGCCGCCGGTGATGTCGTTCATCAGCTCGTCCAGCGTATAACCGACCGCCAGCTTGGCGGCGATCTTAGCGATCGGGAAGCCGGTCGCTTTGGACGCCAACGCCGAAGAACGGGACACGCGCGGGTTCATTTCGATGACAATCAGGCGACCGGTTTTCGGGTTCACCGCGAACTGTACGTTAGAACCGCCGGTTTCCACGCCGATTTCACGCAGTACCGCCATCGAGGCGTTACGCATGATCTGGTATTCCTTGTCGGTCAGGGTCTGGGCGGGCGCTACCGTAATGGAGTCGCCGGTGTGGATCCCCATGGCGTCAAGGTTTTCAATCGAGCAGACGATGATGCAGTTGTCGTTTTTATCCCGCACCACTTCCATTTCATACTCTTTCCAGCCGATCAGCGATTCGTCGATCAACAATTCGTTGGTCGGTGACAGATCCAGGCCACGCGCGCAGATTTCTTCGAACTCTTCACGGTTGTACGCAATACCGCCGCCGGTGCCGCCCATCGTAAATGACGGGCGGATAATGCACGGGTAGCCGACATCCGCAGCAACCGCCAGCGCTTCGTCCATCGTATGCGCGATGCCGGAACGGGCGGTTTCCAGCCCGATTTTTTTCATCGCGATGTCGAACCGGCGACGATCTTCCGCTTTATCAATCGCATCGGCAGTAGCGCCGATCATGGTCACGCCGAATTCCGCCAGCACGCCCTGACGTTCCAGCTCCAGCGCACAGTTCAGCGCCGTCTGGCCGCCCATCGTCGGCAGCACCGCATCCGGGCGTTCTTTTTCGATAATCTTGCGCACCACTTCCCAGTGAATCGGCTCAATGTAGGTGGCGTCCGCCATCTCCGGGTCGGTCATGATCGTGGCCGGGTTGGAGTTCACCAGAATCACACGGTAGCCTTCTTCACGCAGCGCCTTACACGCCTGGGCGCCGGAGTAGTCAAATTCGCACGCCTGACCGATCACAATCGGGCCGGCGCCAAGAATCAGGATACTTTTTATGTCTGTACGTTTTGGCATTTCTCGCTCCTGCAAACCCGTTTACTCACCGCCGCGTTGGCGCTTGCGCCCTGTGCTTATATCGCAGCGTGACTAAACGGATTCTGATTATTTGGTATGGCTACGATAAGACTCAATCAGCTCGATGAAGTGATCGAACAGCGGCGCGGCGTCATGCGGGCCGGGGCTGGCTTCAGGATGCCCCTGGAAGCTGAATGCCGGTTTGTCGGTACGGTGAAGGCCCTGCAGCGAACCATCAAACAGCGACTTGTGCGTCGCGCGCAGCGTCGCGGGCAGAGACGTTTCATCGACCGCGAACCCGTGGTTTTGGGCAGTGATCATCACCCGGTTGCCGTCCAGATCTTTAACCGGATGGTTGCCGCCGTGGTGGCCGAACTTCATCTTGACGGTTTTGGCGCCACTGGCCAGCGCCAGCAATTGGTGGCCCAGACAGATGCCGAATACCGGAATATCGGTTGCCAGAAACGCCTTGATAGCGGCGATGGCATAATCGCAGGGCTCCGGATCACCGGGGCCGTTGGAGAGGAAAATCCCGTCCGGATTGAGTTTCAGCACGTCATCCGCCGGCGTTGTCGCCGGAACGACCGTCAGACGACAACCGCGATCTACCAGCATGCGCAGGATATTACGCTTCACACCGTAGTCATAAGCCACCACATGGAACGGCAGTTCATCTTCCGCTTTGGCCGGCGGCAGTTCGCCTTGCAACGTCCAACTGCCTTGCAGCCAGGGGTAGCTTTCACGGGTCGTGACTTCTTTAGCGAGATCCATGCCTTTCAATCCCGGAAAGGCTTTGGCTTTTTCCAACGCCAGCGCCGCATCCGGCGCGTCGCCCGCAATGATACAACCGTTCTGCGCACCTTTTTCACGCAGTAAACGAGTCAGTTTGCGGGTATCAATATCGGCTATCGCCACAATATTGTGACGCTTGAGGTAATCCGACAGGCTCTCTTCACTGCGATAGTTGCTGGCAATCAGGGGCAAATCGCGGATGACCAAGCCTTGAGCGTGAATAGCGGGGGATTCTTCATCGGCATTATTGGCGCCAACGTTACCGATATGGGGATAAGTAAGAGTGACAATCTGGCGGGAATAGGAAGGATCAGTGAGGATTTCTTGATAACCGGTCATTGATGTATTGAAGACCACTTCCCCCACTGCCGCACCTTCCGCCCCGATGGCCCGACCGTGGAACTGGGTTCCGTCTTCCAGAACCAATAGCGCTGACTTAATCAAAACACCCTCCAAGGAATAAACAATCACGTTATTTGCATATTAATTCAGATTTAACGATCTAAATCAACGCAAAAACCACCTGTAAGGCAAATTTTCGGCAAATTGCGCGCATTTTAATGATGCCCCCGATACTTGTCTACTGAAACACCAAAAAATTATCCCTTTTTACCGCCTTGATGCCGTATACACGGCTTAGAGCGGAGAAAACACATATCAATTGATGTAAGTAAACGGTTGCCAGGCAGGATGAGTCAAAAAGTGGATGTAAATACGCCAACAAGGATAAAAAGCGTTATAGGAAGGAGATGAACCGTGTTGAAAATACCAGTAAATATGAAAATAGTGGGATTAAAATCAAAAAACATCAAATAACCGCTATTTATATATAAAAATAATGGCGCAAACATTAGCGCCATTAAAAATCAATACGTTATTTAAACACACTATCCTATCGCAATTAGAGATTATCTAATCCAAGCACATCTCTCATATCAAAAAGCCCCTTATTATGAGCTTTTAACCATATAGAAGCTCTGACTGCACCATTTGCAAAAGTCATGCGACTTGAAGCCTTGTGGGTTATTTCGATACGCTCGCCGATATCTACAAACATCGCAGTATGCTCACCAACGATATCTCCGGCGCGAACCGTGGCAAAACCGATGCTTTTCGGATCACGTTCACCGGTGTATCCCTCGCGTGCATAGACGGCGCACTCTTTCAGGTCACGGCCCAACGCATCGGCGATGGCTTCCCCCATCGCCAATGCGGTTCCCGACGGCGCATCCACTTTGTGACGATGGTGCGCCTCGATGATTTCAATATCCGTGTAATCGCCCATGACCTTGGCCGCTTTTTCCAACAGTTTCAGCAGCAGGTTTACCCCCACACTGAAGTTGGCGGCAAACACAATGCCGATCTCCGCTGATGCCTGCTGAATGGCGGTCTTCCCGGCATCGTCGAACCCGGTAGTCCCGATGATCATCGCCTTGGCATGCTGACGACAAAACGCCAGATGAGCCAGCGTTCCTTCCGGACGGGTAAAATCAATCAGCACATCAAAATCATCTTTCACCGCCTCCAGGCTGTCTGACACCGTAACGTTCAGTTTTCCCAACCCGGCCAGTTCGCCAGCATCGCTGCCCACCAGTGACGACCCCTGGCGCTCCAACGCCGCGCCCAGCACCGCGCCTTCGGCATTTGACACCGCCTGGATCAGTTGACGGCCCATACGGCCGCCCGCACCGGCAACCGCAATACGGATCGATGAATCCTTCATGTTTACGCTCTCTTATAGTGATTTCAGGCATGATACAAATGCGTATCAGGGTAACTGAGCCGGCTAAGCGGTTGCCAGCAGATTTCTCGCATGATTAGAAAATTATGTCAGGCTACGGCAGGCATCAGAGAAAGGGATGGCAGGAAGCGTGTGGGATAGAAAATAGACAGCGCATAAACATGCAGTTTTTATGCATCCGGTCGCCGGACGGAAAAGATAGAAAAACGGCAGCCTCACGACTGCCGCTGATGATTGGCCTTCATTCGACCTGTCGAACCTCAACCCGCAATTCTTTCGGCACCTCAAAGACGATGCTCTCTTCGCGCCCCTGCATCTCCAACGCAATCTGCCCGCCCATGCCTTGCAGCCGTTTCACGACCTGCTGCACCAACACATCGGGAGCTGATGCGCCGGCCGTCACACCGACGCACGCGGTGCGACTGAACCAGGACTCCTGAATATCATCTGCCGAATCAATGAGGTAGGACGGCTTGCCGACACGCTGCGCCAGTTCTGCCAGCCGGTTGGAGTTGGACGAATTTTTTGACCCGACCACCAAGACCACATCAGCCTCCTGGGCCAGATTGCGTACCGCCTCCTGACGATTGGTCGTGGCATAGCAGATATCATCCTTGCGCGGCCCGATAATCTGCGGGAAACGCGCCCGCAGCGCATCAATCACCGCCGAGGTATCGTCCACCGACAGCGTAGTCTGGGTCATGAAGCACAAATTGGTTTCATTTTTCACTTGCAGTGACCAGACATCGTCCGGCCCCTCGACCAGATACATGCCACCTTTCGGATTGCTGTACTGCCCCATAGTTCCTTCTACCTCGGGGTGCCCGGCATGGCCAATCAGAATCGCTTCCATACCTTTTCGACTGGCGCGCGCCACTTCCATATGTACCTTGGTGACGAGTGGGCAAGTGGCGTCAAATACCGTCAGATCGCGATTACGTGCTTCCGCGCGCACCGCCTGAGAAACGCCGTGGGCGGAAAAAATCAGAATCGCGCCGTCCGGTACTTCATCGATCTGCTCAATAAAAATGGCGCCGCGTTCCCGCAGCCCATCCACCACATAGCGGTTATGCACCACTTCATGACGCACATAGATAGGTGCGCCGTAAACCTCCAACGCACGTTCCACAATACTGATGGCGCGGTCAACGCCAGCGCAGAACCCGCGTGGGTTTGCCAGCAAGATCTTCATGCGTCTTCTCCTGCCGCGGGGGGATCGATGCTCAGCACTTCAATATCGAAGGCGACAGTATGACCGGCCAGCGGGTGATTGAAATCCACCGTCACGGACTCTTCCGCCACCTCGCGAATTACGCCTGCCATATCGTTGCCCCCGATGCCGCTGAATAACATGATGGTGCCCACATCCGGCACCCCGGTCTCGGCAAAATCACGCCGCAGAAAAAACTGGATCAGATCAGGATTCGAGTGCCCGAAAGCCGATTCCGGCGGCAGGGAAAACTGGCGCCGTTCCCCAACGCGCAGCCCTAGCAGTTGCTGCTCAAGCACAGGAGAAAGACTGCCGTCCCCCAGGCGGAACAAAGCGGGTTTGCCGCTTTCACGGGTTGCCTCCGCTACGGATCCGTCTTCCAGCGTCAGGATAAAATGAACCAGTACGGCGCTATCGCTAACCACTTGTTGAGTCATAGGTTACTCACCTGACGCCGTTTTTTTGTCCGGGGAACTGAAAAAACTCTCTACCACAACCAGAAACGCGCCGATGACGATGGCACAATCGGCAAGGTTAAATGTTGGGTAGTGCCAGTTACCTATAAAAAAATCCATAAAATCAATTACATAACCATGAATCAAGCGATCGGAGAGATTACCGATCGCCCCGCCGATAATCAGCGCATAGGCAATATTGGCCGCCTTTTGACTGGCTCTGGTGCGATACATAATCACCAGCAACGATATGATGACTGCAAAGGCAATCAGCGCAAAGAACCAGCGCTGCCAGCCGCCTTTATCAGCCAGAAAGCTGAAAGCCGCACCATAGTTGTGGGCGTAGGTAAAGCTAAAGAAAGGGATCAGCGGCAACGATTCGCCCAATTGAAAGTGGGTCATCACCCACTGTTTAGTCCCCAGATCCACTACCAGGATGACCAGCGCCAGCCATAGCCAGCGCAGCCCCGTTGCTCCAGTCGATTTACTCATCAGACAAATTTACGCTCTTCGCCATTGCCGCCGATGTTAGTCGCGCAGCGACCACACACTTCCGGATGCGCGGCATCGCTGCCGATATCCGTTTCATAATGCCAACAACGCGGGCATTTCTCCCCGTCAGCCTTAGTAAGGACAACTTTCAGCCCCGACAATTCACTCTGCTGAGCATTGGCCGGCGCATTCTCATAACGTTCGACACGCGCTCTGGAGGTCAACAAAGCGAAATGCAGTTCGGACTGCAACTGACCGAGATGCGCATACAGCGCGTTATCGGCATATAGCGTAACGGCAGCCTCCAGCGAACTACCGATATGTTTGTCATTACGCGCCTGCTCGATCACCTTGTTGACTTCACTGCGTACTCTCAGCATTTCAGCCCAGAAAGTTTCATTCATGCTTTCCTTTGCATCCAGGCCGAACAAACCGTCATACCACTCTTCGGTGAAGACATACTGGGCGCGTTTACCCGGCAGATACCCCCAGATCTCGTCAGCGGTGAAGGACAGAATCGGCGCCATCCAGCGCACCAAGGCTTCCGCGATGTGGAACAACGCCGTCTGGCAGCTGCGACGCGCAACGCCATCGCTTTTCGCCGTGTACTGACGATCCTTGATGATATCCAGATAAAAAGATCCCATCTCGACGGAACAGAACTGCATTAGGCGTTGAACCACGCGATGAAAATCATAACTTTCATAAGCCTCGACGATCTCTTCCTGCGCGGCTTTGGCACAACCGACCGCCCAACGATCCAGCACCACCATGTCTTCGGGTTTCACCGTATGCAAGGCAGGGTCGAACCCATTCAGGTTAGCCAGCAAGAAACGCGCCGTATTGCGAATACGACGATAGGCATCGGCGGAACGTTTGAGGATCTCATCGGACACGGCGATGTCGCCGGAATAATCGGTCGACCCAATCCACAGGCGCAGAATATCGGCGCCCATTTTGTCCATCACATCCTGAGGCGCAATAGTGTTGCCGATGGATTTAGACATCTTCCGCCCTTGACCATCCACGGTGAACCCGTGGGTCAGAACCTGACGGTACGGAGCTTTACCTTTGATCGCCGTAGCGATCATCAGCGAAGACATGAACCAACCACGATGCTGGTCGGAGCCTTCCAGGTACATGTCGGCAGCATGGCCTGCAAACTCGGGACGGACATCCACCACAGAAGCGTGCGTCGATCCAGAGTCGAACCAGACATCCAGCGTATCCGGCACTTTTTCGTACACGGACGCTTCCACGCCCAGCAATTCCGCCGGATCCAGATCCCACCATGCCTGAATGCCTGCATCTTCAACACGCTTAGCGACTGCTTCAATCAGTTCTCCAGTACGTGGATGCAACGCTTGCGTTTCCTTGTGAACGAACAGCGCCATTGGCACGCCCCAGGTTCGCTGACGGGAAATACACCAGTCAGGACGGTTGGCGACCATGGCTTCAATACGCGCTTGCCCCCAATCCGGAATCCACTGTACGCCTTTGATTTCGGACAGTGACTGCTTGCGCAGCCCTTTCTGATCCATGCTGACGAACCACTGCGGCGTGGCACGGAATATAATCGGCGACTTGTGACGCCAGCAGCACGGGTAACTGTGCTGCAATTTCTCGTCATGCAGCAGCGCGCCGCGCTCACGCAGTAGTTCGACAATCTTGTCGTTGGCTTTGAACACGAACAAGCCGTCCAGATCTGGGAAGGTGCCCGGCAGATAGCAGCCGTTCGGCCCGACCGGGTTGGCGATTTCCAACTGATATTTCTGGCTGATGACATAGTCGTCCGGGCCATGACCACCGGCGGTATGTACCGCCCCGGTTCCCGCTTCCAGCGTAACGTGATCGCCCAGAATCGCCGGCACGTCGAAATCCATAAACGGATGACGGAACCGCATCAGTTCCAGATCGCTGCCTTTGACCGTATTTCCCACGCGGCATGCCTCACCGCCGGCGATGCGCTGCGCTGCGCCTTCAGCCAATCCTTCCGCCACGACGATGGCGCGATCAGCCAGTTGAACCAGCACATAATCAAATTCCGCATTCAGCGCAATGGCGCGGTTGGCAGGTAGCGTCCAGGGGGTGGTGGTCCAGATAACCAGCGCCACATCACCGTTTACCGCATCGGCAGTCAGGCCAAATTTCGCCAGCACCGCCGCACGATCGACCGCGTTGAACGCGACATCAATCGCCGGGGAAGTTTTGTCGTAATACTCCACTTCCGCTTCCGCCAGTGCGGAGCCGCAGTCGGCGCACCAGTGCACCGGCTTGGCACCTTTGTGCAGATGGCCGTTTTCGATGATACGACCGAGCGCACGAATGATGTTGGCCTCGGTCTTGAAATCCATCGTCAGGTAGGGGCGATCCCAATCACCCAGCACGCCAAGGCGGATGAAATCTTTTTTCTGCCCGGCGACCTGCTCGGCGGCATACTGACGGCAAGCTTCACGGAACTGTGCCGCGCTCACTTTCTCACCCGGCTTGCCGACCAACTGCTCTACTTTGAGTTCAATCGGCAAACCGTGGCAATCCCAACCAGGGATATAAGGAGAGTCATACCCGGACAAGCCCTTGGATTTGATAATAATATCTTTGAGAATCTTGTTGACCGAGTGACCAATATGAATATTGCCGTTCGCATACGGCGGGCCGTCATGCAGAATAAAGGTTTTCTTACCTTTCTTGGCGCTACGAATAATCCCGTACAGATCCTGCTCATACCAACGTTTCAGCATGTCAGGTTCACGCTTGGCGAGATCGCCACGCATCGGGAACCCTGTTTCCGGCAAATTCAGGGTAGTTTTATAGTCACTCATTCGCTTCTCGATTTCGTTTTCGGCTAGAGAAATTAAACCGGTGTCTTCAACCCAAAAAACGCACGGGCTGCCACCACATCATTGGCGATTTGCTGCTTCAACGCATCCAGCGAAGCAAACCGCTGTTCATTGCGTAATTTTTTACGCATTACCACGTCGATATGTCGACCATAGAGATCCATCGTCACGTCCAGTAAATGGACTTCCAGCTGCTGGCGCCGATCTCCGGTCACGGTAGGGCGTGTGCCAATATTGGCGACACCAGGTAGCGGATGCTCCCCCAAGCCGTACACGCTGACGGCATATACACCGCTTACCGGAGAAACCTGACGCTTAAGCGGTAGATTGGCGGTGGGGAAACCGATAGTCCGCCCGAGTTCGTTACCATGCACAACACGCCCGGAGATACTGAATGGATGCCCCAGCAACGCTTCGGCCAACACCAGGTCGTCCCGCATCAACGCCTCGCGCACCGCAGTGCTGCTGACGCGCTTGCCGCCGTTGCAAAACGTTGCGGTGCTGATAACGTCGAACTCCTGCTCGGCACCGGCTTTCTGTAATAACAGGAAATCCCCTACGCGACCAGCACCGAAGCGGAAGTCATCACCGACGACCAAAAAACGCACCCCCAGTTTCGCCACCAACAGGTCGGAAATGAATGTGCTGGCATGGTTGGCGGCGAACGTATCGTCGAATTCGACGCACAGCAGGTAATCAACGCCGGCCTGCGCCAGATACTTCACTTTATCCCTTAACCGGGTCAGGCGAGCCGGGGATTTTTCCCCAGCAAACAGTTCCAGCGGCTGCGGCTCGAAAATCATCACCATCACCGGCAACCCACGGGCGCGTCCTTCCTGTTTCAGACGTTCTAGCAGCATCTGATGTCCGCGGTGGACACCGTCAAAATTGCCAATAGTAAGCACACAGCCATAATGGCGTGCCTGAAGATTGTGTATACCGCGTATTAGCTGCATAACTGGCTCAAAACAGTGGAAATCGGCGGATTATACCTTGTACAACGGACAAGGTTAACCCGCGATTGATGCCTTTTCGTGTCAGAACAATGGATTTCCGCCTCGCCGAACACTTAGGCGTTTTCATGTTGCCGTCGATATCAACAGCCCGACACCGCAGGATCCCGCAGCAAATCGGCGGAGGAATATCCATCAGGCCGAAACGGTCGAATTTATGACGCGAAAGACTGTATTCCCCGCGTCTAAGCTGATAGAATCCTGCGCCATCACAACGTAACAAGCGCTGACGTACAAACGGCGCTTATTTGCACAAATCCATTGACAAAAGAAGGCTAAAAGGGCATATTCCTCGGCCTTTGAATTGTCCTCGATAGAATATATTTGGGAGTTGGACCTTGGCTAATATCAAATCAGCTAAGAAACGCGCCGTACAGTCTGAAAAGCGCCGTAAGCACAACGCGAGCCGTCGCTCCATGATGCGTACTTTCATCAAGAAAGTTCAGGCTGCCATCGCGACTGGCGACAAAGAAACTGCGCAGAAAGCGTTTAATGACATGCAACCGATCGTGGATCGTCAGGCTAGCAAAGGTCTGATCCACAAAAACAAGGCTGCGCGTCATAAATCCAGACTGATCGCTCAGATCAACGCGCTGCAGTAATCACATTTTCGTGAATACTGCTGAAGAAACCGGCTTAGGCCGGTTTTTTTGTGTCCTCTATTCCTGAAACAAGGGCGAGAAATCCGTGTTGCAGACCCGCTGCACCGCAGGATGCTGGATCATCCGCTCAGCAAAAATCACATAATATTCGTCCTGCACATGAGTCAGCCTGCCCAGCTCGACAATATCGCCTTGCGCATAAACGTCACGCGCATAGAGAGACGGTGCAACAAAAATGGCGTCATGATTGATGCCAAATGCGGTCATCAATGCGGCATCATCAAATTCCCCCATGATCGCGACGTGCAAATGCTGCTCGCTTAGCCAGTTAAGCAGCTTGCGGCCGAGCATGGTACGCCTGCCGGGGATCAGCAACCGACGTTGCTCCAGACACTCGGGGAACGGCGATGTCGGCGCTGGACGGCGACAATAAAAACTGACGCTGCATTCTCCGAGTTTGCGAGAAAACAACCCGGCCTGCTGGCTGGAGTCGATGGGACAATCCGACACAATCATATCCAATTTGTGCTGGCCCAGTTGTTCCAGCAGCATTTCATGCGTTGACTCGAAACAGCGCAGCCGCATCTGTTGCTCCGTCACCACGGTGTCCAGCACCCGACTTACCAGCCGTTTGGACAGCGCATCCGCCACCCCGACATCAAACAGCAGACTCGCATCCTTACGGTAATTAACGATATCCAGCATCTCCTGGCCCAGCACAAACATACGGTCGGCGTAGCGAAACACCAGCTGTCCCAGTTCCGTCGGCTCGATCCCTCGCCCCTTGCGCTTAAGCAGTTTTCCCTGTAGCCGTTCTTCAAGTGCTTTGATCTGGCCAGTGATAGTTTGCGGCGTTAGAAAAAGCAGCGCCGAAGCCCTGGAAACGGAGCCTGCCTTACATACATGCCAAAAATAATAGAGATGATTGAAATTAATGTGCAGCATGACTTTTCTCTTATTGCCACTGCGCCGCCGGCAACACCGCACGCAATGCCAGAAATCCCAGAACGGCTGCGGCAAAAGACGTCAGCAGAATCGCCAGCTTGGCATACAGAATAACGTCGCCATTCACCTCGCCAAATGCCAGCAATGTAATAAATATCGACATGGTAAAACCAATGCCACACAACAAGGATACTGCCATAACCTGGCGAAAATCGACGCCAGATGGAAGCACCGCTAGCCTGGTGCGAATCACCAGCCAACTGAACAACGTGATCCCCAATGGCTTGCCCAACAACAACCCGGCGCCGATCCCCCATGTAAGTGGCGCGGCCAGTTGCGACAACGCAATCCCCTTCAGCTCAATGCCCGCATTAGCAAAAGCGAAAACGGGTATTACCATCATTGAAACCCACACCTCCAGTCCATGTTCCAACGTTTTAGCAGGAGATACCCCCCCGGTTGGCGAACGCAAAGGAATGAAAAAACCGACGATCACACCAGCCAGCGTGGCATGTATGCCCGATTTCAACACACACACCCACAAGATGATCCCGATCAACAGGTAAAGCGATGTTTTCATCACTTGTTGATGGTGTAGGTAAACAAGCACCAGTATCGCTGCCAGGGCACAAACCAGCGCAGGCCAGTAAAGCTGTTGAGTATAGAACAGCGCAATAATCAGAATGGCGCCCAAATCATCAATAATGGCCAGCGCCAGCAGAAACACTTTCAAACCAACAGGGACACGTTTTCCCAATAACGCCAGAATACCGACCGCAAAGGCGATGTCCGTCGCAGCAGGAATCGCCCACCCGGAACGGGTTGTTGCGTCCTGAAAGTTAAACACCAGAAACAAGAGCGCAGGCACCAACATCCCGCCGACTGCCGCAGCAATAGGAAGCAACGCCTGGCGCCTGCTGGCCAAAGAGCCGGATAACAGTTCGCGCTTAACCTCCAACCCCACCAGCAGAAAAAAAATCGCCATCAAGCCATCGTTGATCCACAACAGCAACGGCTTATCGATCTCCAATGCCGCAATACGTAATGAAACCGGGATCGCCAAAAACGCATGGTACAGGGAAACCGTAGCCGGCAGGTTGGCGATGAATAGCGCCAGTAGTGTTGCCACAATCAGGATAATACCGGCCGCGGCCTCCAGATGGATGAAACGCCTGAACACTCCAATCATTATCTTCTCTCCTTCCCATTTTGCAGGTAAAGCTCGCTGACATCGGGACAAGAGTAAGCGCCAGAAAAGATCGTTAAAAGCAGTTTAAATCTGGATTAATACTCGGTAAAACCGAATTATCACATCAGATTAACCAGGGGGACAAAACGTCGGCCATGTTTTAAACGACGTTTAGCGTCGAGCAACAATAAGGAATGCGAAGATACGTGCTGAAACTGGGCGTTTACAGGCCGGTTGAGTTGATCGCCCCATCACCATTGTTTGCGCAGCCATAACCCTGAAGGGAATCGAACCGGGTACAAGAGCACACATGATGGCTCTCGACTTTCAAAAGAAAACACCCCGTCAGCGTGTGGCTAACAGGGTGCGGATAAACCCTCAATCTCATGAACCGGTTTTGGGAGCTGGCCGGTTTTTACCGATGAGAGACGCTCAGCGAGTCAAATCGTCAAAAAACTTTTTCACGCCGTCAAAGAAACTTTTGGAGCGAGGACTGTTGCCTTCCCCTGTCGGCCCGCCAAAGCTTTCCTGCAATTCCTGCAGCAGTTGCTTCTGGCGATCGCTCAGGTTGACCGGTGTCTCAACCACAACACGGCACAGCAGATCTCCCTGCGCCCCGCCGCGTACCGATTTCACCCCTTTGCCTCTCATCCGGAACAGTTTACCGGTCTGGGTTTCCGGTGGCACCTTGAGCATAACGCGGCCATCCAGCGTCGGTACTTCGATTTCGCCGCCAAGCGCCGCCATAGCAAAGTTGATCGGCACTTCGCAATACAGGTTGTTGTCTTCACGCTGAAAAATTGGATGCTGCCTGACCTGAACCTGAACATACAGATCGCCCGCCGGCGCACCGAACTCTCCGGCTTCGCCTTCACCCGCCAGACGGATACGGTCACCAGTATCTACGCCAGCAGGAATCTTGACCGACAGCGTTTTGCTCTTCTCGACCCGCCCATGACCATGACACTTAGTGCAAGGATCCTTGATGATCTTGCCGCGACCATGACAGTGCGGACAGGTTTGCTGCACGGTGAAAAAACCCTGGCGCATCTGCACCTGTCCATTACCGTGACAGGTGGGACACGTCACCGGACTACTACCCGGTTTAGCGCCGCTGCCATGGCAGGCATCGCACTCCTGCAACGTCGGGATACGGATCTCTTTAGTGACGCCGCGCACTGCCTCTTCCAGCGTCAGTTCCATGGTGTAACGCAAGTCGGCACCGCGGCTGGCACGCTGGCGACGGCCTCCGCCGAAAATATCGCCGAATACATCGCCAAAGATATCGCCGAAATCAGCGCCGCCGAAACCACCCGCTCCGCCGCCACCCATACCGCCTTGCTCAAACGCAGCGTGCCCATACTGGTCATAGGCGGCACGTTTCTGAGCATCGGTCAAAATTTCATAGGCTTCTTTGACTTCCTTGAATTTGGCTTCCGCCTCTTTATCGCCCGGATTACGATCCGGGTGATACTTCATCGCCAGCCGTTTATAAGCCTTTTTAATCTCGCGCTCGTCGGCGCCTTTCGCAACACCCAGAATTTCGTAGTAGTCTTGCTTGGCCATGCTTTTTTCCTGCCCTCAACATGCGTGCACGGGCGCAGAGTTTCCTCAACGCCCGTGCTGGTTGCCAGCCTCCACAGCAAACTGAGGTGGCTGCGCCCGCCTAAGGGCGATTATTTCTTGTCTTTAACTTCTTCGAACTCGGCATCGACCACATCATCATCCTGACGGGCAGCGTTGTCAGCGCCTGCGGCGCCCGCACCAGCTTGAGCCTGCTGCTGAGCCTGAGCCGCTTCCAGCAATTTGGTGGAAGCCTGAGCCAACGTCTGGATCTTCGCTTCAATATCCGCTTTGTCTTCAGCCTTCAACGCAGCTTCCAGCGCCTTCAGAGCTTCTTCGATAGCCGTCTTATCACTGGCGGCTAGCTTGTCGCCGGACTCTTCCAACTGCTTACGGGTACTGTGCAACAGGTGATCGCCCTGGTTGCGCGCCTGTACCAGTTCTTCGAATTTACGATCTGCTTCAGCATTCGCCTCGGCATCACGCACCATCTTCTGGATTTCATCCTCATTCAAGCCGGAAGAAGCCTTGATGGTGATTTTCTGTTCGCGACCGCTGTTTTTGTCCTTGGCGGAAACATGCAGGATACCGTCGGCGTCGATGTCGAAGGTGACTTCGATCTGCGGCATACCGCGCGGCGCCGGCTGGATACCGTCCAGATTGAACTGACCCAGAGATTTGTTATCGTGCGCACGTTTACGTTCGCCCTGCAGTACATGAATAGTTACCGCAGATTGATTATCTTCCGCCGTAGAGAACACCTGGCTGTGTTTGGTCGGAATCGTGGTGTTCTTGGTGATCAGCGGCGTCATCACGCCACCCATGGTTTCGATCCCCAGAGACAACGGAGTCACGTCCAGCAACAGCACGTCCTTCACATCACCAGCCAGCACGCCGCCCTGCACCGCCGCGCCAATCGCCACAGCTTCGTCCGGGTTAACGTCTTTACGCGGCTCTTTGCCGAAGAAATCGGCGACTTTCTTCTGAACCAGCGGCATACGAGTCTGACCGCCCACCAAAATAACGTCCTGGATTTCGGATACGGACAGGCCGGCATCCTGCAACGCCACTTTCAGCGGTTCCAGTGAGCGAACCACCAGTTCCTCCACCAGCGACTCCAGTTTGGCGCGAGTCACTTTAATATTCAGGTGTTTCGGCCCGGTAGCATCGGCAGTGATGTACGGCAGGTTGACATCCGTCTGCTGCGCGGAAGACAGTTCAATTTTCGCTTTCTCTGCCGCTTCTTTCAGACGCTGCATCGCCAGCGGGTCATTACGCAGGTCAAAACCCTGCTCTTTCTTGAATTCATCAACCAGGTAATTGATCATCCGGCTGTCGAAGTCTTCACCGCCCAGGTGGGTATCACCGTTGGTGGCCAACACTTCGAACGTTTTTTCGCCGTCGACATCATCGATTTCGATGATGGAGATATCAAAAGTACCGCCACCCAGGTCATAAACAGCGATGGTGCGGTTGCCCACGCCTTTGTCCAGACCGTAAGCCAGCGCTGCGGCGGTCGGTTCGTTGATGATGCGTTTCACTTCCAGACCGGCGATACGACCGGCGTCTTTAGTCGCCTGGCGCTGAGCATCGTTGAAATAAGCCGGAACAGTGATAACCGCTTCGGTCACAGCTTCGCCCAGATAATCCTCGGCGGTCTTCTTCATTTTTTTCAGCACTTCAGCGGAAATCTGCGGCGGGGCCAACTTCTGATCTTTGACCTCAACCCAGGCATCACCATTATCAGCCGGGATGATGCGATACGGCATAATATTGGTGTCGCGCTGCACTTCTTCATCCTGGAAGCGGCGGCCAATCAAACGTTTGATAGCAAACAGCGTGTTTTTCGGGTTAGTCACCGCCTGACGTTTAGCCGGTTGGCCAACCAGAGTTTCACCATCCTGCGTATAGGCAATGATGGAAGGCGTAGTACGGTCGCCTTCGCTGTTTTCCAGCACTTTGACCTGCGTACCGTCCATAATCGCTACACAAGAGTTGGTTGTACCCAAGTCGATACCAATAATCTTACCCATCTAAACATCTCCACTTAAAAGTCATATCCGGTGTGGTAGTTCAACCTAACTATGCGGGCGGAATTCTGCTTTTCAACACCCCGAAGTAGTCTAATTTTCCGGTTAAACCATTTTCGATGAGTCTAAGATGGGGACGACAATTCCGGCATCAAGGGGCATTCACCAAAAAAACTGCATCCACTCCCCTTTTCGATCAAATTATTCGCTTCCTGTCCGATTGTGCCATTTGTCCCCTCCCGCTATGATGCCGCGCCCGCAGCCAAAAGAGGCGGCGCCCGGCCGGAACGGCACGGTTACACAACATCTTTATTACTTGTTTACTGCAGAGGATTTATGCAAGCAAAAACGTTGGCGAATCCCGGTCCGCTGGGACTGATGGGCTTCGGGATGACCACTATTCTTTTAAACCTGCATAACGCAGGCTTTTTTCCGCTCACATCCATTATTCTGAGCATGGGGATTTTCTACGGCGGCATCGCCCAAATTCTGGCCGGCATGCTGGAATACAAAAAGGGCAACACCTTCGGCGTTACGGCTTTCACGTCTTACGGCGCTTTTTGGCTGACACTGGTCGCCATTCTGATGCTGCCCAAAATGGGTCTGGCGGAAGCCAGCGACGCTAAATTCCTGGGGGTATTCCTGGGTCTGTGGGGCGTGTTCACTCTGTTCATGTTCTTCGGCACCCTGGGCGCCAACCGTGCCTTACAGTTTGTCTTCGCCAGCCTGACCCTGCTGTTCGCCTTGCTGGCCGTCGGCAACATGACCGGCAACCATGCGCTGCTGACTTTCGCTGGCTACGAAGGCATCATCTGCGGCGCCAGCGCCATCTATCTGGCGATGGCGGAAGTGTTGAACGAGCAGTACGGCCGCACCATTCTGCCGATTGGCGCCCGCGGCGCGCATTAATCGTCGGTTGCTCGTTACGTCGACATTATTCGCAGCCTCATCATCGAGAGCGAGCAATGCCTACAAAACAATCACCACCTCCCGAGGAGGTGGTTTAACACTGACAACAAAAAGAGGTTTCCCATCATAGGAAACCTCTTTTTATGCCTTATCACCCAAAGGCGCACCTCGAAAGCATTATACGCCGGCAGGGAAATTCGCCGGTTCAGATACCGCTGATTGACGGCTTTCATTGCGCAGATAAAAGCCCAGCAGCACGCCCAGCGCACAGAGAGCCAACACATAAAATGCCGGCGCAAGCGGCGTTACCTTCATCAGCAAAGTCACACATATCGGCGTCAAACCGCCAAAAATGGCGTAAGACACATTATAAGAAAAGGAAATGCCGGTGAAACGCACCGTGGCAGGAAATGCCTGCACCATGACATAAGGAACGGCTCCCACCACGCCGACGCTGAACCCCGCCATGCTATAACTGATAAACAGCAATTCATGACTCTGCGCCGCATGGGTGTAAAAAAACCAGCTGCAAGCAGCCAACAGCAGGCTGCCGACGATAAACGTATAGCCAATGCCAAAGCGATCCGCCGCCAGACCGGCGGTAATGCACCCCGCCATCAGCGCAATGGTCGCCAGACTGTTGGCCTGCAACGTCAACGCCGGCGCAATGGCGAACAATTTTTGCAGATAGACCGGCGCCATTAAAATCACCACCACAATGCCGGCAGAGAGCATCCACGTCAGCAACATGGAAATCAGCACGGCTTTCTTGTGACGTAATACCACCATCTTAAGCGGCAGTTCACTGGCCAGTTTCTTGTGTTCCTGCATTTCCTGGAATATCGGCGTTTCCTGCAACCAACGACGCAAATACAACGCGATCAGCCCGAAAATCCCGCCGACAAAGAAAGGTATCCGCCAGCCGCCGGCAGAAATCTGCGCCGGAGACAACGACGTATTAAGCAGCGTCGCGATCATGGAGCCAAACAGGATCCCCAGCGTCAGCCCCGCCGTCAGGGTGCCGCATGCAATACCGATGCGCGAACGCGGCACATGCTCCGACACAAACACCCAGGCCCCAGGCACTTCGCCACCGATCGCCGCGCCCTGCAGCACTCGCATCAACAGCAGGAGCAACGGCGCGGCAATGCCGATCGACGCATAGGTCGGCAACATCCCCATACCCAGCGTAGGCAGCGCCATCAACAAAATACTCAGGCTGAACATTTTCTTGCGGCCGACGAGATCGCCGAAATGCGCCATCACGATCCCGCCAAGCGGCCGGGCCAGATAGCCGGCAGCGAAGATCCCGAACGTCTGAACCTGCCGTAACCAATCGGGGATATCCGTCGGAAAGAAAAGATCGCCGAGCACCGCAGCAAAAAAGACGAAGATGATGAAATCATAAAACTCCAGCGCGCCGCCCAACGCAGCCAGAGAGAGCGTCTTGTAATCATGCCGGTTTAACCGACGATTTTTTTCGTTAACCATAAATCACCGCACAACACCAGTATCAGGGGAGGATTATTTCAAACAACACCGTAAAGTAAACATTACTATATCGGAAGAATTCTGATACACCAGCGACGAGCGGCGCTTATACCGGAGATGATAAAATTTCAGTTTTTTATATCACGAATAGCATTTTTGGGCCTAAAAGCTGCTACCACATCGGTATTAGTTTCTACATAAGGCCCGTCAAGGAGCTGGATACAGTAAGGAATACTGGCAAAAATGCCGGGGACAACCACCAGCCCGCGTTCATCTTTCAGACCGGACAGGGTTTCACGAATGGACTTGGGCTGCCCCGGCAGATTGAGAATCAGCGCCTGTTTGCGAATCACGCCGACCTGCCGCGATAGAATGGCGGTGGGCACAAAGCGCAGGCTGATCTGGCGCATCTGTTCGCCGAATCCCGGCATTTCACGATCCGCTACCGCCAACGTCGCATCCGGAGTCACATCACGGCGTGCCGGGCCTGTTCCCCCGGTGGTCAACACCAGATGGCACTCGCATTCATCCACCAGCTCGCAAAGCGTCTGCTCAATCAATGGCTGCTCGTCGGGCACCAGCCGGGTTTCCACCTCAAACGGCGTGGTCAGCGCCTCGGCCAGCCATTCCTGCAATGCCGGAATTCCCTTGTCTTGATAAATCCCGCTGGACGCGCGATCGGAAACGGACACCAACCCAATACGCAGCATGTTCATAACAACCTCGCTTTTACCAAAAACGTATGCAATTCGGTGGAAAACTT
The DNA here is from genome assembly GCF_000400505.1 of Musicola paradisiaca NCPPB 2511. Taxonomy (NCBI): domain Bacteria; kingdom Pseudomonadati; phylum Pseudomonadota; class Gammaproteobacteria; order Enterobacterales; family Pectobacteriaceae; genus Musicola; species Musicola paradisiaca. The sequence continues at coordinate 638,017 of NZ_CM001857.1, read as the reverse complement.
CATCGCCCCTGAATATTCAGAGAGTATGGAGACAACCCCAAGGCGCGATACCGCAGAAAGCCAATCAGGATCACAAAATCCCCACATAAAATACTTATTTAATAACCTGATATTAAATAAAAAAAATGGTTCTGTTGACGATAACTCATTAAGAACGCGATCTTAACCATCAGAACGCGGCAAAAAATACAGTTCGCAGAAAAATAATTGAAAATATTGGGAAAATGTATGAGTCGCCTTCAGAATCAGTTATTGAAATTATTTTCTCATCCGGTATCCGCATTTATTCTGTTTGGATCATTTGCACTTGTCGTCGCCAGCTTGTTACTGCTCAATGCCAGAGAAAAAGATTGGCGGGACGAAAAAGCCAGTTTTGACAACATTATCAGGATGTATGAATCCTATAGCACAAACGGCGAACTCAGCGAAAGCAACCGTAATTACAGGGTTGGCAGCGCTATGTCGATCAATGTCAAAGTGCTGGCGTTTAACACACGCGACACTCGTCGGGAGTGCATTACTCGCCTGACGGAACTGAATCTTTCGCTCAACGACATGGCGATTATCCGGCTTTGCGAAAACCGGCTCCCCGTATCAGGAAGTAAGTCCAATAAAGATCAGGTCACGACCATCATGCCCATCCTATCGCCCACCGATGACCTGATCGGCGCACGAGTCCGGGTGACGATCATGGACACCATGCCCTCATGGCACGATCTTTTCCTGTCCTCATCGTCACTGTTTACCCTGGCATTCATCAGCCTGATGATTGCCATTATTGGCAGCCTGCTATCCCTATTAGCCAAAAAATACCTGATCGAATTACCTACCATCGCCCGCTATGACGACCTGACGAGCTTGTTGCGCCGCGATGCTTTTTTTCAGGCATCCAATCAGGCGCTGATGCTTTCGCGCCGTGAAGATCTGCCGGTGTGCGTCATGCTGATCGACATCGACCACTTCAAACAAGTCAATGACACCCAGGGACACGCCGATGGTGACAAAACCCTGACCGTCATCGCCAATCTCATTCGCGACAACAGCCGCCGTCAGGATGTGCTGGGGCGTCTTGGCGGCGACGAGTTCGCCATCGTGCTGCCGGATACCCCGGCAGAGAGTGCCAGCCGGGTTGCCGAACGGATCAGAACCGCCCTGATAGAACTGCGCGAAGAGAGTGAATGGTTGTCCCCGCACATTTCCGTCAGCATCGGGTTAACCGTAGCCACCGATGATGAAACCGAGTTGGATGAATTGATACGACGCGCGGATACCCACCTTTATATGGCCAAGAGGACGCGCAACTGTACCGTTTCTGACAGCGGGCTGGTCACGCCGATAGCAACAAAAACGGTCAGCGCAGGCTGACCGTTATTCGGCGTCGAAACGGTAATTACAACAGTTCGACGATCATTTTTTCCAGTTTTTCCTGGTCAACGGCGAACTTGCGAATCCCTTCGGCCAGTTTTTCCACCGCCATCGGATCCTGATTGTGCTGCCAGTAGAACTCGGATTCGGTCAGTCTGGCCGGACGCGCCTTAACGTCACCGCTGTACTGCAGCATACGCGCCACGTCGCCCGCCGTTTCCGCCAGCTCTTTCAGCAGCGCGGGGGCGATGGTCAGGCGATCGCAACCTGCCAGCTCCAGTATCTCGCCGGAATTACGGAAGCTTGCGCCCATCACTACGGTTTCATAGCCGTGAGATTTGTAATAGGTGTAGATCTCGCTCACGGAAATCACACCCGGATCATCCTGCGGCGCGAACTCTTTTTTGTCGCCATTGGCTTTGTACCAGTCAAGAATACGGCCAACGAACGGAGAAATCAGGAAAACGCCGGCTTCCGCACAAGCGCGGGCCTGAGCGAAGGAAAACAGCAATGTCAGGTTGCAGTTGATGCCTTCTTTTTCCAGCTGTTCAGCAGCACGGATGCCCTGCCAGGTAGAAGCCAGCTTGATCAGAATGCGATCGTTGCTGATACCCGCGTCGTTATACAACTTGATCAAATGTTTGGCTTTCGCCACGCTGGCTTCAGTATCGTAGGAGAGGCGCGCATCTACTTCGGTAGAAATGCGTCCTGGGATCAGTTTGAGAATTTCCAGACCGATATTGACTGCCAGTTTGTCCGTCGCATCGACAATCTGCTGTTCGCGCTTGCTGCTCTGGCCACGGGCCCAGGCCACGGCGTCATCAATCAGCGCACGGTATTCCGGGATTTGCGCTGCGTTCAGGATCAGGGAAGGGTTAGTGGTGGCATCCTGCGGTTTGTAGAGTTTCATCGCCGCGATATCGCCGGTATCCGCCACAACCGTAGTTAATTGGCGTAGGGAAGTCAGTTTATCAGTCATGTTGGCCTTTCTCATTGTTTGTGCATGAACTGGTGGCAGGGAACTGTCGCCAGAGCCTGATAATAACACGCGCGGGAACCCGCGCAAGCCGGTAGATAACGCACACCCAACATTAACAACAAAAAATTCTCATTTAAAATCAATAAAATAAAAAACACATTAATTCAAAGTCATGTTTGTCGAACACCTCAATACCGGTGAATAACACACCGATTGATTCATCAAGCCTGTCGCAATCATCGCCCCTTTTTCGGGCACATTTTGCTACAGTAAACCCCATCGCTATCTGAACGGATATTCCCATGCTTATTACTATTTCACCTGCCAAAACGCTGGATTACACCAGCCCGCTGCCCACACAACGTCACACCCAGCCGGAGCTGCTGGCCCATTCCGCCCGGCTGATTCAACGTTGCAAACAGCTGACACCAGCGGAAATTGCATCATTGATGGGGATCAGCGACAAGCTTGCCGGGTTGAACGCCGTCCGCTTCCAGGAATGGCAACCGGAATTCACGCCGGATAACGCCCGGCAAGCCATTCTGGCCTTCAAAGGCGATGTATATACCGGGTTGAACGCGGATAGCTTCAGCGAACAGGATTTCGATTTTGCCCAGCAGCACCTGAGGATTCTCTCTGGGCTTTACGGCGTGCTGCGCCCGCTGGATTTGATGCAACCGTACCGGCTGGAAATGGGAATCAAGCTGAAAAATGACAAGGGTAATGACCTGTACCAGTTCTGGGGCGACACCATCACCGGGAAACTGAACCAGGCGCTGGCAGAGCAAGAAGATGACATTCTGATCAATCTGGCATCGGACGAATACTTCAAATCGGTCATGCCAGGGAAACTCAAGGCCCGCCAGATCAAACCGGTTTTTCTGGATGAGAAAAACGGCAAATTCAAAGTCATCAGTTTTTACGCCAAAAAAGCACGCGGGTTGATGAGCCGTTTCATTATTCAACACCGGCTCACCACACCGGAACAACTCAAGTCTTTCGATCTGGAGGGTTATACATTCTCCGCCAGCGACTCTTCCGCCGACGAGCTGATTTTCAAACGTTCGGAGCGCTGACCTCCTCAATAAACTGCCTGCATCGGAGCAGTCATGACGTTCGCTGATAGCGATCATGCCAATGCACTACGTTAGCTATGTTGCTCCGTGTGTTCGATTTTATTAAAACAAAGGAGCCCAATGGGCTCCTTTGCTGAGGCGGATACTGTGCTTTGAGACGGCGATTAACGCGGCAACGCCATCAGGAACTGACGCAACTGGGCGAAATCAGGCGCAAAGTGATGGGACAGCAAATCCAGATCGGCGCGCGTGGCCAGCTCCTGCGGCAACGGCAGGGCTTTCCCCAGAATCTCTTCCACGCTTTCCTTGAATTTCGCCGGGTGCGCCGTCCCCAGGAACAGGCCATGCTCACCGGGCTGTAGCTGATCGCGCAGCAGGCGGTAGGCGATCGCCGCATGCGGTTCGGAAACATATCCCAACGCATCCAGCTCCCGCATGGTGGTTTTAGTGACCTCATCGCTGACTGCGCCAAAGCCCAGCGTTTTCAGCGACCAGTTCTTACGGCGGAACAGTTCTTCTACCCGCGGCCAGTTGTTGGGTTGGCTAACGTCCATGGCGTTGGAGAGTGTGGCGACCGTCGGATTCGGCTGCCAGCTGCCGTTTTGCAGAAAACGCGGCACCGTGTCGTTGGCGTTGGTGGCGGCGATAAAACGCTTCACCGGCAGCCCCAGCGATTTCGCCAGCAGACCGGCGGTCAAATCGCCGAAATTACCGCTGGGCACCGAAATCACCAGTTGGTTGCGCGCGTCCTGCGACAGTTGCGCCACCGCCTCAAAGTAATAACAGATCTGCGCCAACAGGCGACTGATATTGATGGAGTTGGCCGAGTTGAGCCCCACCGTCTGCTTCAGTTCTTCGTCATCAAACGCCTGTTTGACCAGCGCCTGGCAGGCATCAAAGTCGCTGTCGACGGCAATGGTGTGAATATTGCCGCCAAGCGTACAGAACAATTTCTCCTGCAGCGGGCTGATCTTGCCGCGCGGATACAAGATAACCACGCGCACATTCTCCAGGCCGTAAAACGCATGCGCCACCGCTGCGCCGGTATCGCCAGACGTGGCGGTCAGGATGGTGATCTGCTCGTCGCCCGCCACTTCCGCCAGCATCTGCGCCATAAACCGGCCGCCGAAATCTTTGAATGCCAGCGTCGGGCCATGGAACAACTCCAGCGAGGAGATATCCGCGCTTACCGGCACCACCGGCGCCGGAAAACGAAACGCCGCTTTAACACGCTGATATACCGTCTCATCCGGCATTTCATCGCCGATAAACGCCGACAAAATACGACTGCTGCGGGTGACAAAATCCAACTGCAGCAATTCGTCGATCGCCGTCAGGTCAAATTCCGGCAACTCCAGAGGGAAAAACAGGCCCTGCTGGCTGCCGAGCCCTTTTCTGATGGCTTCGGCAAAATTCACCTGTTCGTTATGATCTTTCAGATTGTACAGTTTCATGCGTTATCCCACTTGTCGCGCGCCTGTCGTATCCAGACGGCAAATATGAACAAAACCTTCATTATTCTGCAGGTAGTGCGCCCGCAGCCAGTCGGCGACGCGCTCCGCCGCCCCCATGTTGTCGCACACGGAAAATAGCGTCGGCCCGGAACCGGAAATGCCGCACGCCAGTGCGCCCAGTTCCTCGGCGGCGCGGCGCGACTCGGCAAAACCTGGCAACAAACGAGTACGGTAGGGTTCAGCGATCACATCCTTCATCAGCCTGGCGGCCAATTCCGCTTGCCCGGTGTGACAAGCGTGGATGAAACCGGCCAGATAACGGCCGTGGCTGATGCAATCCTGGCGACGATACTGCGCCGGCAAAATCGCCCGCGCTTCGGCCGTCGAAACCTTGATGCCTGGGTACGCCATCACCCACAACCAGTTGTCAAAACCTGGCACGGACTGGCTGATAATCCCCAGTTCCTCCACCATCAACTGGATCCCGCCCAGAAAGCAGGGGGCGACATTGTCATAATGCACGCTGCCGGAAATACGGCCTTCCAGCTCGCCCATCAAAGTCAGCAGACGAGTGTCATCCAGCGGTTTGCCGCAGTATTCATTCATCGCCATCAACCCCGCCACCACCGAACAGGCGCTGGAACCCAGGCCAGAGCCGATAGGCATATTCTTTTCCAGCTTGATGGACACCGGTATCGTTTTACCGATTTCCTGACAGAAACGCTCCCAGCATTGGTAAACGATATTCTGTTTGGGATCGTCCGGCAGCTTGCTGACAAAACGGCCTTCGTTATGCAGACTAAACAGCTCCGCCGCTTCCACCGAAACGCAGTCGCCAAGCAGTGTCCCATCGACCGGCGAGACCGCCGCCCCCAGCACATCAAAACCGACGCTCACATTCCCAATGGATGCCGGGGCATAAATTTTCACCATTCTCACACTCCCACCTTCCACGACAGCGTGCGCAGCAGATCCGCAAATACCCCCGCCGCCGTCACCTCATTGCCGGCTCCGTAGCCGCGCAACACCAACGGCAACGGCTGATAATAACGACTGTAAAACGCCAGCGCGTTCTCACCGTCTTTCACTTTGAACAACGGATCGTTGCCGCCGACGGCGCTGATTTGCACCCGGCAGCGCCCTTCTTCGATCACGCCGACATAACGCAATACTTTGCCTTCCGCCCGCGCGGCGTCCACACGCTGAGCAAACTCGCCGTCCAACTCCGGCAGACGCGCCAGAAACGTCGCCACGTCGCCGGACGCATAATCCTCCGGCAGCACTGAATCGACCTGGATATCATGCAGTTCCAACGCATAACCCGCTTCGCGAGCCAGAATCAACAACTTACGCGCTACGTCCATACCAGACAGATCATCGCGCGGATCCGGCTCGGTAAAACCTTTCTCCTTCGCCAGCAGCGTTGCGGCCGACAGCGACATGCCTTCGTCCAGTTTGCCGAAAATGAAAGACAGCGAGCCGGACAGAATACCGTTAAAACGGATTAATTCATCACCAGCGTTGAGAAGATTCTGCAGATTCTCAATAACCGGCAAGCCAGCGCCTACGTTGGTGTCGTACAAGAATTTACGACGGGACTTGGCAGCGGCGGCGCGCAACTGATGGTAGTAGCGCAGAGTGCCGGTATTCGCCTTCTTGTTCGGCGTAACGACATGGAAACCGTTCGATAGAAAATCCGCGTACTGTTCGGCGACAGCCTGGCTGGAGGTACAGTCGATAATGACCGGGTTCAGCAGATGATACTCTTTCACCAGCCGCACCAAGGCTTCCGGGTTAAACGGCTCGCGCGCACGCGCCAGCTCTTCGCGCCAGCGCTCCATCGAAATACCGTGAACGTTGGTCAGCATCGCTCGGGAATTGGCGATCCCACAGATCCGTACATCGATGTGTTTCTGCTTCAGCCACGGCTGCTGGCGTTGAATTTGCTCCAGTAACGCACCGCCAACCCCACCGACACCAATCACAAAAACATCCAGCACTTGATCGGTGTTAAACAGCATTTGGTGCGCCACGCGCACGCCCGTGGTCGCGACATCATTATTTACCACCACGGAAATCGATCGCTCGGACGACCCCTGGGCAATCGCCACGATGTTGATATTGGCGCTGGCAAGCGCGGTGAACAGGCGAGCGGACAGGCCGCGCAACGTGCGCATGCCATCGCCGACGACGGAGATAATCGCCAGCCGCTGAATCACATCCAAAGGCTCCAGCACACCTTCCTTCAGTTCCAGATAGAATTCGTCTTCCAGCGTTTTACGCGCCCGCGGCAGTTCATTCTGAGAGACACAGAAGCTGATGCTGTATTCAGAAGAAGACTGGGTAATCAGTACGACGGAAATACCTGCGCGCGACATGGCGGCAAAGACCCGCGCGGCCATTCCCACCATGCCCTTCATCCCCGGCCCGGAGACGTTGATCATCGCCATGTTATTGAGATTGGTGATGCCTTTGACCGGATACTGGGTATCGTTGCTTTCAAGACCAATCAATGTGCCGGGAGCCTGGGGGTTTTCGGTGTTTTTGATAAGGCAGGGAATCTGGAACTGGGCAATAGGGGCGATGGTGCGAGGATGGAGAACCTTAGCGCCGAAATAGGAGAGCTCCATGGCCTCCTGATAGGACATCGACTTGAGCAGTCGGGCATCCGGAACCTGGCGTGGATCACAGGTATAAACGCCGTCCACATCCGTCCAGATTTCGCAGCAATCCGCCCGCAGGCAGGCAGCCAATACCGCGGCTGAATAGTCAGAACCGTTACGGCCCAGTACCACCAACTCGCCCTTCTCATTACCAGCGGTAAAACCCGCCATCAGAATTACGTGATCCGCTGGGATGCCTTGTTCGACAATGCGGCGCGTGGATTCCGCGATATCAACTGTCGACTCCAGATAATGCCCTTGCGCCAGCAGTCGTTTGACTGGATCAATGACGGATACCTGATAGCCGCGCGCCTGAAACACCGCCTCCATGATAGCGATGGACAGTTTTTCCCCACGGCAGATGATGGATGCATTGACGCTGTCCGGGCACTGCCCCAGCAGCGAAATACCATGCAATACCTGCTTGAGCTGGGCGAATTCCTCATCGACACGCGCGTTGAGACGATCGAAAGCGAACCCCGGTTGGGATTCGGCCAGCCCTGCCAGTAAGTCGGCAAAGATCGCTTCTGCATCGCTGATATTTGGCTGAATATCCTGCCCCGCCACGGTTTTTTCGATCATCGCCACTAAGTGGTTGGTGATTTTCGCCGGAGCCGACAGTACGGTAGCAACCTGTCCCTGACGCGCATTGCTTTCAATAATGTCGGCAACACGCGCGAACCGCTCTGCGTTTGCCACCGAAGTCCCGCCAAATTTCAACACTCGCATTTTGATCTGTTCTCCTAAATTTCAGCTTACAAAAACACCGAAGCGCTTTTGCATACCGCTTGCTGTGGCCCGAAAGGGGCGCCGAACAGCGAATTTTTTACCTGCAAAAAAAAACCCGCACTTTGCAAGTGCGGGCTTTTTCTGGATTCTTCTGTATGCGTCAGCCCGCACCGTTACACATTGTGCCGGTGGTAATAATAATGGTGGTAGTGACCAGGCTGATTGAACTCATCGCATTACGTTCTCGTTTGAGAAAATTAACAGGCCTATTAGTTAGGGCAATCGCCCCGCTAAGTCAACGGATTTCTTTGCTTATCTCTTTTTTAACCCACTTTGCTAGCGGATGAAAAAACTACATGGGCAAAAAAATGCCGGATGATGCGGTACGAAAAATAACATTTAATTATGTTCATCCATGAAAAAAGCATTACACCTTATTTTCTATGGATAACGCTTTTTCCACGTCGTGCAGAAGCCTATGAAGCATCGCGGTATCACGCTGTTCCAGCAACCCTAAACGCTGCCGTAACCAATCATGCAGCTTCTCATCCCGCTCAACATCAATACGGCCCAACAACCGCTCAACGCGCTGTCGCAAAGCGGACAGTTGTCCCGAATCGGCGGCTGGCGCCGCCCCGGCCGTCACCTGCATCAGCGATGAGAGCTGATAACAATAAACCATAACAGCCTGCCCCAGATTCAGAGAAGGATAATCCGCCGCCATGGGAACGCCGGTCAGAATGTCCGCCAGAGCCAGTTCCTCATTCGTCAAACCGGAGTCTTCTCGTCCGAACACCAATGCGACGGATTTCACCCATTGCTGCTTTTCTCTTATGACACCCAGCACTTGTTCCGGTGAGGAGTAGTAATGAAAACGGGCCCGGCTGCGCGCCGTCGTTGCAACGGTAAAATCCACATCCACCAAGGCATCGGCCAGCGATGAGAACGTCTGCGCCCGCTCCAGAATATCGCTGGAGCCATGAGCCACCCAACGTGCGGCAGGCTCCCGATGCGCCTGACTGTCCACTATACGCAAACACTCAAAACCCATGGTCTTCATCGCGCGGGCAGCCGCGCCCACATTTTCGGCTCGGGCTGGTGCCACCAGAATAATAGAGAACTGCATACTTCCTCCCGGCCGTATTTATTCCGGCCTCTATATCGGACATTGCCGCCCGTAAAAATCGAACGCGCTGCAAATTAACAAATAAATCACCACACTGCAGCCATTGCCCGACGTCGTCACTCGTCTGCGTTATACGCGATGCCCACACCTAACGGACGATATGTCGCCAATAAAGGACAATGCAGAAGTAAACTCAGACGGGAAACGGTTCAGCAATCATTATTTGCTATAGCTTGCACAAAATGACATGGATTACACGATGGTGCCGCGCAATGAATGATGCGCGTCTTCCACAAAATTGTTAACGTGCTACAATCAAATTTGACATATGTCAACGTAACCGTAGATTTGCCCGCCGGGAAAATCAGTGTTCACTGTTATGTCGCTGTTAATAAGGTTAAACTGTCCGGCACAATGGGTTCATTTGAAAAACCCGCCCAGTGTCTGTTATCAGATAATTTTTCAGGCACCAGCCAGTGTATCAGCCGTATTTACGTACTTTAGTCAGTTGGTGAAAAGAACGGTGAACATGCATCTCCGGGGCACCCGCGAGAACCAGGACTTCTGTACTTTCGAATCTCTATTTTAAGTTGGCAATTTTAGGTAGCAAACATGCAGACCCCGCACATTCTCATTGTTGAAGACGAGTTGGTAACTCGTAACACCCTCAAAAGTATTTTTGAGGCTGAGGGATATGTTGTTCACGAAGCCACTGACGGTGCTGAAATGCACCATATTCTGTCCGAGCATGACATCAATCTGGTCATTATGGATATCAATCTGCCAGGAAAGAATGGCCTGCTGCTGGCCCGCGAACTGCGGGAACAGGCAAGCGTGGCGTTAATGTTCCTGACCGGCCGTGACAACGAAGTCGATAAAATTCTGGGCTTGGAAATCGGGGCGGATGATTACATCACCAAACCGTTCAATCCGCGCGAATTGACTATCCGCGCCCGCAACCTGCTGTCTCGTACCATGAATTTGGGCAGCGCACCTGAAGAGCGTCGTCTAATCGAAAGCTATCGCTTTAACGGCTGGGAACTGGACATCAACAGCCGCTCTCTCATCAGCCCAAACGGAGAACAGTATAAGCTGCCGCGCAGCGAATTCCGCGCCATGCTGCATTTTTGCGAGAATCCTGGGAAAATTCAGTCTCGCGCGGAGCTATTGAAGAAAATGACCGGCCGCGAGTTAAAGCCTCACGATCGTACTGTCGATGTCACTATCCGCCGTATTCGCAAGCACTTTGAATCAACCGCCGATACACCGGAAATCATCGCCACCATTCATGGCGAAGGTTATCGTTTCTGCGGTGAGCTGGAAGATTAATCGCTAGAAAACGAAACAGATAAAAAAACCGGAGCCTTGAGCTCCGGTTTTTATAGCTTTACTGCGACTTGCCCCACGGCAGAATAGGCACCGTGCTCAATGCATTCTTCGGAGAACCATCAACCAGACGATCAGAGTAGGTTAGATAAATGAGCGTATTGCGTTTCTGATCATAAAAACGGACAACCTGTAGTTTCTTAAATATCAATGAAGTCCGTTGCTGAAAAACGACACTGCCTTTGCCTTTACTCGCATTCGCCACTTTTTCCGTCAGAGTAATGGGACCGACCTGATTACAAGAGATAGCCGCGTCAGAGGTATCTTCAGCCAACCCAAGCCCCCCTTTGATCCCACCAGTCTTGGCCCTGCTCAAATAACAGGTGACATTGGACACATCCGGATCGTCAAACGCTTCCACCACAATTTTATGATCCGGCCCCAACAGCTTGAACGCTGTATCAACGGAGCCAATCTCCTCCGCCCAGGCAGATGACATCCCCATCAGCATCCCCACGGAAAGAAGCAGAATTCTTTTTTTCATCATTAATTTTCCTTCACGTACCATCAATGGTTGTTTACTCTCACTAGCTTAGACAGCATTGTCAGATGGATTTCTGTAACAACGTATGTTAATCAGATTCTTTGTTCATAAAGCACAAAAATCTTGGGAAGAGCCAGGATAAAAAAATTGCTATTATGCCGAGTCTTATACGCTTCACGCCCAGTGTGTTCTATGAGGACGTTCTATGGATCAAGCCAGTATTATACGAGACCTGCTTAACTGGCTGGAGGGTCATCTGGACCAGCCTTTATCGCTGGATAATGTAGCGGCCAAAGCTGGCTACTCGAAATGGCATTTGCAGCGGATGTTCAAGGACGTAACGGGTCATGCTATCGGCTCATATATCCGTGCGCGTCGTCTTACCAAAGCGGCGGTCGCTTTGTGTCTGACCAGCCGCCCTATTCTCGATATCGCACTGCAATACCGATTCGATTCGCAACAGACCTTTACCCGCGCATTCAAAAAACAGTTTTCTCAAACACCGGCCTCTTATCGCCGTTCTGAAGACTGGAATACCATCGGCATCCACCCGCCGATCCGGCTGGGGGCGTTCGATTTACCGCAACCCCAGTTCATCATTCAGCCTGAAATGCATCTGGTCGGTGTCACCCAGAGCTATATTTGCAATCTGGAACAAATTTCTTCTTTCTGTAGCGAGATGCGCATCCATTTCTGGCGCCAATATCTGGGGGACGCTAAAACAGTGCCGCCGGTGTTGTATGGATTACACAATGTTCTTCCCAGCCGGGACAAAGACGACGAGCAGGAAGTTCTTTACACTACGGCACTGGAGCCTCATCACGTGCCAGATGGTATACATCCCGGAAAGTCAATTACACTGCCCGCAAGCGAATACGCCATGTTTGTGTACGAAGGTCCGAAGGACAATTTACAGGAGTTCATCATCAGTCTGTTCGATACCTGCCTGCCGACCTACAAACTGATCTGTCGTAAAGGATTCAGCATCGAACGCTTCTACCCAGAGGAACGCACGCTCACTCCGGACACGCTTCGCGAACCGCCCAAACTCATTCGTTGCGAGTTCCTAATTCCAATCTGCCGTTAACGCTGCAGTTCATCCAAAGCCGGAGCATCAAGATGAGCAACATCTCCGGCTGTTTCCACTACCCATCCGGGAGCCAGCCAAGGGCTCTGCTGGTAATCGATACGGGACAATGAACAATTGCGCAGCCGTAAACGACGTTCGGCCCACGCGGGCAATCCCAGCAACGTACTGAGCAGACATCCCAGAGCAATACCATGACTGACCAACAAAGGGCGACTTCCCTGAGGCAAATCGAGACATCTATACAATACTCGATTCATGCGTACCGCCAGCTCAGACATAGACTCACCGTTAGGAATTCTTCCGCCTTCCGTACCGTCAATCAGCTGTTTGCGCCATCCTTCCTCTTCCAAGCTAAGGGAATCGATCATTCGCTCCTCAAGCACGCCCATATTCAGCTCTCTGAGGTCGGGTTCAAGGATGACGGGGCACTCGGCACAGGCGGCAGCGATAATATCTGCAGTTTGACGGGTTCGCCCCAGGTCACTGGTAAAAATGTGGGTAATTCCCAGCTGTCGGACACGCGCCGCAACCAGATACGCCTGATGTTCGCCAGCCTGCGTCAACATGCTGTCTGATTGCCCCTGGATACGTCTGGCGACATTCCACTCAGTCTCGCCATGACGAACAAGATATACCTGTAACATGATTGTTTTCCGTTATACTGCATCAAATTAACTACAAAGTAAGGAAACTCTATGTTTTACGTTGTAGCTGCTACCACTAACCCGGCAAAAATTAACGCCATCACTTTAGCATTTGCCGATGTTTTTGGTGCAGATAATTGCCGTATTGAGGGAGTCAATGTCGATAGTGGCGTATCCAGTCAGCCACAAGGCTCTATTGAAACACGAACCGGGGCCCGCAATCGCGTGATGAGAGCACGTCAGGTAAGGCCCGAAGCTGATTTTTGGGTTGGCGTGGAAGCCGGTATTGAAGAAGGGATGACCTTCGCCTGGATGGTTATCGAAAATGCGACCATCCGGGGAGAATCCCGCTCAGCTAGTCTGGTGCTGCCGGAAAGCATTCTGCAGGGCATACGAGAAGGCCGCGAACTGGGAGATGAAATGGCGCGTCTGACTGGCATTCAGGATATAAAGCATCAAGGCGGGGCGATTGGCGTATTTACTGACGGCAAACTCACCAGAACCAGCGTTTACTATCAAGCATTACTTCTTGCGCTGGTTCCGTTTCACAATCCGCTTTATCAACGTCCCGCCGGCACATCTCAGGCATAAATGTTCATACTCTTATGCGTCATTTTTCGGCAGAAGCTGCGCCTCCAACCATGACTTCAAGGCAACAGGCGCAGTTTTCAAACTGTTGGAACCTCGGGTAATGGTTGCAATACCGGTTCCCAGTTCATTCTTGAGCTCCCGCTGACTCAACGTTCCTCTCATCAATTCCTGAACAATGCGAACCCGCGTACCCAACGCCGTCTTTTCATCCGGCGTCAGCAGTAGCTGAAGCAAAGGTTCATCCATGTCCTGGATGACGGCCTGCCGCAACAACCGTACAAACTGACGCCAATATTCATCATCCTGTTCGGTTGGTGCAGCGTCATTGAAGAAATAGGGTGTCATAACCACGCGCCATACTAATTAACTAGTACAAAAGAATAACATAAGCTCTACTACAAAAAGAAGTACGCCGGGTTTCTTCCCGGCGTTACCGCGCGTACATGGCATCACTGTTCATAACCGTCATTCTTCAGGTGGCGCTTGAGGAGCAAGATCGGTTTAATAGCGTCGACGCCACTCACTGTCGGTCATTAATTGGGTGGGACGGCTCAACAGATTGCGGTAAAAAACGTCATAGGCCAGCACATTCTTGACATATCCGCGCGTTTCCGAAAACGGAATACTTTCAACAAACGCCACCGCGTCTATGCGGCCCTCACTATTCTTCAACCAGGTACTTACCCGCGAAGGCCCGGCATTATAGGCAGCAGAAGCCAGAATACGGTTTTGCCCGAATGACTGATAAACATATTCAAGATAGCTGGAGCCCAACTGGATGTTCATTTGAGGGTCGAGTAATTGACTACTGTCGCTGTAACTAGTGACATTAAACATTTGCGCCGTATGTTGTGCTGTAGCCGGCATCAGTTGCATTAAACCAGCAGCACCCACACTAGAGCGAGCCTGCGGATTCCAGGCGCTTTCCTGCCGGGCGATGGCCATGGCATAACTTTGACTGATCCCTTTACCTTGCGTCGCCTGGCGAAACTCGTCATTCCACGCTAAAGGGAAACGCTCTTCAAGGTTATCCCAGAGCTTAGCAACTATCGTCGCCTGCACGCTTAAATCATACCAACGTTGTTCAAACGCAAATCTTGCCAACGCTTCCTGTTGGGGGCGATCGCGGCTGGCGACTAATCCCGCCCATTCAGAACGAGCCAGACTTTCCAGCCGCCAGTACATCAATTCGCGTATCCGGGCAATCTCCGGCAATTGCCCGATGGAGCGATCGGGTCTGGCCGAAATAACCGTTGTCAACGGATAGTTCAAATTCAACCGCTGTGCAGCCGCCATCGGATAAAAACCACGCTGCTTCATCAAATCCCGCAGTTGATTTTCGCCATCCTCACGCTGTCCCTGCTCAATAAGCAGCACCGCTCGCCAGTAGCGCCACTCGTCTTTCTGTAATACCTCGGCAGGCAAACGGGTCAACCATTGCGACAATCCCTGATGATCGTCTTGCCCCAATGCAAGACGCACCCGCCGTTCGATTAATGGCGCTGACTTGCTCTTTGCGATAACGACATCACGCCACCGAGCCTGCTCATCCGAAACGTCAGTCCCCATAAAACGCCATGCCACATCCTCATCCATTGTCTGTCGATCCTGGCTGCCGAACCGCTGCAATCTCACCAACTGGGGCAACAACGAACGGGCGCTATCCGGATCTTGTCTGGCGATACGGCTAAATGCGGCCAATAAGGCTTTACGGGTGAAATCTGTCGGGCCAACAGAGCGGGCAAAACGCTCCACCGTCTTGGTCGACGTATTTTGCAGTCTCAACAGAGCATCGGTAATCGTTTTGTAATCAGGGGGAAGCTGTCTCGCCAGATGGCTCACCAAACCGCTATTGCCTTCCCCCATGGCCAAACGCATACGCTCAAGAACCATCATCGATGTCATTCCGCCACTCTGCTGCCAGGCCGTAAACAGCTTGTCGCAGGAAGGAGGCAAGGAACGACCGGTTAACCAGATATCTCGGGTTTGATCCCAAATGCCCTGGGGCTGGTTCACCATCAGACGCGCATACAAATAATTACAGCGCGCAGCAACTGGTTTAGGTTGCTCGGGGCTGAACGACAACAACCCGCTCCAATCCTGACGCCGCGCCAGCTCATTGATAAAATTGTTATTCAGTGTTCGAACGGCAGGCAGGGTCGGATGCGTAGCAATAAACTGTTTAACCTGCACAGTGCTGAGTAGGGAAACATCCTGAGTCAAAGCCCGATACTCAAGATAAGGATAAAGCGGGTAATCTCGCAGCGTTGGCATCAATTGAGACACCACATCCAGTTGATTACTATCCCACGCAAGTTTGATCTGTTGATAGCGCTGACGCTGCTCATCCAGAGAATCAGCAAAAACCTGACATGACGCGCCGACCAGACACACCCCTGCAACGATATAACGCCAATATCCTACTTTGAACATGACAGCCCCAACCTCAATTCGTTACCGCTTCTGCATACCACCGCTGAACGTAAGCACCCACACTCACGACAAGCGCTCTTGTGACCATGGCGAGCGTTTTCATACCGAACAAGTGTGTCACAGACTGGTTGGCAACGATACGCTGAACCTCTGCCGATGCAGAGAAAAAAGATGTCTTTTGGGTGCGATTCCGGAACTCGCTCGCAATGTTGATCAACATCCCGGCCACATCTTGCAGCCTGAAGGAACCTCCCCCGCAAAGCAGGCATCACTACCGCAGTACGGCTGGGATTGAACGTTGAAAACAGCTAAACTCCGTCAACAGAAAATACTTTTGACCGAAGGAGTCCAACTCCCAAGGCTCATGCCCCACATGCGCCATGCTTTTATGGCATAACGCTAAACCGGACAGACAGAAAGAGGCTCAGAGCAACGTGGCTCAATACGTTTACACTATGCATCGCGTCGGTAAAGTCGTACCACCGAAGCGTCATATTCTGAAAAATATCTCCCTTAGTTTCTTTCCAGGCGCCAAAATCGGCGTTTTGGGCCTTAATGGCGCAGGTAAATCCACTTTGCTGCGCATTATGGCCGGCATCGATAAAGACATCGAAGGCGAGGCCCGCCCGCAGCCGGGCATCAAAATCGGCTACCTGCCCCAGGAACCGCAACTGAATCTGGAACAGACTGTTCGGGAAACCATAGAAGAAGCCGTTTCAGAAGTAAAAAATGCGCTGACTCGTTTGGATGAAGTCTATGCGGCCTATGCGGATCCGGAAGCAGATTTTGACAAACTGGCCAAAGAACAGGGTGAATTAGAAGCCATCATCCAGGCCCATGATGGGCATAATCTGGATAACCAACTTGAGCGTGCCGCAGATGCACTGCGTTTGCCCCCATGGGATGCAAAAATCGCCCACCTGTCTGGTGGTGAACGCCGTCGTGTCGCTATCTGCCGTCTGCTGCTGGAAAAACCGGATATGCTGCTGCTAGACGAACCGACCAACCATCTGGATGCCGAATCCGTCGCCTGGCTGGAACGCTTCCTGCACGATTACGAAGGAACCGTCGTGGCCATCACCCATGACCGCTATTTCCTCGACAACGTCGCCGGTTGGATTCTTGAGCTGGATCGCGGCGAAGGCATTCCCTGGGAAGGTAACTATTCATCCTGGCTGGAGCAGAAGGATCAGCGTCTGGCGCAGGAGGCCGCGTCTGAGGCAGCTCGCCGCAAGTCCATCGAAAAAGAACTGGAGTGGGTTCGCCAGAATCCGAAAGGGCGTCAGGCCAAAGGCAAGGCCCGTCTTGCACGCTTTGATGAACTCAACAACGTCGAATATCAAAAACGCAATGAAACCAGTGAATTGTTCATTCCACCCGGTCCCCGCTTGGGCGATAAGGTGCTGGAAGTGGCGGCACTGACTAAATCCTACGGCGACCGGGTGCTGATCGATAACCTGTCGTTCAACATCCCGAAAGGCGCCATCGTCGGTATCATCGGCCCTAACGGTGCGGGTAAATCCACCCTGTTCCGTCTGTTGTCCGGTCAGGAACAACCGGACGCCGGCACGATGACACTCGGCGACACTGTCCAGTTGGCTTCGGTTGATCAGTTCCGCGACAGTATGGACAACAACAAAACCGTGTGGGAAGAGGTGTCAGGCGGGCAAGACATCATGCGGATCGGCAACTTTGAAATCCCGAGCCGGGCTTATGTCGGTCGGTTCAACTTTAAAGGTGTGGATCAAGGTAAGCGTATCGGCGAGCTTTCAGGCGGTGAACGCGGTCGCGTACATCTGGCGAAACTGCTGCAGGTTGGCGGCAACATGTTGCTGCTCGACGAACCGACTAACGACCTGGATATCGAAACATTGCGAGCGCTGGAAAACGCCCTGCTGGAATTCCCTGGCTGTGCGATGGTCATCTCCCATGACCGCTGGTTCCTGGATCGAATCGCCACACACATCATCGATTATCAGGATGAAGGCAGAGTGGAGTTCTTTGAAGGCAACTTCACAGAATATGAAGAATATAAAAAGCGTACTTTGGGTGCGGAGGCATTAGAACCTCACCGTATCAAATACAAGAGGATGGCCTGAGTCGTCTGATTGCCCACGTTTAAAGCCGCATTGCATTATCTAGCTAGAAGAGCGGCGTCCACTCTGTTCAGAATATAACGGCTTCCCAGACGGGAAGCCGTTTCTTTATTGCATTGATTCTTCACGCTAAATAATTGAGAGGTCTCTGACAGATAGTCTTTCGCATCAACGTTAAAAAACCGTCCAGTTCTGATCGTCGCCAGGCTTTTTCTTCCCATTGCCTATCGCTGCGGTCGCCGTTGCCGGCACCAGCGGCTGATTTTGACGTGGTGCCACGACAGCGAGGGGGGCTTTGTCAGTATAAGAACGCAGTTTGAATACAGAGACAGCCTGAGTCAGCCGCTCTGCCTGAGACTCCAAAGATGCAGCAGCAGAGGAAGCCTCTTGTACCAGGGCCGCATTTTGCTGGGTTGATCCCTCCATTTCGACAACCGCCTGATTGACCTGCTCAATGCCGCGGCGTTGCTCATCGGAGGCGGATGCGATTTCCCCCATAATATCCGTCACGCTGACGACAGCATTCACGATCTCATCCATCGTTGCGCCCGCCCGACTTACCAGCTCCGAGCCGGAATCAACCAAACGTCCCGACTCACCAATAAGGGACTCTATTTCTTTCGCTGCCTGAGCGCTTCGCTGAGCCAGGTTTCGTACCTCACCGGCCACGACGGCAAAACCACGCCCTTGTTCGCCTGCCCGCGCCGCCTCAACAGCTGCATTCAACGCCAGAATATTGGTTTGGAATGCAATACTATTGATAACACTGGTAATTTCTGAAATTTTTCTGGAGCTGGCAGAAATATTGCTCATGGTGGTAACGACTTCCTTCACAATATTGCCGCCCTGCTCTGCTTTGGTGGAAGCATTACGGGCCAGTTGACTGGCGTGACTGGCGTTGTCGGAGTTCTGTTTCACGGTAGAAGTCAACTCTTCCATGCTGGCAGCCGTCTGCTCAAGAGCCGCCGCTTGCTGTTCAGTACGAGAAGACAGATCGACGTTACCCACACTAATCTCGGACGCGCCCTGATAAATAGAATCAGCACCATCACGCACGATTGAAACGGTATTCGTCAGCGAATCCTGCATCTGTTGAAGATTCTTACCAAGAATGCCTATTTCATTACGTCCCAAATCGACAGGCGGCTGAGTCAAATCCCCCCCGGCAATGTTCTGAATGCGAGCAATCAGAATATCCACCGGCATCAGGACTGCTCTGCGAATGATAAAATAGCTGAGCACAGCTAACACGATCGACAACACAAATGCCGTTCCCATCAGGGTGTATCCCAGATTGGACTTTCTTTCCGCCTCGGTATTGATCCGGCTCGCATACTCGCTCAGATACTTCACCTCCTTACGAACAGGAAGCGCATAGTTATTGTCCAACTGCCGCGCTAATGTTGTCTCTAGCTCGATAACGCTCTCGAACTCACCACCGCGCACCATCTCCACCATAGGCAACAGTACGTTATTACGGTAAGCGTTGTAACTGGCCGTCAATTCGCTATCTAGCGCCTTTTCTTCCGAAGACTGATCGACACGGGCCATATATTCGTCGAACCGTTTTTTGGAACTATTGATTCGATCGTTAGCTTCTTTAAATGACTGATTATATGAATCTTTATCACCAATTCGCGACGCAGCTACCGCCTGAACCAGCAACTGACGAGCGACACGCAGTTGATCCATACTGCTGCTAATTCCCGAGCGCGTATCCGATGCCTGATTAGCCATATCTAACGCATCGTTACTCTGTTTCAAAAAGTAGCTCGCGGTGCCGATAGAAAGTGCAAACAACAACAGAATGATCGTCAACAACGTAATGAAAAACGTCACCAGACGAACATTGTTTACCGAAGAAATTTTTCTTTTTTGTTCTGCCATTCCGATTTCTCGCTTTAACGCTAAAGATACTATTCGTATCCTACGCCATAATAAAATACAAAGACTTACAGCATCATATCTAGTCAGATTGCCTAACCAGAACCCATGCTAATAAATGAAAAAATCACATGCGTCGGATACAAGAGCTGGACATCATTAAAATGAAACGATGTTTCTTTTTTAATATAACAAAATTCTATTCAGATAAGAAAAGGTATTACTCAAGATCCCAAAGATGTACGGTAAATACCGAGAACATATAACAATTCACTTACTGTCCAGATAATCGATAATACGCCACCATAAAGTTCGTCTTTAACGCATTTAAAAGGTCTTATATCTGTGAAGTAGATCAAATTGGTATTTTCGCCGGGTAGTGCGAATAACATGTGGGGAGAGAAAAACACCAGACGGTATAACGTCTCGCTTGCAAACAGCGCGTCGTTTCCGATGACAAGTTGATAGGGATAATTAAAAAATCCAGCCCCGCTAGCGGCGACTGGATTTTTTCAAAATGGCAAAGTGGGGTGGATCAATAAAGCAGGCGAGCGCGGATCGTGCCCGGAATAGCCTTCATTAGCTGCAATGCTGTATCCGCACCGTCGGTTTCCACGTCGATCACCACATAACCGATTTCAGCGCTGGTCTGCAGATACTGTGCGGCAATATTGATGCCCTGAGCGGCAAAGATATTGTTAATCTGCGTCATGACGCCTGGACGGTTTTCATGGATGTGCAACAGACGGCTGGCGCGTTCACCGTGGGCCGGCAAAGAAACTTCAGGAAAATTGACCGCTGAAAGCGTAGAACCGTTATCGGAATATTTCGCCAATTTGCCAGCGACTTCATCCCCAATATTTTCCTGCGCTTCCTGTGTTGAACCGCCAATATGCGGAGTCAGTAAGACGTTATCGAATTCGCCCAGCGGGGAAACAAAAGGATCGCTGTTAGTAGCAGGCTCTGTCGGGAATACATCAATGGCTGCGCCAGAAAGATGCTTACTGCGCAGCACCTCGCACAGGGCGGGAATATCCACCACAGTACCGCGCGACGCATTGATCAGAATCGAACCGGGCTTCATCAGCGCTAACGCATCCGCATTGATCATATTTTGGGTGCTGTCCGTCTCCGGTACATGCAAGCTGACCACATCGCTCATGTTCAGCAGATCAGACAGATGGCGCACCTGTTGAGCATTACCCAATGGTAGCTTGCTTTCAATATCATAGAAGTACACATGCATCCCCAGCCCTTCGGCCAAAATGCCAAGCTGAGTGCCGATGTGACCATAACCGATGATGCCCAGCTTCTTGCCGCGAGCCTCATAACAGCCGACCGCCTGCTTGTGCCAGATACCGCGATGCGCATTAGCATTAGCGGAAGGAATGCCGCGCAACATCAGCAACAATTCGCCGATCACCATTTCAGCGACAGAACGAGTGTTGGAAAAAGGCGCGTTAAACACTGGAATACCGCGTTTGGTCGCAGCAGGCAGTTCCACTTGATTAGTACCGATGCAGAAACACCCGACGGCCACCAGCTTTTCCGCCGCGGCAAAAATCTCTTCCGTCAGATGAGTACGTGAGCGAATGCCTACAAAATGCGCATCGCGGATTGAGGCTTTTAATGACTCAGGATCCAGTGCGCCTTTATGGTATTCAATGTTGGTGTACCCCGCAGCGCGAAGATTCTCAACCGCACTCTGATGTACGCCTTCCAACAACAGAAACTTAATCTTGTCTTTTTCCAGTGATACCTTTGCCATTTCCCGACCTTATTTTCAGACTTCAGATGCGACGGTCTACAAACCGACCTCAGCAAACATAACAAAAATTACGCAGGCGGCAATACAAACGATTGCCTACACCAGTTACCCTGCCGCTCAGCCACCCGGCTTATACGGCGATAAATGCTACCCACCGTCACTTGAGCCAGACAGCGATGATACCAAATAAGAGAAACTGATATTAAGTACCAAAAATGAGCCGTTAACAAGAGTGGTTTTTTTAGATAAAAAAAATCCGGCCAGGTTTACACCCTAGCCGGATGATGACGTGAGGCGCGTAAGATTACTTCAACCGAACGGTTTTGACGCCATCGGCCGTTCCGACCAGCGCCACATCAGCGCCTCGGTTGGCAAACAGCCCGACAGTCACCACGCCAGCAATACCATTGATGCGATTCTCCATAGCCACCGCATCGGATAAATCAAAGTCATGCACGTCCAGGATAATGTTGCCGTTATCCGTCAACACGCCGTCACGGTACACCGGGCGACCGCCCAGTTTAGTCAGCTCGCGGGTGACATAAGTGCGAGCCATTGGAATGACTTCCACCGGCAACGGGAACTTACCCAGCACCTCAACCTGCTTTGAGGCATCCACTATGCACACAAATTGACGGGAAATGGCTGCGACAATTTTCTCGCGCGTCAACGCCGCACCGCCGCCTTTGATCATCTGCATGTGGGAATTAATTTCATCGGCGCCATCGACGTAAACATCCAGCGCATCGACATCATTACAATCAAAGACCGGGATACCCAGACTTTTCAGTTTGGCAGTCGACGCATCAGAGCTGGATACAGCGCCTTTAATCTGATCCTTGATCGTACCCAATGCGTCAATAAAGTGTGCGGCGGTAGACCCCGTACCTACGCCAACAACCGTCCCGGGCCGGACATAATCCAGTGCGGCCCAACCAACGGCCTTTTTCAGTTCATCCTGCGTCATGGTGTATGCCTGTTATTACGACGAAAACGTGTGCGCATTATAAGGCATGATGGGGGCAAAGGGAGGAATTTGTCCGGCATTCGGCATACAAACCCCCACCGTAGCCGAGCTTCAACATGATTTTTTTTCGGCGATTGCCCTGAGAAATGTGGCATAGTGCCAGAATCGTTTTTTTCAGAGGATTCTTCAACTTCATGAAACGCCCGGACTATCGCACCCTTCAGGCGCTGGACGCCGTAATCCGTGAGCGTGGTTTTGAACGCGCTGCTCAAAAACTCTGCATTACCCAATCCGCGGTTTCGCAGCGCATCAAACAGTTGGAAAACCTTTTCGGTCAGCCCCTGCTCGTCAGAACGATTCCCCCTCGTCCCACAGAACAAGGGCAGAAGCTGCTGGCTCTGCTGCATCAGGTCGAACTACTGGAAGAAGAATGGCTGGGTAATGAAAACGGTAACGAAACGCCATTATTACTCTCTTTGGCGGTGAACGCCGACAGTCTGGCGACCTGGCTGCTGCCAGCATTGCAACCGGTGCTGGCGGACTCGCCGATACGCCTTAATCTGCAGGTGGAAGACGAAACCCGTACCCAGGAACGCCTGCGCCGCGGCGAGGTAGTTGGCGCCGTCAGTATTCAATCGCAGCCGCTGCCCAGCTGTCTGGTAGACAAGTTGGGGGCGCTGGATTATCTGTTTGTGGCATCCCCGGAATTCGCGAACCGCTATTTTCCCAATGGCGTGACCCGCTCCGCACTGCTGCGGGCTCCCGCCGTCGCTTTCGATCATCTTGACGACATGCATCAAGCATTCTTGCAACAAAACTTCGAACTGCCGCCCGGCAGCGTTCCTTGCCACATCGTTAACTCATCCGAAGCCTTTGTACAACTGGCTCGGCAAGGTACGACCTGCTGTATGATCCCGCATCTGCAGATAGAAAAAGAGCTGGCAAGCAGCGACCTGATCGATTTGACGCCCGGTCTGTTCCAGCGCCGGATGCTGTACTGGCATCGCTTCGCGCCGGAAAGCCGTATGATGAGGAAAGTGACGGATGCTTTGTTGACCCACGGGCATCAGGTGCTTCGCCAGTCTTAGCAGACCGGCTCCAACCCCGTAGCGATGGCGCTGCTCATCTGTTAGCGCGCGTTGAATCAGCGATTTCGTTGCAATTCAAATACCACATCGACCTGATCGTCGAAATGGATCGCTTGCTGCTGGTAGGTTTGCGCGACATCGTTCTGCGCCAACGCCTCGGAGGCTTTCAGCATACGCGCGACCGGCATCGGCTGATAATTTGAAACATGGTAGCGAATGCTATAAATCGGCCCCAGAGTTGTATTAAAGCTAGCTGCCAGTGACTGGGCCTGATGAGTCGCCTGTTCTATCGCTTTTTTGCGCGCTTGCTCACGGTAAGTATCCGGATTGGATACCCCAAAATCCACCATGCGGATTTCATTCAGACCAGCCTTCAACGCGCCATCCAACAATGCGTCCAATTTGTCTAACTGGCGTAATGTCACTTCCACTTGCCGAACCGCACGATATCCCTTCAATACCGAACCGCCGTTTTTCTGATAATCGTACTCTGGCCGGGTATTCAGGTTGGCGGCATTGATATCCGGCTTATCAACGCCATTCCGAACCAGAAAATCAACATACTGCGCCACTCGGTTATCGACCTGCTTCTTGGCATCGACCGCGTCTTTTGACGAGACACTCACTTCAATGACCAGACGGGCGAGATCCGGAAGAGCCTCTACGCTTGCCGTCCCGGAGGTGACGACATGAGGGCCATTCGGCAATTCATTATTGGCCAGCGCCGAGGAGGCCAAAACACAACTCCCCAGCAAGGTAGCCATGGTCAGATTTTTCAGTTTCACGCGATCCCCTTTATCTCTGCGCCATCATCGCCATCAGATAGATACGGCGATGAAACCGTACCGGACACCTTAACGAAAGGCTGTCCTTTCTCAATATAGGAGAAGTTCCGAATCTGACCGGGCCAATCAACGATCTCACAGATGTTGCCAACCATCTCGCGCCAGCTGCAACGCCATACTCCACATGACTGCGCCGACGAAAAGATTGATAACCCGCTGACAGCGGACGGAACGCAGCCAGGGCGCAAGCCACGAAGCCAAAACCGCCAACCCGAAGAACCATACAAACGACGCCGTTACCGAGCCCAACGCGAACCAGCTTCGCTCGCCGGTGTCCAACCTGCCGCCCAGACTGCCCAACACCACGAAAGTATCCAGATACACATGCGGGTTAAGCCAGGTGACAGCAAGCAGCGTCAGCATAATGCGCCAGCGGCTTTCACGGCTGATTTTCGCATCATTCAGTTGGATATCACGCTGGCATGCAATCCGTATGGCACCCCAGCCATACCACAGCAGAAATGCTACGCCGCCCCAAGTGACCAGCATCATCAACAACACCGACTGCGTCAGCAACGCGCTACCGCCGAACACGCCAGCACAAATCAACGCCATATCGCTTAATGAACATATCAACGCAATGGTCAGATGGTAATGGCGACGGATTCCCTGGTTCATCACAAACATATTTTGCGGCCCTAGCGGCAAAATCATCGCAGCCCCCAGAAAGAAACCTTGCCAATAAATCATCGTCATTTCCTACATATCCCCAACCAGCTCAATCATGTCGGCAGTGTATGAGGTGTGCATCATTAACGGAAATGGGAAATATTAATCTGTCATTAGCATGATTAATAATAAAATGGCCCGACGATCGTCGGGCCGAAACCGAATTCATCGCATGCGCGGCAGCAGTTACAGCGTTGGAATATCCCGCGATGCCTGCGGCACTGCGGTATTCTGGTGCAGGTGCACATCCAACTGGGGGTATGGGATACCGATTTTATGTTGATCCAACGCCCGTTTGAAATTCTCCAGTAAATCCCAGTATACCGGCATGGCATCTCCATTGGTGGTCCAGACTCGCACCACAAAATTAAGTGATGACGGCGCCATTTCGTTCAGACGAATAATGACCTCCTTCTCATGCTGGATGCGCTTATCTGCGGCGACGATATCACCAAGCACCGTTTTCACCACATCGATATCCGCGTCATAGGCCACGCCGACGATGATCTCCGTCCGACGATCCGGCTCACGGGAACTGTTGATGATATTGCCCGCAATCACTTTGCCATTCGGCACCACGATGATTTTGCCGTCGGCGGTACGCAAGGTTGTCGAGAAGATCTGGACTTGAATCACGGTACCGGCAATGCCCCCCAGATCGACGGCTTCACCGCTACGAAACGGCCTAAAGATCACCAGCAACACCCCAGCCGCAAAATTTGACAACGAACCCTGCAATGCCAGGCCGACTGCCAGACCGGCAGCACCTAAAACAGCAATGACCGAGGTGGTTTGCACGCCAATGCGACTTAACGCAGCAATCAGGGTGAACGCGATAATACCGTAACGCACCAATGCGGAAAGGAAATCAGCCACCGTAGCGTCGATATGTCGCGCCGTCATCAAACGATTAAGCGTATTGGCGACAATACGCGCGACGATCAACCCAACAATAAGAATGATAAAAGCCGCGACGATATTCACGGCGTACTGTAGTAAAAGGCTCTGGTTATCCACCAGCCAGTGCTGCAGGCGATTGACACTTTCAGTTACGTTCAGGTCTTCCATATTATTCTCCTGTCTTTGAAAAAACTCAGGTTGTGTATAGACGAACCCATCATCCAGGCCGGTATGCGGCGGATAAAAATAAGGCTCCCGCAGGGGAGCCTTGAATGCATCTCTGGCGTGTTATTACAGAACGTCGACAGCGTTCAGCTCGTTAAACGCTTTTTCCAGACGGGCTACCATGCTGGCCTGACCAGCACGCAGCCATACGCGCGGATCATAGTATTTCTTGTTCGGCTTGTCGTCCCCTTCCGGGTTGCCCAGCTGGCCCTGCAGATAACCTTCGTTTTTCTTGTAGTAGTTCAGAATACCTTCCCAGGTTGCCCACTGAGTATCGGTATCAATGTTCATCTTCACCACGCCGTAGCTGACTGCCTCGGCAATTTCTTCCGCCGTAGAACCAGAACCACCGTGGAAAACGAAGTCCAGACTATTGTGCGGCAGGTTGAATTTTTTGGAGACAAACTCCTGGGAGTTACGCAGGATTTTCGGCGTCAACTGTACGTTGCCCGGCTTGTACACGCCATGCACGTTGCCGAAGGAAGCGGCGATGGTGAAACGAGGGCTGATGGCGTTCAGTTTTTCATACGCATAAGCCACGTCTTCCGGCTGGGTATACAGCGCAGAGTTATCCAGATGGCTGTTATCCACGCCATCTTCTTCCCCGCCGGTGCAACCCAGTTCGATTTCCAGCGTCATGTCCAGCTTCGCCATGCGGGCCAGATATTTGCTGCAGATCTCGATGTTTTCTTCCAGAGACTCTTCAGACAGGTCGATCATGTGGGAAGAGAACAACGGTTTGCCGGTAGCTGCGTAGTGCTTCTCGCCCGCATCCAGCAGGCCGTCGAGCCACGGCAGCAGTTTTTTCGCGCAATGGTCGGTGTGCAGAATCACCGGAATGCCATAGTGTTCGGCCATCTGATGAACATGGTGAGCGCCAGAAATCGCACCCAAAATAGCCGCCTGCTGGCCTTCGGCTTTCAGACCTTTGCCCGCGGTAAACGCAGCGCCGCCGTTGGAGAACTGAACGATGACCGGCGCACGTACTTTGGCTGCGGCTTCCAGTACTGCATTGATGGAATCAGTACCGACGCAGTTAACTGCCGGCAGTGCAAACTTGTTTTCTTTGGCAATTGCGAAAACTTTCTGCACGTCATCACCGGTGATGACGCCAGGTTTTACGAAATCAAAGATTTTAGACATGTTACGTGTCCTGTTTCGTTGGCCGTGGAGGGTTAAAGACTCGATGGTTACATTAACGGCGGCCCGATACTCCAGTCAGGCCGCCAGGGACGAAAGCACACTCTCGTCCCGACGTCGATTACTGCCGTGCACGCTCTTCCAGCATGACGACCGCAGGCAGTTTCTTGCCTTCGACAAACTCCAGGAAGGCGCCACCGCCCGTGGAGATGTAGGAGATCTTGTCGGCAATGCCGAACAGATCAATCGCCGCCAGTGTGTCGCCGCCGCCGGCGATGGAGAAAGCGTCACTGTCGGCGATAGCCTGGGCGATGATTTCCGTTCCTTTACGGAAGTTCGGGAATTCAAATACGCCGACCGGGCCGTTCCACAAAATGGTTTTGGCATTTTTCAGGATATCGGCCAGACGCTCGGCGGACACATCGCCCAGATCCAGAATCTGCTCGTCATCTTTAATTGCGGTCACGGATTTCAGCGTCGCGGTTGCAGTTTCGGAAAACTCGGTCGCAACACGCACGTCGCTCGGAACCGGAATATCACAGGTTTCCAGCAGTTTTTTCGCTTCAGGAATCAGTTCCGCTTCGTACAGGGATTTACCCACGTTGTGCCCCTGGGCGGCAACGAAAGTATTGGCAATGCCGCCGCCGACAATCAGCTGGTCAGCGATCCTGGACAACGAATCCAGAACGGTCAGTTTGGTGGATACTTTGGAACCGCCGACGATGGCAACCATCGGACGAGCCGGATTGCTCAGCGCTTTGCCCAGCGCTTCCAGTTCATCGAACAACAGCGGGCCGGCACAGGCGATCGGCGCAAATTTGCCCACGCCGTGCGTGGACGCCTGGGCACGGTGAGCCGTACCGAACGCATCCATCACGAATACATCGCACAATGCGGCATATTTTTTGGACAGTGCTTCGTCGTCTTTCTTCTCGCCTTTGTTGAAACGAACGTTTTCCAGTACGACCAGTTCGCCTTCGGCGACATCAACGCCGTCCAGGTAATCTTTGGCCAGACGTACCGGAGAAGACAGGTGATCCTTCAGGTAATTCACCACCGGCAGCAGGGAGAACTCTTCGTTGTATTCGCCTTCGGTCGGGCGCCCCAGGTGAGACGTCACCATTACGCGAGCCCCCTGTTTCAGGGCGATTTCAATGGTCGGCAATGATGCACGGATACGTGCGTCAGACGTCACTTTGCCATCTTTAACCGGCACGTTCAGATCCGCACGGATCAACACACGTTTGCCAGCCAGATCCAGATCGGTCATCTTAATTACAGCCATGGTGAATCCTCTTGTTGATTCTCTTCAAAGTTGCTTGAACGAGATACCGGCGCACCGGTACCGACTATCAGAAACCGCAGGCCGCCATTGCCTGTGTTGTGTCCAACATCCGGTTGGCAAAGCCCCATTCGTTATCACACCAGACCAGCGTTTTAACCAGATGCTGGCCGCTGACCCGGGTTTGCGTGCCATCCACAATCGCGCTATGGGGATCGTGGTTAAAATCCGCGGAAACCAGCGGTAATTCGGTATAGTCAACTATACCACGAAATGCATCCTGCGCTGACTGACGGAAAAGTGTATTGATTTCATTCACGTTTACCGCTTTTTTCACGCTAACGCTCAAGTCGATGGCCGTCACGTTAATGGTCGGCACCCGCACGGAAATGGCCTCGAAACGGTCAGCAAACTTCGGAAAAAATCGCGTAATCCCCACCGCCAGCTTGGTATCCACCGGAATGATGGACTGGCTTGCCGCCCGGGTACGGCGCAAATCATGATGATAGGCATCAATTACCGGTTGATCGTTCATGGAGGCATGAATCGTCGTAACAGTACCGCTTTCTATATCAAACGAGTCATCCAACAGCTTGATGATCGGTATGATGCAATTGGTGGTACAGGAAGCGTTGGACACCAGACGATGCGTCGATAGCAAATCGGCATGGTTAACGCCGTATACGACGGTGGCATCCAAATCCGGCGCTCCTGGATGTGAAAACAGCACTTTTTTAGCACCGGCGGCCAAATGGGCCTCGCCGTCCGCCCGACTGCCGTATACACCACTGCAATCCAGCACCACATCGACACCCAACTCTTTCCAGGGCAACGCATGAATATCCGCCTGATGTAACAAACGGATCGTATCGTCGCCGACCGACAACCGATCGCACTCCTGACGTACATCCCATGAGAAACGACCGTGGCTGCTGTCATATTTAAGCAGATGGGCAATACCTTCGGCGCTGGCCAGCTCATTGATCGCCACCACCGCCATTTCGGCCCGCCGACCGGACTCGTACAATGCCCGCAGTACGCTGCGGCCAATGCGGCCAAAACCGTTTATCGCAATACGGATTGCCATGAAAATCCCTGTGTAATGATAAAAGCGTGCGCGTAATAGGATAATCAGTACGTCGTCAGGAATAAACCGCTTGTTATATGCCAGTCCCCCCGATCTGCAGCCTCGAAAAATGCCGTCAGAACGATAACTGAAACGCTTCAGCTAGAATAAACAAAATACAAACCAAAAGGAATACGCCGGGGAAACGGATGCCAGAACAGTGACTCACATCAAAAAATTACCGCACGCTTTGCTGCCCTATCTCGGTGCAGATCAACAAAGGCCGGGATATTCCCGGCCTTTGGACAATCTCAGCGCTGATGCACTTATTTCAACAACGCTTTCGCCTTAGCGACCACGTTATCGGTGGTAAAACCGAACGCTTCGAACAGTTTCTCCGCAGGTGCGGATTCGCCGAAGCGTTCCATGCCAACGATGGCGCCGTTCAAGCCGACATACTTGTACCAGAAATCAGCGATGCTGGCTTCGATCGCCACACGGGCGCTTACCGAAGACGGCAACACCGCTTCGCGGTAAGCAGAAGTCTGCTTATCGAAAGCATCGGTGGACGGCATGGAAACCACGCGAGCCTTGATGCCTTCGTCCGTCAGTGTCTGCCAGGCGGAAACCGCCAGTTTGACTTCGGAACCGGTCGCGATCAGGATCACATCTGGTTGACCGTTGCTGTCTTTCAACACGTATGCGCCTTTTACGACATCCGCCAGTTGCTGAGCGGTACGCTCCTGTTGAGCCAGATTCTGACGAGACAGAATCAGCGCCGTCGGGCCGTCTTTACGCTCGATGGCATACTTCCAGGCCACCGCGGTTTCTACCTGATCCGCCGGACGCCAGGTACTCATGTTCGGCGTAACACGCAGGCTGGCCAACTGTTCAACCGGCTGATGGGTCGGGCCGTCTTCGCCCAACCCGATAGAGTCATGGGTGTAGACATAAATGCTGCGAACCTTCATCAGCGCCGCCATACGCACAGCGTTGCGGGCATATTCCACGAACATCAGGAAGGTCGCGGTATAAGGTACAAAACCGCCGTGCAACGCGATACCGTTGGCAATCGCTGTCATGCCGAACTCACGCACGCCGTAGTGGATATAGTTGCCCGCCGGGTCTTCATTCAGCGCTTTAGAGCCAGACCAGATAGTCAGGTTGCTGGGCGCCAGATCGGCAGAGCCGCCCAAGAATTCCGGCAGCAATTTGCCATAAGCTTCCAGCGCGTTCTGAGAGGCTTTACGGCTGGCGATCTTGGCGGCATTGGCCTGCAGCTGTTCAATCACCTTCGTGGATTCCTGCTGCCAGTTGGCAGGCAGTTCACCGCTGCTGCGACGAGTAAACTCCGCCGCCAATTCCGGGTAGGCGCTGGCGTAAGCGTTGAATGCCTGCTGCCAGGCGGCTTCTTTGCGCTTACCGGCTTCGCGGGCGTCCCACGCGGCATAGATTTCCGCCGGGATTTCAAACGGATCGTATTTCCAGCCCAGTTGTTCGCGGGTGGCGGCCACTTCGGCATCACCCAGCGGCGCGCCGTGCGAGTCGTGAGTACCGGCCTTGTTCGGAGAACCAAAACCGATAACGGTTTTGCACATCAACAGGGACGGTTTATCCGTCACACGCTGAGCCTGTGCAATGGCCTGATGAATAGCGTCGGCGTCGTGGCCGTCAATGCCGCGAATAACCTGCCAACCATAGGATTCGAAGCGGGCGGCGGTATCATCGGTGAACCAGCCGTCAACATGACCATCGATGGAAATACCGTTGTCATCGTAGAACGCGATCAGTTTGCCCAGTTTCAACGTGCCGGCCAGCGAACACACTTCATGGGAGATCCCTTCCATCATGCAGCCGTCGCCCAGAAAGGCATAAGTATGGTGATCGACGATGTCATGGCCCGGACGGTTAAACTGCGCGGCCAGCGTGCGTTCGGCGATAGCCATACCGACCGCGTTGGCGATCCCCTGCCCCAACGGCCCGGTGGTGGTTTCTACGCCCGGCGTATAACCCACTTCCGGGTGTCCCGGCGTTCTGGAATGGAGTTGACGGAAATTTTTCAGCTCTTCAATCGGCAGATCATACCCCGTCAAATGCAACAGACTGTAGATCAGCATGGAGGCGTGACCATTGGACAGGACAAAGCGGTCGCGGTTGACCCAGCTCGGATTGCCCGGGTTATGGTTGAGGTAATCACGCCACAAAACCTCGGCGATATCGGCCATACCCATCGGTGCGCCCGGATGACCAGATTTGGCCTTCTGCACACCATCCATACTTAACGCGCGGATGGCATTGGCAAGTTCTTTACGAGAGGACATGTTTGACTCCAGATCGGATTGAACAATTGCCTTGACGAACATAAGACATATTAATCAATACGTTATATCGAAAAGACAAAGAAAGGATACGCACAAATGTACATGAAAACCCGTCTGATTGCACATGGAACAACGGGCAGAAAAGCAGGATTCACTGGCTAACCTGTGAACACACACGCAATACCAGATTTTTCTATTATTTCACGGCTCTCCCGGCGTCTCCCTGAACAGAACGGGGAGCGGTTATTCGTTAAAGCGGAACATGTCGTGCAGCCGCACGGGCGCGATCTCCAGGAAGCAAGCCCTCACCCTGGCTGGCGCGGCCAGATTCAACGCCGTTCCCATTCGGGCTATCAACTTGCCATGTGGGCAGGCAACGCCCGACATACCCGCATATCGGATATTCGCGTCGATTTACTCGTTATGTTTGCACGGCAAAACCGGGCATGCGCTGCCGTGATCTCTTCAGCTACGGCAATAGTGCCGACGGAGATGGAGTCTTAAACGAAAGGCGTTACGCGAAGTCCCGCAACAATACAGGACTTCGTCTACTGTTTACGGCCGGAAAGAGTGAACCCGCACAGCTCGGCATCACTCATCGACGGCGTTATGAGTGCCCGTTCCCGGTATGGTCGTGATTACGATGTTTGGTCACAAAACCGAGCAGGAAACACATAACGAAAACAACAAAATAGAGACCATTGGCCGTCACCAGCGCGGCATGGACATTAAACGCGCTCACGATAGGCCCGGTCACGATAAACGTCAGCATCGTGCCGACGGTGCCGCAGGTCAGGATGAAGTTCACCAGCTTCGGCGAAGGCATTCGGGTCTGCTGCGATCCCAGAGTAATCAACGTGGTGTAGATGGCGCTGGAAATGAATCCGAGGAAAAGAATGAAATATTTCAACAGTTCCGGATTGCCGCTGGAAACAAACAGGTACATCGACGCCGTCGCCAGCAACGCCAATACCGTCACAACACGTTGCAGATCAAAGAATTTGAGCACATAACTGAACACCCACATGCCGATCATATAGGCTGTCCAGAAACTGCCAACCAGGCCGCCCGCATCGCCGAGGCTCATACCGAACGTTTTGGTCACATATTCCGGCACCCATTGGATAAACGCCAATTGGCCGAGAATGTAGCAGAGCGCGGCGATAGACAGCACCAGCACGTTGGCGCCCCATTTCTCCTGCGCCGTTTGGGTCTCTTTACGGGTGGTGTCGGCCGCACCGATGGACGGAAACTCGGACGGCAGCGTCAGCACCAGAATCACCACATACAGCAGCCCGATACAGGCATAAACCCAGTACCAGCCGAAATGACGAGATAACAAAGCCGCGGCCAGAATCGGAAACAGAGTGCCGGCCATACTGAAGAATGAATCGGTAAACAACAGACGCGCGCCACGCTGCCGGCCTTCATACAATTGAGTAATCAGGAACGTACCGATCGACATGGTAATGCCGCTGACCACGCCCAGCGTAAACATGCATACAGAGAAAATAGTCAGCGTATCCGCCAGAAATAGACCGACAATCGATAACAGGATGAGAATAAAACCGAAAATAAGCTGTTTCTTCAGAGAGAAAACGTCCATTAACCACACGTTCAGGAAAATGGAAATCAGAATACCGGCGTTCAGAAAAGTAAACGTATTACTCATGCTGGTGATAGGCACATTAAAATACTGGGCGATATCCCCCATCACCATGCCGGTCACAATAACCAGCGCCCCGGTCAGGGCATATGAAAAACAACTGGTAAAAAAAAGTCGCTGACGATTCAAATCAACCATGAATTATTCCTATGACCACCATTGCGGCCCATAACACCCTGTGAATTGATACATACCCTCAATCATTCGCGTTGCAGGAAGGCGGCAGGTATACCCATCCCGATGAGCTTACTCCAGTCAGTCATGCGGGTGAGCAAACGCCATCAATGCATCGGCAACGTGAATAATGACGGGTATAGACCCTAAATAATTCGAATTGCGGGACACTCAGTCGCCCCATCACACAGGTCTTCCATGACATCAGAAAATGAATAATAGACTCGATGCGCATTAAAACAGCGGGCGCATTGCATTCATCTCTCTGTGAACATTGCTGGAAAACACATCCCCCAGGCGACGATAGCCTGGGGGAAAAACGATGATTATAAACAAAAACGTTGGACACACAGAGTGTGCCCAACGTTCCTCTCATGAATTATTCGTCTTCCAGATAAGTATATCCGTACAGGCCGGTTTCGAACTCTTCCAGGAACTGGGCCTGCAACTCCGGCGCCAGATCCGTTTCCTTCACTTGATCGCGGAAACGAGACATGAGCACTTCGGGATCCAGTTGTACGTATTCCAGCATATCCGCCACGGTATTGCCTTCGTCAGACTCTTCCAGCTCGACGGAGCCGTCCTGAAAGACGAAAACATCCACGGTCGAGGTATCGCCGAACAGGTTATGCATATTGCCAAGAATTTCCTGATAGGCGCCGACCATGAAAAAGCCCAGCAACGGCGGGTTCTCTGGGTCATACGGCGGCATCGGCATGGTCGTGGCGACGCCATCGCCATCCACGTAGTGATCAATGGCACCGTCGGAATCGCAGGTAATATCCAACAGCACGGCACGACGCTGCGGCGGCTTATCCAGCCCCTCCAGCGGCAGTACCGGGAACAGTTGGTCTATCCCCCAGGCATCCGGCATCGACTGGAACAGCGAGAAGTTGACGTACAGTTTGTCCGCCATGCGTTCCTGCAGTTCATCGATAATCGGACGGTGCGCGCGATTACTCGGATCCAACTGCTGCTGCAGACGCTGGCAGATATTCAGATACAACTGCTCGGCTTGCGCGCGCTGGGTCAGATCCAGCATGCCGTGCGTATATTGCATAT
Source organism: Musicola paradisiaca NCPPB 2511 (assembly GCF_000400505.1). Taxonomy (NCBI): domain Bacteria; kingdom Pseudomonadati; phylum Pseudomonadota; class Gammaproteobacteria; order Enterobacterales; family Pectobacteriaceae; genus Musicola; species Musicola paradisiaca. The sequence goes on along the minus strand of NZ_CM001857.1, from coordinate 602,844 downwards.
GGATATCGTACAAATCCATCTGGCTGTCATGCAGCCACTCGCGCAGCGAACGACGATTGCCGGGCTGGTTGACCTCCTGCCAGGTACCCCACAGGCTTTCCAGCGCACGCGGCGCGTCTTCCGACGGCGCTTCCGGTTCGCTGAATTCATTACGTTCCACGCCGATGATGTTGGAAACCAGCACAGTATGATGAGCAGTGACCGCCCGTCCGGATTCGGTAATCACCGTCGGATGCGGCAGGTCATATTCATTACAGGCTTCGCCAATCCCCCAAATCACGTTATTGGCGTATTCATTCAGGCCGTAGTTGACGGAGCAGTCGGATTGCGAGCGCGTGCCTTCATAATCCACGCCCAGACCACCGCCGACGTCGAAACACTGGATGTTCACGCCCAGTTTATGCAGCTCCACGTAGAACCGGGCCGACTCACGCACACCGGTCGCGATATCGCGGATATTCGCCAACTGAGAGCCCAGATGGAAGTGCAGCAGTTGCAGGCTGTCGAGGCGGTTGGCCTGACGCAGCAGTTCCACTAAATGCAACACCTGCGCCGCGGCCAGACCGAACTTGGATTTTTCGCCGCCGCTGGACTGCCATTTGCCGGAGCCCTGCGACGCCAGACGGGCGCGCACTCCCAGACGAGGCACCACATTCAGCCGCTCGGCTTCTTCCAGCACCAACTTGATTTCGGTCATCTTCTCGATAACCAGATAAACCTTGTGCCCGATTTTTTCACCAATCAGCGCCAGCCGGATGTATTCACGATCCTTGTAACCGTTGCAGACGATCACGGTACGGGTCATGCCCGCATGAGCAAGCACGGCCATCAGCTCAGCTTTGGAACCCGCTTCCAGCCCTAACGGCTCACCGGAATTGACCAGTGCTTCGATAACCCGACGATGCTGATTGACCTTGATGGGGTACACCAGAAAATAGCCGCCCTCGTAACCGAAAGACTCGCGGGCGCGACGGAACGCCGCATTAATGGAGCGCAGCCGGTGCTGAAGGATCTGCGGAAAACAGAACAGCGCAGGCAGACGCTGATTATCCTGTTGCCGTTCTTTGACCAGTTCAGCCAAATCGACCCGCGCTTCCGGTACATCCGGATCAGGACACACGCTGATGTGTCCCAACTCGTTGACGTCGTAATAGTTATTGCCCCACCAGGCAATATTGTAAGTACGAAGCATTTCACTGGCGTCACGGTCATTCATGGCTACCTCCTGCATGGAGCGAGAAGTATCGTATTTACCCGCCATCGACGAGCAGTGGATCATATCGTCAGACATGGCGATCCCTTAATTCCTACTTGGTTATAGATGGCGGCAGCGGCGCTCGCCGTAAAAAACGGCAGCACAATATGGCCGGCTGCCAACAACACTGTTTGCAATATGCAGTATGCCGTCGTTTTATGACTCTTATTAGTGTAAAGCACGATATCGAACTCCGAAGTTCGGGCCAGTGAAAATAACGGGATAACTATTTTCAGAAGAACGGGTTACGTTCATCTTTTCGGGGCAGGCAGGTTAACCGGCTCGGGAGTCCTGCGTTGCGCTGCGGGACAGGCAACTTCGGGCAAACGGCAGAAGGGAAGACGGGGACAAAAACGCCGTAAAATCAAAGGATACGCGCGGCGAACGCCAGTCACTCAGCACACAATGGATCATTAATCCTATCACCTCCACGCTCGCCGCAGATCATGCGGTCAGGCTATCACGGAAACAATCGATGGTTATCAGATTACGGACAACAAAACCGCTCGCCGTTTATACCGGCACCGCCCTCGAAAAGCAAAATGAAAATAGTAAAAAACGTGCTTATTTCCATCGTAAATGCCGATGACATTCCCCGGTGGTATGACGACCATAAAAACCACTGGCAATAGGTGCAAAATCTGACCTAGAATAGCCATCCAGATGTTAATCCATCTATACTGATTGACTGATAAACTGCTTAACGGCTTTAAGTTTATAAGGTAAAGGAACTCATGGCTAAACACCTTTTTACGTCTGAATCCGTCTCTGAAGGGCATCCCGATAAAATTGCCGATCAGATCTCTGACGCTGTTCTTGACGCCATTCTTGAGCAGGATCCCAAAGCCCGTGTCGCCTGTGAAACCTATGTAAAAACCGGCATGGTATTAGTAGGTGGCGAGATTACGACCAGCGCCTGGGTGGACATTGAGGAAATTACCCGCCGGACGGTACGTGACATTGGTTATATCCATTCCGATATGGGATTCGATGCCAACTCCTGCGCCGTCTTGAGCGCCATTGGCAAACAGTCTCCGGATATCAATCAGGGCGTTGACCGCAGCAACCCATTGGAACAGGGCGCGGGCGATCAGGGCTTAATGTTCGGCTACGCGACCAATGAAACCGAAGTGCTGATGCCGGCGCCGATCACCTACGCCCACCGCCTGGTTCAACGCCAGTCCGAAGTGCGCAAGAACGGTACGCTGCCATGGCTGCGTCCGGACGCCAAAAGTCAGATCACATTTGCTTACGACAACAACAAGATTGTCGGTATCGACGCCGTTGTTCTGTCTACCCAGCATTCGGAAGACATCCAGCAGAAAGACCTGCATGCAGCGGTCATGGAAGAGATCATCAAGCCGGTGTTGCCTGCCGAATGGCTCTCCGCCCACACCAAATACTTCATCAACCCAACCGGCCGTTTTGTTATCGGCGGCCCCATGGGTGACTGTGGTCTGACCGGTCGTAAAATTATTGTTGATACCTACGGCGGCGCCGCACGTCATGGCGGCGGTGCTTTCTCAGGTAAAGACCCGTCCAAGGTCGACCGTTCCGCTGCTTATGCCGCTCGCTACGTGGCGAAAAACATTGTGGCTGCCGGCCTGGCCGATCGTTGCGAAATTCAGGTCTCCTACGCCATCGGTGTGGCGGAACCGACTTCCATCATGGTGGAAACCTTCGGTACCGAGAAAATCGCCAGCGACCGTCTGGAAGCATTGGTGCGCCAATTCTTCGATCTGCGTCCTTATGGCCTGATCCAGATGCTGGATCTACTGCACCCGATCTATCAGCAAACCGCCGCTTACGGCCATTTCGGCCGTGAACATTTCCCGTGGGAAAAAACCGACAAAGCCGAGTTACTGCGCGATGCTGCCGGCCTGAAATAACGGTTTCACGCGCTCAAGATAAAAACGGCGATGCCATGCTTCGCCGTTTTGTTTTTTATATTCACCGACATCCTCCTTCCTCGTCCGGCTGGACAATATTGAAGACGCGATTTCTCCGACGTAACCGCGTCATGAGAACAATACCCAAGGCATATTTCCCCCCACGCGAGCGCATCACGAAAAACATCCAGAGCACGGCGGCATCACGAGAACAATGGCATGGTTTCTCCCGTGCGATTGCATCCAGACAGAGACCTCCGTAAGCTGCCGACATGAATACATCAAGACTTCCCATTGCCCTGCATCAGGCTGTAATGCGCTGCCTGCGGGATAAACTCCGGCAAGCCAATACTGCCCTCGGCAGCGACTACCCGGAACCCTCCGTCAGCTATCGGCAACGGGGCGCCACCGCCGGCAGCGCCTGGCTGAAAAACTGGGAGATACGGATCAATCCGGTGCTGTTACAGGAAAACCAGCAGACATTCATTGATGAAGTGGTTCCACATGAACTGGCTCATCTGCTGGTATACGCCCGTTTCGGCCAGACAGCGCCTCACGGCCGTGAATGGCGCTGGATGATGGAAAACGTGCTACAGGTTCCGGCCAGACGCACCCACCGTTTCGAGACCGCATCGGTTCAGGGAAAAACCTTTCCATACCGGTGCGCCTGCCGCCTGCATGACCTCACGCTGCGTCGTCATAACCGCGTAGTGCGCGGCGAGGCGGAATACCGCTGCCGCCACTGCGGCGCTTTATTACAACCTGTCATAACATCTTCTGTTTAAAACAAAATTTAAGCGTTTAATCCCGTATTTTTTGAATTTGCCTGCATGTCGTACTTCAGGTACGCTGCCTGCTTTTGCTGACCAAGGTTCATTCTGGAATATGCTTCGCAAAATCGCGATAACGCTGACGCTGAGCGTCGGCCTGGCTACCCTGTCGGTTGCCGCGCAAGGCATCAATAATTTTACCCAGGCTAAAGCCGCGGCGGCCCAAATACATCGGGATGCGCCGGGTACTTTTTATTGCGGGTGCAAAATCACCTGGCAAGGCAAGAAGGGTACGCCGGATCTGGCTTCCTGCGGCTATCAGGTTAGGAAGGACGCCAATCGGGCCAGCCGCATCGAATGGGAACATGTGGTGCCCGCCTGGCAGTTCGGCCACCAGCGCCAGTGCTGGCAGGACGGCGGACGCAAAAATTGCACCCGGGATGATGTCTATCGTCAAATCGAAGTGGATCTGCATAACCTGCAACCGGCGATTGGCGAAGTGAACGGCGATCGCGGCAATTTCATGTATGCCCAGTGGAATGGCGGCGAGCGCCAGTATGGACAGTGCGAGATGAAGGTCGACTTCCAGAATCAGCAAGCCGAACCACCCGAACGGGCCCGCGGCGCCATTGCCCGTACCTATTTCTATATGCGCGATCGGTATGGCCTGAATCTGTCTCGTCAACAGACACAGCTCTTCGAAGCCTGGAATAAACGATATCCGGTAACGCCGTGGGAATGTACTCGCGAGCGCCGCATCGCCGAGGTGCAAGGCAATCACAATCCTTACGTCCAACAGGCTTGCCAGCCGTAGCGCAGCTACCTACTATAGCGGACTGTCGCCGCCGCTTGCCGGCGGCGTCGATATCATCAGGGCGTTATCCGCCCGTTCCACACTGACAATAAAGGCCAGGGCCAGACTACCCATGCGAATACCGCGCATTTTTCATCCGGAGCTGCTTGCTCTGCACGGCGGAGAAACCGACCTGAGCGAAGACGCCGCCAATCATGTCGGCCGCGTGCTGCGCATGACGGCCGGACAAGCGTTGCAGCTATTTGACGGCAGCAATCAGGTATTTGACGCCGAAATTCTGCAAACGGGGAAAAAAAGCGTGTGCGTGCGTTACGCCGCCGGCCGTGTAGAAGATTGCGAGTCGCCTTTGCATCTTCACCTCGGGCAAGTGATGTCCCGGGGGGAAAAAATGGAATTCACCATTCAAAAATCCATCGAACTGGGTGTCAGCGTCATTACGCCGCTGTTTTCAGAACGCTGCGGCGTCAAACTGGACGGTGATCGCCTGGACAAAAAAATCGCCCAATGGCAAAACATCGCCATTTCCGCTTGCGAACAGTGCGGCAGAAACCGCATTCCGGAAATACGCCCCGCCATGACGCTGGAAAGCTGGTGCGCGGAATCAGACAATGGGTTAAAACTGAACCTGCATCCGCGGGCGACGCAAAGCATCAACACCCTTTCCCTGCCGATCTCCCGCATTCGCTTGCTGATCGGCCCGGAAGGCGGACTCTCTTCGGGTGAAATTGCGATGACTGCAGCACAGGGATTTACCGATATCCTGCTCGGCCCTCGCGTTTTGCGTACAGAAACTACCGCGCTCACCGCAATTACCGCGCTACAGGTAAGATTCGGCGACCTGGGGTAAAGGAGATAAAAATGATCAAACTCGGTATCGTGATGGACCCTATCGCCGCCATTAATATCAAGAAAGACACCAGTTTCGCGATGCTGCTGGAAGCACAGCGGCGCGGCTGGGAGCTGTATTACATGGAGATGGGCGATCTGTATCTGCACGCAGGCGAGGCCAGAGCGACAGTCCGGACACTGAGCGTTCGGTATGATTACAACGACTGGTATCAGTTTGAAGATACGCAGGATATTGCTCTGCATGAACTGGATGCGATCTTGATGCGTAAAGATCCGCCGTTTGATACCGAGTTCGTGTATGCGACCTACATTCTGGAACGGGCCGAAGAAAAAGGCACGTTGATCGTCAACAAGCCGCAAAGCCTGCGTGATTGTAATGAGAAACTGTTCACCGCCTGGTTCCCGGAACTGACGCCCGACACCCTAGTGACCCGCAATGCCGACAGGCTGCGTGCGTTTCACCAACAACATAGCGATGTGATCCTTAAGCCGCTGGACGGGATGGGGGGAGCCTCCATATTCCGACTGAAACCGGACGACGCCAATGTTTCCGTCATCATCGAAACCCTGACCGAACACGGCGGCCGTTACTGTATGGCGCAGAACTATTTGCCTGCCATCAAGGACGGTGATAAGCGCGTGCTGGTGGTGGACGGCGAACCGGTTCCCTATTGCCTGGCGCGCATCCCCAAAAGCGGAGAAACCCGGGGCAACCTGGCGGCCGGAGGACGCGGCGAGGCGCGTCCACTGAGCGAAAGCGATTGGCGGATCGCTCGTGCCGTTGCCCCCGTTTTGAAGCAGAAAGGATTGATTTTCGTGGGGTTGGATGTCATCGGCGATCGTTTGACGGAAATCAACGTCACCAGCCCAACCTGCGTGCGGGAAATCGAAGCCGCCTATCCGGACGTATCCATCACCGGCATGCTGATGGATGCGATTGAACGTTATCTGGCACCGCGTTAATCAGGCCAGACCTGCGGCCCAGTCTGCCGTGCTCGCCGCCCCTGACGAGCCGGCCCATCAATGACGACAGAGATACGACAAACGACGACGATGAATTTACAGCACCATTTTCTTATCGCGATGCCAGGGCTACAGGATCCGGTATTCAAACGGACGGTTATCTATATCTGCGAACATAACGAAGACGGCGCCATGGGGCTGGTCATCAATAAACCCATGGAACAATTCACTGTCGAGACGATCCTGAAAAAACTGAAGATCGAACCAACACCACGCGATCCCGCCATCCGTCTCGACAAACCCGTTTTTATGGGTGGCCCGCTGGCGGACGATCGCGGTTTTATCCTGCACACACCGTGCGAAGGTTTTGCATCCAGCATTTCCATTTCCGATGAAACCATGATCACCACCTCCAAAGACGTACTGGAAACGCTTGGCACGCCGGATCAGCCGCAAAATACCCTGGTCACGCTGGGGTATTCCGCCTGGGAAAGCGGTCAGTTGGAGAATGAATTGCTGGAAAACGCCTGGCTGACCGCACCGGCAGATAGCCAAATCCTGTTTTGTACTCCGATTGCCGAGCGTTGGCGCGCCGCCGCCAAAAAGCTGGGGGTGGATATTCACACCATCCCGTCTGAAGCGGGGCACGCCTGATGAGCAACCGAACCGTGATGGCCTTCGATTTCGGCACCCGCAGCATCGGTGTCGCCATTGGACAGGAGATTACCGGCACGGCTCGCCCGCTGCTTTCCCTCAAGGCACAGGACGGCACGCCCGATTGGCAGAAAATCGAAGCATTGCTTAACGAGTGGCAACCGGATCTGGTCATCGTTGGTCTGCCGCTGAATATGGACGGCACCGAACAACCCATTACGGCCAGGGCGCGCAAATTCGCCCAACGCCTCCACGGCAGGTTCGGCGTAGCGATTCAATTACATGATGAACGTTTGAGTACCGTCGAGGCGCGTGCCGATCTGTTTGAACGCGGCGGTTTTCGCGCGCTGGATAAAGGCAGCGTCGATGCGGCTTCCGCCGTTATCATTTTGGAAAGCTGGTTTGAACAACAGAGTTGACTTGCGCCCTGCGCAACCGCATTCCCGCTCGGTATAAATACATCAGGCTCGCATTGCGAGCCTGAAAAACAAGTGATGATCACACGGAATGATTATGCGTCCGGGTAATCGCGCAGGAAACCTTCCAGATCTTCCACCATCGATTGAGTGCCGACAAAAAACGGCGCACGCTGGTGCAGTTTCTGCGGAATAATGTCCAGAATACGGTTTTTGCCGTCGCTGGCTTTACCGCCCGCCTGTTCGGCCAAAAACGCCATCGGGTTGCACTCGTACAGCAGACGCAGTTTGCCTTCCGGATAGCTCGCCGTGCTCGGATAAAGATAAATACCGCCTTTCAGCAGGTTACGATGGAAATCGGCAACCAGAGAACCAATGTAGCGTGTGGTATAAGGACGTTGTGTCGCTTCATCCTGTTCCTGACAGTATTTGATGTACTTTTTCACCCCCAAAGGAAACTTGATGTAGTTGCCTTCGTTGATGGAATACATGTTGCCTTTTTCCGGGAAACGCACTTTTTCGTGCGACAGGCAAAATACCCCCAGGGAAGGATCATACGTAAATGCATGAACGCCATGACCCGTGGTGTAAACCAGCATGGTGGACGACCCGTATACGATGTAGCCAGCCGCCACCTGTTTATGACCAGGTTGCAGGAAATCGGCTTCAGTCACAGGCATACCCAGTGGGGTGATACGGCGATAAATGGAGAAAATCGTCCCGACAGAAACGTTTACGTCGATATTTGAAGAACCGTCCAGTGGATCCATCAACACGACATATTTCGCGTTTTCAGCACTTTCACCTTCAAAGATGACAATATTGTCTTCTTCTTCGGAAGCAATGCCCGCTACTTCTCCACGCGCTTTCAGAGCGGCTTTCAACTTTTCGTTAGCGTACAGATCGAGCTTCATCTGCACTTCGCCCTGAACATTGGACACACCGCTGGTACCGAGAATATCCACCAGACCGGCTTTGTTGATATCACGGTGGATAATCTTGGCCCCCAGCTTGATGGCCGACAGCAACGCGGTGAGTTCACCGGTGGCGTGAGAGAAATCGTGCTGTTTTTCGACGATGAATTCGCCTAACGTTTTCATAACACTATTCCAGAATCTACGGATGAAAAGCGGTTTCAGTTTTATACCGCCAACGTTTGCGCCTGCAGTGTAGCCCAAAGGGAAGCCGGCACCTAGTCAAATCCATTTCGTATCGTGAATGTCCGGCGCTAAAATGGACGGCAGACTTACTGAATATAGATGGAAAATGTATGCGTATTCATATTTTAGGAATCTGTGGCACCTTTATGGGCGGACTCGCGTTGCTGGCCCGCTCTCTCGGACATGAGGTGACCGGTTCAGATGCCAATGTCTATCCCCCCATGAGTACCTTACTGGAGGAGCAGGGCATCACCCTGATTCAGGGATATGACCCGGCACAGCTCGACCCCGCTCCGGATCTGGTGATCGTCGGCAATGCCATGACCCGTGGCAACCCCTGCGTCGAAGCGGTACTGGAACGTAATATTCCCTACGTATCCGGCCCGCAATGGTTGCATGACCATGTTCTGCGCGACCGCTGGGTTATCGCCGTCGCCGGTACTCACGGCAAAACCACCACGGCCGGGATGGTGACTTGGATTCTGGAAGCCTGCGGCTATCAACCGGGCTTCGTCATCGGCGGCGTCCCAGGGAACTTCACTGTCTCCGCCAGACTGGGCCAAAGCCCGTTCTTTGTGGTGGAAGCCGATGAGTACGACTGCGCCTTCTTCGATAAGCGTTCCAAATTTGTTCACTACAGCCCTCGAACGCTGATACTGAACAATCTGGAATTCGACCACGCCGACATCTTTGACGATCTCAAAGCCATTCAGAAACAGTTCCATCATTTGGTCAGACTGGTACCCGGCAGCGGCCGCATCATCATTCCCGCCAATGATTTGCACCTCAAGCAGGTCATGACGATGGGATGCTGGAGCGAGCAAGAGCTGGTTGGAGAAGAAGGAATCTGGAAGGCGAAGAAAGTCGCCTCCGATGCCAGCGTATTTCAGGTCTACCTGGACAACGAGCTGGTCGGTGAAGTGTCGTGGAAACTGGTCGGCGAACACAACATGCACAACGGCTTGATGGCGATTGCCGCGGCTCGGCACGTTGGCGTGATGCCGGGAGACGCCTGTCAAACGCTGGGGGAGTTCATTAACGCACACCGTCGTTTGGAACTCCGCGGCACGGCGGATGGCGTCTCGGTTTACGACGACTTCGCCCATCACCCAACCGCCATTCTTGCCACGCTGGCCGCATTACGCAGCAAAGTTGGCGGCACAGCACGGATCCTGGCGGTGCTGGAACCGCGCTCCAACACCATGAAAATGGGGCACTGCAAAAACGAGTTAGCACCCGCTCTGGGCCGTGCTGATGGTGTATTCCTGTTCCAGCCGCAGCACATTCCCTGGCAGGTCGCTGAAGTGGCTGACGCCTGCGTTCAGCCAGCACATTGGAGCGCAGATGTTGATACGCTGGTTGATATGATTGTCAAAACCGCGCAACCGGGGGATCACATTCTGGTGATGAGTAATGGTGGTTTCGGTAATATCCACAGCAAACTACTGGATGCGCTGCATCACCGGGAAACGCTGCACACAGGCCAAGACTGATAAAACCAAATGATGGAAACAAAAAAGGCGGGGAAGTCCCGCCTTTGTTTTTATGAATACGATGTCAATCAGGCGTCAAATGGATCGCGCAGAATCATGGTCTCTTCACGATCCGGGCCGGTGGAGATGATATCAACCGGGACGCCAGTAACTTCTTCAACACGTTTAATGTAGTTACGTGCCGCCTGAGGCAATTGATTGTAATCTTTCACACCGAAAGTGCTTTCAGACCAACCCGGCAGCGACTCATACACCGGTTCCAGACCTTCCCAACCTTCCGCAGCCAACGGCGTCACATCTATCGTTTTGCCATCTGCAGTACGATACGCCACACAGATTTTTACTTCCTTCAGACCATCCAGCACATCCAGCTTGGTCATACAGAATCCGGATAGGGAGTTAATCTGTACAGCACGACGCACAGCAACCGCGTCCAGCCAGCCAGTACGACGACGACGGCCGGTAGTGGCGCCGAACTCGTTACCTTTCTGAGACAGATACTCGCCAACGTCATCAAACAGCTCGGTAGGGAACGGACCACCGCCTACTCGGGTCGAATACGCTTTGACGATACCCAGCACATAATCCACATAACGCGGCCCCAGGCCAGAACCGGTCGCCACACCACCCGCGGTTGTGTTGGACGACGTCACATACGGATAGGTACCGTGATCGATATCCAGCAGTGTTCCCTGTGCCCCCTCGAACATGACCCGATCGCCACGCTCATGAGCCTTGTATAGCAGATCGGAAACATCGATAACCATGGACGTCAGGATATCCGCCACCGCCAGTACATCATCAAGGGTCTTCTGGTAGTCCACCGCTTCTACTTTGTAGTAATGAACCAGTTGGAAATTATGGTAATCCAGAATGTCCTTCAGCTTGGCGGCAAAGCTTTCCTTATCAAAAAGATCACCGACGCGCAGACCACGGCGCGCAACCTTGTCTTCATACGCAGGGCCGATACCACGCCCCGTGGTGCCAATAGCTTTCGCTCCGCGCGCTTTTTCACGAGCATTATCCAGAGCGACGTGATACGGCAGAATCAGCGGACACGCTTCCGAAATAAGCAGACGTTCGCGAACCGGGACACCACGAGCTTCCAGCGCCGTCATCTCTTTCATGAAAGCATCAGGAGCCAGCACCACACCGTTACCGATGATGCTGATGACATTTTCACGCAGAATACCTGAGGGAATTAAATGGAGAACGGTTTTTTCACCGTTGATAACCAGAGTATGACCAGCATTATGGCCACCTTGGTAGCGCACAACATATTTGGCCCGTTCAGTCAGCAGGTCGACGACCTTGCCTTTACCTTCGTCACCCCATTGGGTGCCCAGTACGACAACGTTCTTACCCATCTCAAGAATCACCAGATTGGTTAAAAAAGGATTCTAACATCTCATCTTCGGCCTTTCAGTACTTTTAGCACACGGTTGCGCACATTTTTGGGCAGGAAATTCAGCCACCGGTACGGCTACGCAACATGTAGTAGATGACAACGCCGGCAACCACAATTCCTCCTCCAAACCGGCGTAAAATGTTGTCCGGCAACTGTGCCATCGCCAGGATCATTCGACGCCAGATGCGTGGAAACAGCAATGGCCCCAAGCCTTCCATAATCATCACCAGCCCTAACGCCAGCCAGATGGTTGCGCTCATAAAAACTCCAGACAGAAAAAAGCCCGTAAAAACGGGCTTTATAGTGACAAAAAACGGCTTATCGGGAAGGCATCGTTTTTTCCGGCGCTTTCATATAACGGAAGAAATCGCTGTCCGGACTCAACACCAGTACGTCCTGATTAGAACTATTAAAACTGTTCTGGTAAGCACGCAGGCTACGGATGAAGCTATAGAAATCAGGATCCTGACTGAATGCAGAGGCAAACAGTTTGGCCACTTCAGCATCGCCTTCACCACGCAGGATACGCCCCTGACGTTCCGCTTCCGCCAGTGTACGAGTCACCTCGTAATCGGCAGTCGCTTTAATCTTCTCGGCCTGCTCCTGGCCTTGAGAACGATGGCGACGCGCCACCGCTTCACGCTCAGCGCGCATACGCTGGAAAATAGCGTCGGAAACCTCAGTCGGCAGGTTGATCTGTTTGATGCGGACATCAATCACTTCAATCCCCAATGCAGCCATACTGTTCGGATTGACTCGAGGCATATCACCACTGGTTTCACTCGCCACACGAGCAGCAGCAGATGCAATGGCATTATCAGCTTCTGACGTCTCTCCGGTGCCCGTATTCAGTGCTTCACGCACATCAGACATCAGTTGCCCACGAGAATCGGTCACGATCCCTTTAACATCAAGGCGGCCAATCTCCGAACGCAGACGGTCACTGAATTTGCGTTTTAGCAGCACTTCCGCTTGTGAAACATCACCCCCGCCGGTTGCCAGATAGTAACGGCTGAAATCGCTGATACGCCATTTAATATAGGAATCAACGATTAAGTCCTTTTGTTCGCGGGTAATAAAACGATCAGCCTGGTTTTCCATCGTCTGGATACGGGCATCCAACGTTTTTACTGACTCCAGAAACGGAATCTTCATATGCAAGCCCGGCGCATAGATCAACGGCTTATTGTTGTCGTCACGCAGAACTTTACCAAAACGCATCACGATCCCACGCTGCCCCTCCTGAACAACAAACAAGGAGGCATAGACCACTAACAGTAACGGAACAAGAATAAAGAGTATTGGCTTACGCATGATTATTCTCTCCCGCTTCGAGTGCTCTCATCGCGTTGAGCGTTAGCCCGACGCTGATCCATGATGCTGCCATTGCTAGTGCGTGGCGTATAAGTCGTACCAACATTACCGCCGGACAAGCCCGAAGGCTGGCGCAGTGGCGTTGCAGTTCCGACATTACTGCCCGTTGATGCGCCACTCGCGATATTTTGCCCCCTCAGGATCTGATCCAAAGGCAACACCATCAGATTATTTCCTTTATCGCTGACCAAAACTTTGCTGGTGTGACTCAGAACGCGCTCCATGGTCTCAATATAGAGACGCTGGCGGGTGATTTCAGGCGCGGCCTTATATTCAGGCAGTAACCGAGCAAAGCGCGACACTTCCCCCTGGGCTTCCAGAATAGTACGTTCCTTATAGGCTCGGGATTCCTCCAGAATGCGCTGGGCCTGACCGTTAGCTCGTGGTTGAACTTCGTTGGCATACGCTTCCGCTTCCCGGATGTACTGTTGTTCATTCTCCCGAGCAGCAATAGCATCGTCAAACGCCGCCTTAACCTCTTCAGGCGGGCGCGCCGTCTGGAAGTTCACGTCCAACAGGGTGATTCCCATGTCATAAGGACGGATCGTCTCTTCAAGAACACGCTGAGTATCGGTACGTACAATGGTACGCCCCTCCGTCAGGATCTTATCCATCGTGTACTTGCCGATAACGCCACGCAACGCGCTGTCGGTTGCCTGACGCAGGCTATCGTCCGCATTAGTGACGCTGAAAAGATATCTGTCTGGTTGGGTAACGCGATACTGAACATTCATCTCAACACGAACCACATTCTCGTCAGAAGTCAGCATCACGCCGGATGTCGCAAGCTCACGCACAGCCTCAACATTCACTGCGCGCACAGAATCGATAAACGTCGGTTTCCAATTAAGGCCCGGTTCAACAATACGGCTGAACTTACCAAAGCGGGTCACAACGCCACGCTCAGCTTCCTTAATGGTATAAAAGCCAGTAACCCCCCAGATAACCACCAGAGCAGCGATCACCAGTCCAGCAACCCGACCGCTGTTGCCACCGGCTTGACCACTACCGCCAGAGGGCCTGTTACCTCCGATTTCACCAAGTTTCTTACTCAGTTTACGGAAGATATCATCAAGATCAGGAGGCCCCTGATCTTTCCCACCTTTATTATTGTTTCCGCCAGAGTTGCCGCTATTGTTATTGCTGCTCCCCCACGGGTCGCGGTTCTGTCCGTTATTACCGGGCTGATTCCACGCCATGTTTAGCTCCATTCATTATGATAGGTATCTTTCGGGGTCAATGTCCCAGAGTCATAAAACTGCACACACCACTCAAACAATGTAATCTTGCAATTCCTGCTCCTGCTTGCACAGGCGTCGCCAGTCAATGATGGGCATCCTTACAACCAAACCAACACTGCCGTCTTCTTCAATCCATTCTTTCTCTATTGCCTGGAGCTGATAAAAGCGACTTCGCAAACGACCCGCCTGTGGCGGCAAATGCAGGGAATAATGCGCGATCTCCCCAGCAAGCCTTTCACAAAGCGCCTGAAATAAAAGAGGAATACCTTCACCAGTTTGGGCAGACAACCACACTCTGATCGGCAGGTTATCTTCATTACGATCAATACGCGGCTCAAACTGATCTAACATATCGATCTTATTCATTATCAACAAAACCGGAATCTTATCCGCTTCAATTTCAGCCAGCACATCATTAACAGCCTGAATGTTATCGCTCGCGCGAGAATCAGCCGCATCGACGATGTGCAGCAATAATGTGGCTTCTCGCGTTTCCTGCAACGTAGCTTTAAAAGCTGCAACCAAATCATGGGGCAATTGTCGGATAAACCCGACAGTATCCGCCAGAACTGTGTCGCCCACATCTTCGACTTCAATACGACGTAGAGTAGGATCCAGCGTAGCAAACAGCTGATCGGCGGCGTAGACGCCAGCGGCAGTCATATTATTGAACAACGTGGATTTTCCGGCGTTGGTATATCCAACTAAAGAAACCGTGGGAACATCGGCCCGTGTGCGCGCACGCCGTCCTTGTTCACGTTGTTTTTCCACTTTTTCCAGGCGGGACAATATCTGGCTGATTCGATTACGCAGCAAGCGACGGTCAGTTTCAAGCTGGGTTTCACCCGGGCCACGCAACCCGATCCCCCCTTTCTGGCGTTCAAGGTGCGTCCAGCCACGAACCAGACGTGTTGCCAAATGCCTTAATTGAGCCAGCTCTACCTGTAATTTGCCTTCATGAGTGCGTGCGCGCTGGGCAAAAATATCCAAAATCAACCCAGTGCGATCAATAACTCGACATTCACAAAGACGCTCAAGATTTCGTTCTTGTGCTGGTGTCAATGCATGATCGAACAGAACGACAAAGGCACCTGTAGCTTTTACTGCCTGAGCAATTTCCTCTGCCTTGCCTTCGCCGACGAAATACTTGGGGTGTGGCGCCTTTCGGCTGCCGGTGATGACCTGCAACGCCTCAATCCCGGCGGAAGACACCAGAGACTCAAACTCCTGTAGGTCTTCCGTATCTTTCTCCTGAGAAAAATAAATATGAACTAGTATGGCCCGTTCACCGGCTTCATAACGGTCAAACAACCGGACACCCTCTTAGAAAAAAGACACAACCACGGTACAGGAAAACGTCGGATAAGCGGCTTTTCCTGCCGTGGTAAACCTGTATGGCGCCTTATTCGGCGTCATCACTATCCTGTTGCGGCTGCTGCTGAGCGGCCTGATTATTACCATGATAGTTATTGGTGCCAGGATTATTGCTGTGATGCGATACCGGGCGAGACGGAACCACCGTGGAAATGGCATGCTTGTATACCATTTGACTAACCGTATTCTTCAGCAGAATTACAAACTGATCGAAAGATTCAATCTGCCCCTGCAACTTGATGCCGTTGACCAGATAAATCGAAACCGGAACACGTTCGCGACGCAGTGCGTTCAAGAACGGATCTTGCAAAGATTGCCCCTTAGCCATTCTATATTTTCCTTATTTGCTTGTTGTTTGTAACAAAGAGCTTTTCGGCCCTAAAATAACGTTATAAAAATTTTGTGCCGAGAATCAGTCGATTGTACACAATCGACCAACCTATGCACTAACAACCTCAACCACCCTGTGCAACGAATCACTAGGGCTATCGCTGTCAAGCCAGCAAACGCCTTCCCAACCACGCAACCAAGTCATCTGGCGCTTCGCCAACTGTCTGGTTGCACAGATACCGCGATAGACCATTTCATCGTAACCGATCTCGCCGGATAAATATGACCACATTTGGCGATAACCGACACAACGGATAGAAGGCAAGGCTGGATGGAGATCTGCGCGAGCGAACAAGACCCGAGCCTCCGTTTCAAAACCTGCCGCCAACATCTGTCGAAACCGCAACGCTATCCGTTCATGCAGCAATTCTCGCGTCGCTGGCGCAATGGCAAACTGATGAACATGATAAGGCAGTGCATCGCCGGATGTTTTTGTCAACTCAGTTAAAGTGTTACCTGAAACGAAAAAAACTTCCAGTGCCCGAGACAGTCTCTGAGGATCATTTGGATGAATCCGAGTTGCCGCCACCGGGTCTATTTCCTGCAATTGGCGATGCAACGCTTCCCACCCTTCTGTCTTCGCTCTTTCTTCTATCTCCCGCCGAATATCCGGATTCGCCGAAGGCAGTGGAGACAAGCCTTCCAGCAATGCCTTGAAATAAAGCATAGTCCCGCCCACCAACAACGGAATACGACCGGCAGCCGTAATTTCCGACATCGCCTGTAACGCATCCCGACGAAAATCTGCGGCGGAATAAGATTCCGCAGGATCGATAATATCGATCAACCGATGCGGTGCCCGCGCCAGCTCCGCCACGGTAGGCTTGGCGGTGCCGATATCCATTCCCCGGTAGATCAAGGCGGAGTCCACGCTGATCAACTCGACGGGAAGATGCTGGCGCAATGCCATCGCCAACGCAGTTTTTCCCGAGGCGGTCGGCCCCATAATAAAAATGGCGGGCGGATTTCCCGCCGTTTTATATTCAGTCATGCTGTAACGCCCTGATAGCAGGACTCATATCAATCACATATAACAATTCTGACGGCGGCGTTTTCACCAACACGGGACACAAACGCTCGACCTCAGCCAGCAATTGCACCGCCTGCGCGATGCTCCAGTCCGCTCTTTCTACCTGTAGCCGACTGGCTATCCACGCGGCTATCGTATCAGGTTCAGCATGGCCGTAATCGGTCAAATAGCCTAACAGGTCGGAAATCAAGTTTTGTAAATTTTGTTGTCTCAAAGGTAAAGGCACGGCCTTCAACGTCGCCGACGTCGGCTCCAACGCAACCTCAATGCCAAAGCGGGTCAACAACGGCTGCTGACGTCGTAATTCGTCACGCTCGGCCTTCTCAAGGGACAAACGCTGCGGAATGAGCAGAGGCTGCGGTCGCAACCCCTCTTCGGACGGCGTCAATTGCGCTTGATGCACATATCGTTCTGCCGCCGTCAACGACAACAGCGCAATTCCCTGCCGATGTTCAACCAAAGCGTAACGGCCATTATGTATCGCCAGCACGCGCCCGAGCCCCAATGCATGGCCTTCCAGCGGTTCAGAAACCGGCAAAGGGAGCGTTTCTGGCGCGGACGAAGACGATGGGCCGGTTAGCTGGACTGATGACGCATGACCCGCCTCGCGCGGCGGCGCAGCCGGCCGCAGCAATTGTTGATACAGCTCGCCTTGTCGCTTCTGATAACCACCATCCTGTTGCCAGGAAAACGCCTGCGGTTCTTTGGCGTTGCCGGACGGAGATCTGCCGTTCAACGACGCAGCCGCAGGCCGGGCGAAATGATTTTCCCCTGCCGCCTGCCGGTTTTCCTGCTGCCAATGCCCTTCACTCAACGCACTGGAACCGCTGTTCAATGATGGTGAAGACGCCTGCTGCAATACGGACATGACCGCTTGATAGATGAAATCATGCACCAAACGCGCCTGATGAAAGCGCACTTCGTGCTTTGCGGGATGCACATTCACATCCACCTGATGCGGATCCACATCCAGATACAGCACATAGGCAGGCTGTTGCTCTCCGTGCAGTTGATCCTGATATGCCTGACGAATAGCATGATTGAGCAATCTGTCCCGCATCATACGCTGGTTGACATAGCAGTATTGCATCTCCGGCAACTGACGGGAGCCGGCTGGATCAGCCACCCAACCATGAATATTGAGATCGCCGTGCTGCCAGGAAACCGCCAGCGCATGTTGCAGGAACGCAGCGCCGCAAATACTGCCAAGCCGCCGTTCCTGTTGGGAAGGATCGGTCGCCGCACGGTACTGCCTCACCAGCTTGCCGTTATGATGGAGATTGAACGCCACATCAAAACGGGCCAGCGCGATACGGCGTACCACCTCATCAATATGCATAAACTCGGTCTTTTCGGTACGCAGAAACTTACGACGCGCCGGCGTGTTGTAAAACAGATCCAGCACCTCTAACGTCGTACCGACCGGATGCGCTGCGGGCTTTACCGTCACCGCCATTTCTCGGCCTTCCGCATACGCCTGCCAGGCTTCCGCCTGATCCGCCGTGCGCGACGTCAGCGTCAAACGCGATACCGAGCTGATACTGGCCAACGCCTCACCCCGAAACCCTAAGCTGACAATAGCTTCCAAATCATCCAGCGTCGCAATTTTGCTGGTGGCATGGCGTGCCAGCGCCAACGTCAAATCTGCTTTACCAATGCCCGAACCGTTGTCGCGGATACGAATTAACCTGGCGCCACCCCGTTCGATTTCAATATCAATCTTGGTCGCGCCGGCATCCAGACTATTTTCAACCAACTCTTTCACAACAGAGGAGGGGCGCTCGACAACTTCGCCAGCGGCGATCTGGTTGGCCAACTGGGGAGGCAAAACCTGAATCGGCATGGGTGCTCCTTAACCTTGTCGACATCAAGCACTGTCGGCATCACGTGGAGGGTATGACCAACGTCTGCCCGAGTTGTACAGTGCCGGAAGTCATATTATTCACCTGTTGGATCTCTTTCATGCTCACGCCATAACGAACCGCAATGGCGCTGAGCGTATCGCCGCGCATCACTTTATGTTTAATCACCACGGTGCTTTTTTTGGGTGCGGGAGGCGTTTTCGTGACGCCTGGCGTCGAGGCCTTACCAGGAATTTTCAGCCGTTGTCCAACCCACACCACATCGTTTTTCAGGCTGTTGAGGTCACGAAGGGTGGACATGCTGACGCCATACTGCGCAGCGATGCCGGACAAGGTTTCGCCGCGCGCCACCGTATGACGCTGAGTCACCGCGTCATTCCTCACGGCAGGCGTTGCCGACTTTACCGGCGCAGACGCGGGGGCGTTAACCACCGACGACGCTTGCGGCCGGTTTTCCTGCTTTTGCGGCCGGTTTTCCTGCTTTGGGACATTTTGCAACGGATGAGACTGGAAATAACTGCGCAGTCCCTGATAAATGGCATTGGCAATCTTTTCCTGATACTCACTGCTCCCCAGCAGCCGCTCCTCGCTCGGATTGGAAATAAAGCCGGTTTCCACCAACAGTGAAGGAATATCTGGAGAACGCAGCACGCCAAGACTGGCATGTTCCGGCCGCCGTTTATGCAAACTGCCGACGCGCTGCAACTCACGCAGCACTTTCACCGCTACGTCATAACCCACACGCTGAGAATGGCCGAACTGCAAATCCAGCACCGCCTGGCTCAGGTAGGGATCGGCAGCGCTGTTCGCCAGCAGATCCCCTGCGCCACCCAGCAATTCGGATTGCTTCTCATGTTGTTCAAGCCAGTTCGCCATCTCGCTGTTGGCGCGCCGGTTGGACAATACCCACACCGATGCGCCCGTCGCGCCGCGGTTGGGAGCCGCATCCGCATGGATGGACACCAGCAGATTGGCCCCTTGCTTGCGGGCAACTTCAGAGCGCCCCATCACCGAGATAAAATAATCCCCATCGCGGGTCAGCACCGGTTTAAAGTCCGGATCGCTACTCATCAGCGCCTTGAGTTTGCGGGCAATCGCAATAGTCACCGTTTTTTCATACAGGCCGTTGGGCCCGGTAGCACCAGGATCCTGCCCGCCGTGACCCGCATCAATCGCCACAGTAACCCGCTCTCCGCGCCCACCGCGAGCGGAGGCTTTCACCGGCTCTACGGCAACACGCGACGAAGAAACATCTGCCGTCTTGCCGGTAAGCGGATTGCGCCCGGTGGTGACAGCGCTACGGGAGGAGGTGGATACCGGTGGTTTGGCTACCGGTTTACGTTCGCCCATCACATTCAGCACCACGTTATAACCGCCGCCGCTTTTCTCCTTTTGCGCTCGGGTCTGCGCTTTCTGCGTCAGATCAAGCACCAACCGCAGGTTGCCAGGCTCCCTGGCCTTACTGGAGCGAATTCTGGAGATAATATTCTGGCCGTTAAACTCCAGCGGCAGCCCCTGAACCATGCCGGATTGGCTGATATCGATCACCACCCGGTTCGGGTTACTCAGGGAAGAAAATTCATACACCGGCGGCCCGCTGAAACTCAACGTCACCACAGCTTCCGTCGAGGCATTATTTACGCGAATATCGGTGAGAGTCGCCGCCCAAAGCGGCCATGCCAGCAGTAATAACCCGCCCAGCAACGCCTTCATAACCCCCGACCTCATGACATTGCCTGCCCAGCCAACTGCTCAACAATCCGTGCGCCATAGGCCGACACGGCATGGATCTCTGCCTGCCGAGCGCGCCCATCGTAGTTAAGGTGCAACTCGACATCCGCCGTCGGCAGCACGCCGGCCCCTTGCTGAGGCCATTCAATCAGGCAAATCGCATCCTGCGACAGATAGTCGCGGATCCCCATGAACTCCAGCTCTTCCGGGTCGGCAAGACGATAAAGATCAAAGTGATAAACCGGACGCGGCGACAACGCATAAGGCTCCACCAGCGTATAGGTCGGGCTTTTTACATTACCCTGATGGCCCAGCGCCTGCAGGAATCCCCGACTCAACGTCGTTTTTCCCGCGCCCAGGTCGCCAAACAAATAGATAATCGATGCACGATCGCAGGCTCGTGCCAGCAATGCGCCCAGTGCAGTAGTGGCTGCCTCATCCGGCAGAGGTAACAAAAGCGTGCTCATTCTGTCTTTTCTAAAGGTATCCGTTCAGGATTCACATACTTCGGCAATATTGCCATTAAATCGGTCGCCAACATCCCGCGCGTACCTTGCTGATGCGCCAGCCAGTCCGCCGATGCGCCGTGCACCACACATCCGGCGCAAGCCGCGTCATACAACGGTAGCCCCTGGGCCAGCAACGCACCGATGATACCGGAAAGCACGTCGCCCATACCGCCGGTCGCCATACCGGGATTCCCCACATCGGCGATGGACATCGCCCCTTGCTCGCTGGCGATAACCGTACCGGCGCCTTTCAGTACCACCACGCCACCATAACGTTTCACCAGTTTTGCGGCGGCCAGCAAACGATCGCTCTCAATATCGGCAATCCGGCAGTTTAACAGACGGGCCGCCTCTCCGGGATGGGGAGTCAAGACGCGATTCTGACGTTTATAAGGACTGATTGCCAGCAGGTTGAGCGCATCCGCATCCCATAACATGGATTTGTTACAATTTTCAGCGATCCTAAGCGCGGTTCGGCCCCATTCGCGCTGCCCTAATCCCGGCCCGATGACCACCACGTTCGCCCATTCGAGCCCCTGTCTGACGGATTCCGGCGTCAGCTCCTGTACCATTAATTCAGGACGCGAAACCAGAATCGCCGCCAGATAATTTTTGTGAGTAAGCACTCGCACCAGCCCTGCACCACTGCGCAATGCAGCATCGCCAGCCATAAAAATAGCGCCGCCGGTTCCCTCATCCCCGCCGACAATCAGCAAACGACCATGCTCGCCTTTATGTGCCCCGGGACGACGGGGTTTCAACCATGTCGTCAGGCACTCGGCCGTCAAACGTTGCAGCGGCGCTGATTGTCTTGCCACCCAGGCGGTCAGCCCAAGGTCATCATGATGAAGTCGCCCCGTGCAATCGCGCGCCCTACCTGTCAACAACCCCGGTTTTAAGGTAATGAACGTCATCGTGTGCTCCGCCCGAATGACGGCGCCTTCGGCATGACCGGTTTCCGCATTCAGCCCGGAGGGAATATCCAGCGCGACGACCGGCGCCGGATATGCGTTGGCGGCATCGATCAACCCGTCGTAAGGCGCACGAGGCGCGGCGGCCAGGCCGATACCCAGCAAACCGTCGACAATCACATCGACCTCCTGCGGCCACGCGGCGTCCGGCGTCAATACTTCGCCGCCCGCCGCCCGCCATTGCTGCTGCGCCTGCGCTGCCTCTTCCGGTAACGGCTTGCTGCTTGTACAAGCGATCACCGTTACCGTTATCCCCGCCAGACGCGCCAACAGCGCCACAACATAAGCGTCGCCGCCGTTATTACCATGTCCCGCCAGCACCAGCCAGCGTCCCGCTTGTGGGTAACACGCCCGAATCAAATTAAACGCCGCATGGCCGGCGCGTTCCATCAGGGTATACAGCGACACGCCTGCGTTTCTGGCCGCGTTTGCCTCTTCGCGTCGCAGCCAGTCAGCCCGAAATATGGAATGTGGTAATATGGAAGAGAACTGCATTTTGTTACGGTCCGTCATGACATACCCCTACGATCTCAATGAACTGGCACAACTTATCAAGCAATGGGGACAAGAACTCGGTTTTCAGCAGGTAGGTATCTGCGATACCGATTTGTCCCATGAAGAGCCTCGCTTACAGGCATGGCTGGATAAGCAGTATCACGGCGAAATGGCATGGATGGCTCGCCACGGTATGATGCGAGCCCGTCCGCACGAACTGCTGCCAGGCACATTGCGTGTAATAAGTGTACGCATGAATTATCTGCCCGCGAAGGCGGCTTTTGCCAGTACGTTGAAAAACCCCTTGCTGGGTTATGTCAGCCGTTATGCGCTGGGGCGGGATTACCATAAATTGCTGCGTCAACGGCTGAAAAAATTGGGTGATAGAATTCAGACGCATTGCGGCGAACTGCAGTTTCGACCGTTCGTCGACTCTGCCCCCATCATGGAGCGGCCGCTGGCGGCCAAAGCCGGGCTGGGATGGGTGGGTAAGCACTCACTGGTGATGAATCGCAACGCCGGCTCCTGGTTTTTCCTTGGTGAACTGCTGATCGACCTGCCGTTACCGACGGACGCTCCCGTCGAAGAAGGCTGCGGTAAATGCGTTGCCTGCATGACCACCTGCCCGACCGGCGCCATCGTCGCGCCCTACACCATTGACGCCCGACGCTGTGTTTCCTACCTGACTATTGAACTGGAAGGCGCTATCCCTATAGAACTGCGCCCATTAATGGGAAACCGCATTTACGGCTGCGACGACTGCCAGTTGATTTGCCCCTGGAACCGATTTTCGTCACTGACCGACGAACCCGATTTCAGTCCCAGGGCCGCGCTGCATACCCCTGAACTGCTGGAGCTGTTCCAGTGGAACGAAGTGCGTTTTCTACAAGTAACGGAAGGCTCGGCCATTCGTCGTATCGGACATCTGCGTTGGTTGCGTAATATTGCCGTCGCACTGGGCAACGCCCCTTACGAAGATCACATCGTACTGGCGCTACAGGCAAGGTTGGGAGAACACCCGCTACTGGATGAACACATAGATTGGGCGCTATCGCAACAGTGGGAAAAGCGCAGCCAACAGACGATCGATGTTCAGCCGGCGCAAAAAAAGCGACTGATTCGCGCCATCGAAAAAGGGCTCCCGCGGGATGCTTAAGCATGACGGAGACAGATATCCACGGATTTTCACCGCTGTGCATAAATTTAAAAATACGTTGTCAATCAATCATCACAAAAAGTTCAAGTGATCCAGATAGCGTTTTTTATTATAAAATTTTATTTATATTTCAAAAAGATGAACAAACACGTTTCATCACGGTCGATATTAACGGCCGAGTGCCTGCGTTGACAGCCTGTGGATAACTCTGTTTAAAACGATACGAATCTTGCGACAACATCGCATGATGTGAATCAAGAGAGAGAGAGAAAGAAACGAAAAAATGATTGGAGCGGGAAACGAGACTCGAACTCGCGACCCCGACCTTGGCAAGGTCGTGCTCTACCAACTGAGCTATTCCCGCATACAACAGCATTCAAGTATTGTCGCTTTCTAACCAAAATCAAGTTAAAAGCCGCAATCTTGAAAATTTTAATAAAACACGGATAATCTATTGATTTTACTGTGTTTTAATAAGAATTCTCGCGAAGAGGGCAGCATTATGAACCAATCGACATGCCAAGGCAAGAAGGATTTTTCACTTCCTGCCTGAATGACGATAGTTTAGCCCGCCTCAATAGCTTCTGGAAAAATCCACCTCTCCCACCAGCGGCTGATTAGCTTGAAAACGAGGCAGATTTTCCAGGAACAAACGCGCCAGCCTGGCAGGAACCAACGGCCCGGCAATATGCGTCGTAATAAACAGGTTAGGTGTGTGCCAGAAAGGATGTGCCGGCGGCAGCGGCTCCTGACGAAATACATCCAGTACCGCTCCGGCAATTTGCCCCGCCCTCAGCGCAGCGCAAAGATCCTCATCCACCACCGCGCTACCCCGGCCGACATTGATAAACAGAGCCGCAGGCTTCATCGCGGAAAAGACGTCCGCATGATAGACGTCGGTTGTCGCTGGCGTATCCGGCAGGATATTAATCACGTAATCCGCATCCCGAACCGCCTCTTTCAGGCGATCCAGCGCATCGACACGCTCAAACGCCGACAATGACCGCGGTGTCGAGGCAATGCCGGTCAATACGACGCCAAACGGTTGCAAGAATGCCGCAACCTCACGCCCGATATCTCCGGTTCCAACGATCAATACCCGACGTCCATATAAAGAACCCGGCAAACTTTTTTCCCACACACCGGCCTGCTGGTGCTGCCAGCGGGCCGGCAGGCGATGTTCATGCTGCAGCAAATAAGCCAGCACGTACTCCGCAATAGCCTGGCCGAATACGCCGACAGCGCGACTCAAACGGTAATCCCGTGGGAAGGCTTCCGCCAGTAGCGGCTTATAGCCCGCCCAGGTGGACTGCAACCACCGCGGCTTGACACCTTGCGCCAGCAAAACCGCCGCTTTATCCGGCTCGCCGATCCAGATATCGCATCCGGCCGCCTCCTGAGGATCGCCGGATCCGATCACTAATGGCAAATCGGGCATCAGCGCATGTAATGGGTCACGGATTTCATCCGCACGGGCGTCAAGCAGAAGAACAGGCGTCATAAGCATCACCGAAGACAGCGGGAGTCAATGGCGAAAATCATATATGAAATGCTAAGCAAACCAAACAGATGGCTTGAATTTCTGTATTTTTGTCGGATAGGAGATAAAAGAGACTGACTAGAAAAAATTTGGAGCGGGAAACGAGACTCGAACTCGCGACCCCGACCTTGGCAAGGTCGTGCTCTACCAACTGAGCTATTCCCGCGTACTGAGGTGATTCAAGCACCTTCAAGCATTTAACTCTTTGATTAAAAAGGCTTTAACACTTGAAGGCGTCTGGAATGGCGGCAATTATGGACCGCTTTTCACAGTATGGCAAGCCATTTTTTTCCACTTTTGAACCGAATGCTCACAACAACGCCAGTTATTCGCATTTTTCTCTCGGTTTATCACCGCCCGTCAGGACAGCGCGCCGGACAACGTCACGCTCCTGATACCGCAGCCCAGCTCACTAATGGAGGTAAGACGGGCTTTGGGATCGACCACCGGCGTATGAATAATAAATTCATCAATACCATAACGCTGGTGATACGCCTGCAATTGCCGATGCACCTCGTCGGACGTGCCGTAAATCACCTGCCGCGCCTGCTTCTCGATACGATGCCGCCCACCGCCGGATTGCCGCACAAAGGCATCGGCCATCTCCTGCGTCAGCACATTCACCGGATTACGGTCATCAATATAAACCCGATAATTATGCTGCTCTTGCGCCAATGACCGTGCTTCCTCATGGGTTCGGGCAACAATTACCGACAAAGAGAGCAACGTCTGGGCCTGAGCCGGACGCTCTCGATGCCAGGCCCGCAGCGCATCCGCCAGCAAAGTTTCGCTGGATTGAATAAACCCGGCGAACGCGAAATGCCATCCCAACGACGCCGCCAGCCGAGCACTTTCCGGACTGGCGCCCAACAGGAAACGCTGCGGCTCGACGGTCGGCAACGGCGTCGCCTGCAAGACGGCGTCGTCCGCGACAGCGGGGAGCGCGGCATCAGCAACCAAAAATCGTTTAACTGTCGTAACTTATCTTCAAACGACAGTTGCCGGGACGCATCAACCTCCTGCTGCAGCGCTCGCGTCGACAACGGCAGGCCGCCCGGCGCTTTACCGACGCCCAAATCGACGCGATCCGGCGCCAGCGCCGACAGCAGATGGAAATTTTCCGCCACCTTGTACGGACTGTAGTGCTGCAGCATCACGCCACCGGAACCAATGCGGATCGTCCGCGTATGCGCCAGCAGCCAGGCCGCCAGTATCTCCGGCGCAGATCCCGCCAACGTCGCGCTGTTATGATGTTCGGAAACCCAGAAACGGTGATAACCCGCCGCTTCCGCCAACCGGGCCAGCGATGTAGTCTGCGCCAGCGCCGCGGCTGCCGTCGCGCCGGCGGCAATCGGGCTTTGATCCAATAAACTCAGACGATAATTCATGATATTTCCCTTTCACGGTAATCGGAATTAACCATGACGGCATATTTCCACAACGGGCGGAAAAATCATAAATAACAAAACAGGAATTAATTATGAAAAATAAGTGCAGCCTAAATAACGACAACCCATAATCATCACTACACCGCCATGATTAATTTGATAATGAACATTCGACATAAAATTCATTTCCAATGAAATCACCATTTCAAGCAGGTTTTTCCGTTTGTTATTAAATACCTCTATTTAGCGAATATACAAAGAACAACAGGCGCTGATGCTTTTTTCGTTTTGCCATATTCAATTTTGTTGTTTTACATCATTCATCAGCTTCATTAATAGTAATTTCACTGCATTTAACCTTCCGTTCACCGTCATGATGACGCACGCAGCGGCTCTCAAGCTCAAGGCGCAGTCACTCACGGCCGCTGCCGAACACGAAGCAGGAAGGGATACGCGCAAGGTAGGCGACGCGATTAAACCGCGTTCAAAAATCGGCCCTGATGGAATAAATGCTGAGACTTCGCCAAACCATCAGAATGACTCACCGAAAGAAAGCGATCCTGAGTAAAGGGAGAATATTCAATGAGTGAAAAAAACACCTCAACACGGCGACAACTGCGGCTGGGCGTTATATTACAGGGCGCTGCCGGAAATATGTCCGCCTGGCGCCATCAGAGTGTAGTTTCCGACGCCAGCATTAATTTCGAGTTCGTGAAAAATATTGTAAACAAAGCCGAGTCCGGTAAATTTGATTTCGCCTTCGTTGCCGACGGGTTATATATCAATGATAAATCCATCCCTCATTTTCTGAATCGCTTCGAACCCCTGACATTACTTTCCGCGCTGGCGAGCATCACCCGTCATATCGGCCTGGTGGGAACCTTGTCCACCTCTTATAGCGAACCCTTCACCACTGCGCGCCAGTTTGCCAGCCTTGATCACTTGAGCAACGGCCGCGCGGGCTGGAATGTCGTGACGTCGCCGCTGGAAGGCTCGGCAAAAAACTTCTCGCGCCAGCAGCACCCGGCACACTCGCTGCGTTATCGCATCGCCGATGAATTTTTGCGGGTGGTGAAAGGGCTGTGGGACTCCTGGGAAGACGACGCCTTCGTGCGCGACAAAGCCAGCGGCCGTTTCTTCGAACCCGAAAAACTGCACACGCTAAACCATCAGGGGGAATTCTTCTCGGTACAGGGCCCGCTCAACATCGGACGCACGCCGCAGGGCCGGCCGATCGTCTTTCAGGCGGGCGCCTCCGAGGACGGTAAAAAGCTGGCGGCCAGCCACGCGGACGCTATTTTTACCCACCAGCATACACTGCCGGAAGCGCAGGAATTCTACCGCGATGTCAAACGGCAGTTGGAAGCCAATGGCCGCCGCGCCGATCAGTTGCATATCTTTCAGGGCGTGAGCGTCATCGTCGGTGACAACGCCGCAGACGTGGAGCGCCAATATCAGGAAACCGCCCGGCTAGTCACCATCAGCGATGCCCTCAACTATCTTGGCCGCTACTTCGAGCACTATGATTTCTCTCAGCATCCGCTGGACGAGCCGTTCCCGGATATCGGCGATTTGGGCAAGAACAGCTTTCGCAGCACCACCGATGAAATCAAACGTAATGCGCAGGAAAGAGGGCTGACGCTGCGACAGGCGGCGCTGGAAGCCGCCACACCGCGTCCGCTGTTCAGCGGTACGCCGGAACAGGTGGCAGACGGCCTGCAAACGTGGTTCGAGCAACAGGCGGCGGACGGTTTCATTATCCAGGGCGGTACGCCGGACACCTTCGCCCGTTTTGTCGATCGGGTAGTTCCTCTGTTACAGCAGCGCGGTCTGTTCCGCCACGAGTATCCCGGCGTCACACTGCGTGAAAGCTTCGCGCTGGACTACCCCGCCAACCAGTTCGCCAGCCCGCGTGAACTGCAGGAGGCGGTGCAGTGAAACGACCGTTCATCCCAACGCTGCTGTTGCTCCCGGCGTTACTAAGCGCCGGGGTGCAGGCAGAAAACACTGTCGGCCGTATCGACCTGAACGCCAATCAGCTACCGATCCACGCGCCGCGCAACCCGCAGGCCGTCAGCCAGATCCCGGCAGGGTTCCGATTCGCCACACCCGGTACGCTGACCGTCGCCGTCTCAACCCTGAGTTCACCGCCGCTGTCCGTACTGGCGGACGACAACAAAACCCGTATCGGCAGCGACCCGGACATCGCCCGGCTGATCGCCGACAGCCTGGGGCTGACGCTGAAACTGGTGCCGACCGCGTGGGAGGATTGGCCGCTGGGCATCGCCACCGGGCGCTACGACATCGCCATCATCAATATCGCCGTCACCAAAGCGCGCAAGGAACGGTTCGATTTCGCCACCTACCGCATCGACACGCTGGGCTTTTACGTCAAAAACAGCAGTCACATCAAAGCAATACGCGGCCCGGAAGACATTGCTGGGTTAAAGGTGATCGTCGGTTCGGGCACCAACCAGGAAAATATTCTGCTGGAATGGGATCGGCAAAATCGCGCCCGAGGGCTACCGCCGGTGGCACCGATCTACGTCACCGACGATGCGGCAGCGACGCTCAGCCTGTTATCCGGCCGGGTTGACGCCTTCTTCGGCCCGCACTCCATCGGCGCCTACAAGGCCGCGCTCACCGGCCAAACCCGCATGGTAGGCCGGGGGCCAACCACCGCCTGGGTAGCAGTGACCACCCAAAAAGGCAACGGGCTTATCGAGCCAATCAGCACCGCGCTGAACGGCGTGATCCAAAGCGGCCAGTACGCGCAGGTACTGGATCGATGGGGCGAGAATGACGAAAAAGTCACGCGCTCCGTCGTCAACCCGCCGGGCCTCGGCGAATAGCCGCGCCTGTCCCCTCACCTGCTCTCATGACCATCGCACCGTCAAGGAAACGCTATGCAAAACAAAACACCTCGCCCTCTCTATCGCCTGGGCGCCATCCTGCTGGGCAGTTGGCTGCTGTTGGGCAACGCACTGGCGTCCGGCATCGACCTGAAAGCCAATCAACAGCCCATCCATGCACCGACAAACCCGCAAGCTACCGCGCTGATCCCACCGGGGTTCGCATTCGCCGTGCCGGGCAAACTCACCGTCGCCGTGGCGTCGCTACGCGCTTCGCCGCCGCTGGTGCTGTTGGGCGATGACAACAAAACCCTTTACGGCAGCGAGCCGGACATCGCCCGCCTGGTGGCGGACAGTCTGGGGCTGGAGCTGAACATCGTGCCGACCTCCTGGGAAGACTGGCCGCTCGGCGTCGCCTCCGGGAAATATGACATCGCCGTCACCAACATCACCGTCACCAAAGCGCGCAAGGAACGGTTCGATTTCGCCACCTATCGCGCCGATACGCTCGGTTTCTATGTCAAATCCGCCAGCCCGATCAAAACCATCGACAGCGCCAAAGACATCGCCGGCCTGAAGGTGATCGTCGGCTCCGGCACCAATCAGGAAGCCATCCTGCTGGAGTGGGACAAACAGAACCGCGCTCAGGGGCTGCCGCCGGTCGCGCCTATCTACAGCACCGATGACGCCGCCGCGACGCTCAGCATCCAGTCCGGTCGGGCCGATGCCACCTTCGGGCCCAACGTCACCGGGGCCTACAAAGCCTCGCTGGCCGGCAACACCCGGCTGGTGGGCATCGTCAACGGCGGCTGGCCGCAAGCGGCGCACATCGCCGTCACCACCCGCAAGGGCAACGGGCTGGTCAACGCCGTCAACGCCGCGCTGAACGGCGTGATAGAGGGCGGCCAATACGACCAGGTACTGAACCGCTGGGGAGAGAGCGTGGAGCGTATAGCACGTTCGGAAATCAATCCGCCCGGGCTTGGCGATGATCAACCGTAATCAGGAGGCCAGAATGTCTGCAGAACGCTTTATCATCAGCCGCCCGGACGACCCGCGCATCGTGCCGATTATCGACGACCTGTTCAACGAATACCGCCAGCGCTACGGCGACTATTTCGGCCAGCGCGAGCCGGATCCCGTCACGCTTTACCTGCAACCTGACGGCATCTTTGTCGTGCTACTGCACCATCACCGGCCGATCGCCACCGGTGCGTTCAAACGCTACGACGCCACCACCGCCGAGCTGAAACGCATCTGGACCGACAAAACCCAACGCCGTCAGGGGCTGGCGCGCCGGGTACTGCGCGAGCTGGAGCATCATGCCCGCCGGTTGGGTTACTGCGATCTGTTTCTGACCACCGGATTTCGTCAGCCGGAAGCGGTTGGGCTGTATCTGAGCGAAGGCTACCAACCCCAGTTCGACCCGAGCATCGACCCGGAATACTACAGCCAGCCGCCGCACGACGGGCGCCTGCCGTTTCGCAAACCGCTCTATCCCTTCACGCCGGTGCCGGACGCGGCATCCGTGAACGTTCACGCGGCGGCAATCACCGATACAGGAGACGCCTCATGACGCCTTATATTCACTCCACCGATTCCGATGCGCCGCCGCAGCTGCGCGTAGTGCCCGCCCGCCATCCCCTGCGTCTGGCGGGCGCACTGTTCGCACTGTTGGTGTTTGCCGGCCTCGCGGAATCGATCGCCTTTAATACCCGTTGGGAATGGCCGGTATTTGCCGGGTATTTCTTCAACCCGGTGATCCTTGAGGGGCTTGGCCGCACGCTGCTGCTGACCCTATCAGGCACGCTGTTCAGCATTATCGTCGGCACCGGGCTGGCGCTGGCGCGGCTGTCGTCATCCTGGCTGCTGCGCACGCTGGCCTGGCTGTACATCTGGCTGTTCCGATCGCTGCCGCTGATTCTGGTATTGATCATCCTCTACAACTTCTCATACCTGTACGACACGCTGTCGCTGGGCATTCCCTTCACTGGGATCACCATCCTGAGCGCGTCGACCATCGACGTGCTGGGGCCGTTTTCCGTCGCGGTGATCGGGCTGACGCTGGTGCAATCGGCCTACACCGCCGAAATTATCCGCGGCGGGATCCTCGGCGTCGACGCCGGGCAGTTTGAAGCGGCCGCCGCGCTCGGGCTGCCGGGATACCGCCGAACCTGGCGCATCATTCTGCCGCAGGCGCTGCGCGCCATCCTGCCTACCGGCTTTAACGAAATCATCAGCCTGGCGAAAGGCACCTCCGTCGTGTATGTGCTGGCGCTGCCGGAACTGTTCTATACCGTGCAGGTGATCTACAACCGAACCCAGCAGGTGATTCCATTGCTGATGGTCGCCACCCTGTGGTATCTGGCCATCACCAGCGTGCTGTCCGTACTGCAATACCACGTCGAGCGCTACGTCGCGCGCGGCGCGGTACGCGAAACCCCATCATCCTTGTTCGCTCGTCTGCTCACACCGCAGGCGCGCCGCCGCTGACCATCAGGAGAGCCGTTATGTCCGAAGCTATCGATTTGTATGCCAACCCGCACACCGACGACCGTTCCGCGCCCGCACGCGGGTTAATTGAAATCCAGGGCGTCAGCAAATGGTTCGGCGCCCATCAGGCGCTGGACAACATCAACCTGACGCTAGCCCCCGGCTCCGTCACCGTGATTATCGGGCCGTCCGGCTCCGGGAAATCCACCCTGCTGCGAACCATCAACCATCTGGAGCGGGTGGACGTGGGCACCATCCGCATCGATGGCGACTACATCGGCTACCGGCGCCGCGGCAACACGCTGTACGAACTGAAAGAGCCGGACATCCTGCGCCAGCGCCTCGGCGTCGGCTATGTGTTCCAAAACTTCAACCTGTTCCCGCACCTGACTGTGCTGGAAAATCTGCTCGAAGCACCGCTGGCCCACCGCCTGTACCCGCGGGCGCAGGCGGAACAGCGTGCGCTGGAACTGCTGGATCGCGTCGGGCTGCGTCATAAAGCAGGCGCTTATCCGCGCCATCTGTCCGGCGGCCAGCAACAGCGTATCGCCATTGCTCGCGCACTGGCGTTAAACCCGAACGTGCTGTTGTTCGACGAACCCACCTCGGCGCTGGATCCTGAGCTGGTGGGCGAAGTGCTGGATGTGATCAAAACGCTGGCGCAGTCGGGGGCGACATTGGTCATCGTCACGCACGAGATAGGTTTTGCCCGAGAGGTGGCGGATCGGGTGGTGTTTATGGTGGATGGCAAAGTGGTGGAAAGCGGCGATGCGCGTCAGGTTCTGAGTCATCCCCGCCATCCGCGCACCGCCAGCTTTTTAAACAAAGTGCTCTGAACCGCCGGCAATCAGCCCAGGGCTTTTACGTCACGTCCGCCGTCGGCATTGAACTTGCTCAGACACGCCTGAAGGCGTAGCGGGAGTGGTTTCGACCGCCGCAGCGCCGTCGGCAGGACGCACGTCGGGGTCAAATCAGCGTCAGCGTAACGTCGATATTGCCGCGCGTCGCGTTGGAATACGGGCAGACAATATGCGCTTTCTGAACCAAATCCTCTGCAACTGCGCGATCCAGCCCCGGCAGCGAAATCTTCAGTTCGACCTCGATGCCAAAACCGTTCGGGATTACGCCAATACCAACGCTACCATTGATGGCCGTGTCCGCCGGGATCGCGACTTTGTCGCGCGCAGCGACAAATTTCAGCGCGCCGAGAAAACAGGCCGAATAGCCCGCAGCGAACAGCTGTTCCGGGTTGGTGCCCTCTCCGCCCGCGCCCCCCAGCTCACGCGGTGTGGTCAATCTGACGTCCAACTGACTATCCGAAGACACGGCGCGACCATCACGACCGCCATTGGCCTGGGCATGGGCGACATAGAGAACTTTTTCGATAGACATGGTGATGCTCCTCGTTATTCAGGACAACATTAAATTTAATTCGCTATTAAATAGCGCACGATACAAATGAATAAAAAAACACACTTACTGTGGTACCCGCCCCCGTGAGACAAACGCGGGCAGGCCCTATCGTCCGGCAATTCAGGTATGCATGAACAGCCTGGCACGCAATATTTCCAGTTCCTGCTTAATGGCGCGTAATTGTTCTACGCTGCACTCCGATGCACAAAATACGCCTTCCGGCACCGCCCTGGCCTGCTGTTGCAACGCACGGCCTGCGTCCGTCAGGTAAATCATGACCTGACGTTCATCTTCCGTTCCCCGCTGGCGCACCACCAACCCGGCGCTTTGCAACCGTTTGAGCAACGGCGTCAACGTGGCGGAATCCAGAAACAGGCGTTCGCCCAATTCGGATACCGTCAAACCATCACGCTCCCACAACACTAGCATGACCAAATACTGCGGATAGGTCAGGTTGAGTGACGACAACAGTCGACGATACAGCTTGTTCATCGCCAGATTGGCGGAGTAAAGCGCAAAACAGAGCTGACCATCCAGCCGGTAGGCTTCATCACCCAGCGACGCGGGGGATGTTTGGGTATCTTTCGTATTCATGACAGGCAATCTACATCGCTCAATATTAAATAGCAAGCGACTTAAATTAAAAAATACCAACTACCCGAAAATAAACACAGAATCCCTTGATAATAGTGAAAAACCGGCGGAGGACACCGCCGGTTTTTCATCAATGCCAATGCGATACGACGGTTACAAATGCGGGTAAATACCCGGGCCAATCGGCAACCCGACCAGATACCACGCCACCAGCAACAGCAGCCAAACCACAAAAAACACGATCGGGTACGGCAGCACCAGCGAGTAATAGGTGCCTAAACGCGCATCTTTGTAGTAACGCTGCAGGAATCCAAGAAACAACGGCACAAACGGCGATACCGGCGCCAGCGGGATCACCGAGGAATCCGCCACGCGGAACACGATCTGCGCGAACGCCGGATGGAACCCCAACAGCATAAACATGGGGACGAAGATCGGCGCCAGAATCGACCAAATAGCGGAGCCGCTGGCAATGAACATGCACAAGAATGCCGAGAGGAAAACCAGCCCAACAAACGCGGGAACGCCGGTCATACCCAAGGATTCCAGCAGGTTGGTCAGACCGATGGCCATGAACTTGCCCATGTTGCTCCAGTTGAAGAACGCCACGAACTGGGACAACGGAAACACCATGACGATAAAACCGGCCATACCTTTCATCGGATCCACCATCAACTGCGGCAGATCATTCTGGGATTTTATCTGGCCAGTCACCATGCCGTAGGGAATGGAGATCACGAAGAAAAACAGGATGATCAGCGGCACGATCCCTTGAATGAACGGCGACGGCATCACGGTATGCTTCACCGGATCGCGCAGCGGGCCCCACTCAGGCACCACCAACGCCGCCACAACCGCGATGAACACCAGCGCCGCAATGCCGCTGGCGCGCAGCCCGCGGTTCTGCTCCGCCGTCAGTTTGGACAGGTGCTCATTGCTTTCGCCGCTCCACGGCGCTAGACGGGGCTCGATAAAACGGTCGGTCAACTGCGCGCCCACGATGGTCAGTACGACGACGGATGTCGCCATAAAAAACCAGTTATCAATAACGCTGACGTGTATCGCCGGATTAATCGCCTTCGCCGCCTCGGTACTCAACCCGGACAACAGCACATCGGTGGTGACGATCAACAAGTTGGCGGTGAAACCGGAGCCCACGCCCGCGATCGCCGCCAGCAATCCCGCCACCGGATGGCGCCCGACCGCCAGAAAGATCAGCGCGCCTAACGGCGGCATCACCACCAGTGCGGCATCGGAGGAGATATGGCTGAAAAAAGCGATGAACAACACCATATAGCTGGCGTAACGGGCGCTAACCCGGGACGCCATCTTGTACATCAGCGCCTGCAACAGCCCCACGCGCTCCGCCAGGCCCGCCCCCAGCACCAACGCCAGAATGGCGCCCAGCGGCGTAAAGGCACTAAAGTTCTTGATAACGTTAGGCAATATCCATTGCATCCCTTCCACGCTGAGCAGGTTTTTGACCTTCACCACCTCACCGTTGGCGGGGTTAATCGCTTTAATGCCAAGCCAGGAAAACAGGGCGCTGGCCAGCATCAACGCGATAATCAGGTAGACAAACAACAGGAACGGATTAGGAATTTTATTACCGACACACTCCACCCACTGGAATAGCTTCCCCGGCTGAGAATGGCTTGATTCCGCTGTCACACTCATTGATTTACCCTCTGTACTGAAATGTATTCATTGATTGTTTTTGTATATTTTTTATGTCGTTATCAGACGGACTCCCGCCTGATGCCGTCGCCTGCCGCGGGAACGAACGCAACAGGCAAACGATTGCCGTTCAGGTGAAAAACTCACCCTTTCAACGGAGATGGCGCCACGCCATCCGGGATAGGACAGCGATAGGGCACCGCCTGCCGCTGCGCCCGCCATTCCTGACGACAGGCCTCCAGCAGCGCGTCATCGGTGAACAGCGCCAATGCCGTCGCCGACATCACCCTGGCCGCCAGCGCCATCCCTTTATGCGCCAACGATGTCCGGCCCTGCGACACCGCCTGCCAGGTATGCAACGGCGTCCCCAGCGCATAGCATGGGCTGAAACACTGGGCGGTCGGCACCCGCCAGCTTACGTCGCCCACATCGGTAGAGCCGGGCAGAATGGCGCTGGTCGGCGCGTAAGGCGCTACGGCGTCAATCAGCGCTTTACCAGCCAGCGACTGACTGAACGCTTTCCCGGCCGCGCCGCCGATACGCTCGATGCTCGCCATATTGCTGGCGATATCTTCGGCGCTCAGCGTGCGGTAAATCTCTTGGGCGAACGCCTGTTCCTGCTCGCTGTATGCCGGCACGCCAAACGCCTGCACATAGCCATACATCGCCCGCTCCAACGTCAGGTTGGGCACATAGTTAGAACAGGCTTTCTCAAAACGTACCGTCAGTTGGGTATCCGTCATCAGCGCGGCGCCCTGGGCGATCCTCACCACCCGTTCATAAATCGATTGCGCTTGATCCACTTGCGGCGCACGCACCAGATACAACACCTCGGCATCGGCCTGCACCACGTTGGGCGAATGGCCGCCGGTATCGGTGACGGCATAATGTAAACGGGCTTCAGGAATGATGTGCTCACGTAAAAAGTTGGCGCCGGTGTTCATCAGCGTGACCGCGTCCAGCGCGCTGCGCCCCAAATGCGGTGCAGCCGCAGCGTGCGCCGCCACGCCTTTAAAGCGAAACGCCGCCTGAATGTTGGCCAGCGTCGGCGTACAGAACATGCCGCTGAAGGTCTCCGGGTGCCAGGTCAGCGCGGCGTCCACATCATCGAAGACCCCTTCGCGCGCCATAAACGTCTTACCGGAACCGCCCTCCTCGCCGGGGCAACCGTAAAAGCGGATGGTGCCCGCCTGCGGGTGCCGCTCCAGCCAGGCTTTCACCGCCAATACGCCGCCCAGCCCGGCAGTGCCAAGCAGGTTATGCCCGCAGCCGTGACCGTGACCGCCCGGCTGCGTCGGCGCCTGCACCGCGCAGCCGGCCTGCTGGCTCAACCCCGCCAGCGCGTCGAACTCACCTAACAACGCGATGACCGGCTTACCGGCACCAAAGCTGGCGACAAACGCGGTTTCCATACCGGCAATACCGCGTTGTACGTCGAACCCTTCCGCTGCCAGGCATCCCGCCAGCCGCTCCACCGAATAGTGTTCGGTAAACCGGGTCTCGGGATGATCCCAAATATCATCCGCAATCGCCGCCAGCAGCGGCTGAACCCCGTCCACGGCGTCATTGACGAAATCGACAATCGGCTGCGTCATGTTCAGGCTCCATACTGTTGAATATTGAGCGCCAGCAGGGCCAGCGTTTTCACCGCCACCGGGATCACGCTCTCGTTGAAATCGAACTTCTCGTTGTGGTGCCCGGCGCTCAAATCGGTACCAAAAATCGCGTAAGACGCCAGGCCGCCGTGCGCCTTGACGCGCTCCATCAGATAGGTGGCGTCTTCAGAGCCGGCCGCGCCGTCTTTGCGATCGATAATACTGTTCAGCTCCGGCACCTGCTCCGCCTGGCGGTGGATGAACGCCACCCATTCCGGGCTGGGTT
Organism: Musicola paradisiaca NCPPB 2511; assembly: GCF_000400505.1. Lineage (NCBI taxonomy): Bacteria > Pseudomonadati > Pseudomonadota > Gammaproteobacteria > Enterobacterales > Pectobacteriaceae > Musicola > Musicola paradisiaca. Next base: position 565,202 of record NZ_CM001857.1, on the reverse strand, counting down.
GGCTGGACTGGGCGGCGCCCATCAGCTTGATATCCACCGACACCCCGTGCATCGCCGCCGCGCCGTTAATCACCTGTAACGCCTGCTGGTAGATGAACTCATTGACTTCGTTAGTCGAACCGCGGGTTTCCACCTTCATCATGGCGTTCGACGGCACCACATTACGCCCGGTACCCGCCTGCAACACACCCACGTTGATGCGGGAGCTGCCGCCGCTATGGCGAGGGATCGCATGTAACCCCAGCGTCGCCTGCGCCGCCGCCAGCAGCGCATTGCGCCCCTCTTCCGGTCGCCCACCTGCATGAGAGGCGACTCCGCGATAGGTGACATCGATTTTGGTGGTCGCCATAAACGTATCATTGCCGCACACCAGTTGGCCGGCCGGAATACCGGTGCCGATATGGATGGCGGTAAAGTAATCCACGTCGTCGACCACCCCGGCTTCGGCCATGGATTTGCCGCCGCGGGTGCCCTCTTCAGCCGGCTGGAACAGAATCTTGATGGTGCCGCACAACTGCTCGCGCATCGCCATCAGCACTGCCGCCAACCCCAACCCGATAGTGGTATGGCCGTCGTGGCCGCAGGCGTGCATCATGCCGGCATTGCAGGACGCAAAGCCGTCGCGGAATGGGCGGTGCTCACTATCCAACTGCTCGTTGAGATCGAGCGCGTCCATGTCGACGCGATAGCCCAACACCGGCCCCGGACGTCCGGTTGCCAGCGTCGCCACGATGCCGGTAAAACCGCCGGAAAAATAGGGCAGCCACTGCGGCAGCGCACCCTGCTCCAGCGCCCGCTGTTCCTGCGCTTTCAATACCGCTTCCGACGGCAGCCCCATACGGGCGTCCGTCGCGATCACCTCGCGCCCAAGCTTGAGGTCATACCCCAGGCGATGCAGCCGCTCCGCCACCAGCGTGGAGGTGCGGAACTCAAGCCAGCCGGATTCAGCGAATTTATGCAAATCACGGCGAAATGCGGTGAGTTCGGGAATAAGCGGCTCAATCTGTTGCGACAGTGCGGAATAAATGGCGTCTGAATGCATAGGACTCTCTCTGGCGTGATTGCGCGGTTGACGACAGAGGCGATAACCGCGACGTAAAGCGACATCCCGCCTCACGGCGGAGGTCATGATTTAAAAAAATGTACACAAACCCACCAGGGTAGATAAGATGCCAGGAACTTTGGTTTGATAACTCATGGTTATCAGGAGGAGAGGTGGCTTCGAACATCAAACTGCACCAGTTACAGTCCTTTGTGGCGGTGGCGCGACACGGCAGCATCCGTGCGGCTTCGCGCACGCTGAATGTCTCCCAGCCGGCGCTGACCAAGTCGATTAAGGAGCTGGAAGCCTGCCTGGGCGCACGACTGTTTCTACGCCACAGCCATGGGGTCGTGCTGACCGATTGCGGCGAGGCCTATTTCCGTCACGCCAGCCTGATTCTGGAAGAATTGCGCGTCGCCCAGGAGGACATCCAGCAACGGCTGGGGCAGGCCAGCGGCCGGGTCAACATCGGCATCGGCGCCAGTATCGCCCACACCGTGATGCCGGAGATCGTCACCCGTTTCCACCGTCTGTATCCCCAGGTGAAACTGCGTATCACCGAAGGCCAGCTGGTGGCGATGATCCATGAGTTGAGACAAGGGGAATTGGACTTCACCATTAACACCTACACCGGCTCATCCTTTGATAACGAATTGTTATACGAAAAACTGATGGAAAAGGAGTATTGCGTGGTGGCGCGCCGCGACCATCCGATGCGCCACGCCCGCACGCTGGAAGACCTTATCGACTGTGAGTGGACCATGCCCACCCCGCGTAGCAGTTACTACAAATACCTGTACGATATCTTCGCGACCATGCCGCACGCCCCCCAGGTCAGCGTGACCTGCGAAACCCTGACGTCATGCATCAGCCTGGTGATAAAAACGGATTTTCTCTGCGCACTCTCCCGCGATGTACTCAATGCGTCCGTACTGGGCTCACATCTGGTGGAAATAGAACTGGAGCAGCAATTGCCCAAGGCATCGTTCTATCTCATACAACGCAAGGGCACCATGCTATCGCCGATGGGTGAGCAACTGGCGCGTCTGTTCCGCCAGTATTGCCGCTAACAGGGATATTGCACCCCGGCCCCGACAACCCGTCATGTGTGGGCGCAGCGCCGTCACACCTCCGGGGCAAAGCAATGCGACCACTCGCAACAATCGTCGCAACTGGGGGAACGGCATACCAGCTCGCCGTCGGTATGCAGGCAGCGCTGACGGTAGAAGAACTTTTTCCAGCGCATATTCTGGCTATTCATCGCCACCAGCGCCGGAAAACAGTCGGTCATCAGATCCCGCAGCTCCGCCCGGGAATCCAGCCCCAAATCCTGCCACAGGTGGTTAAACCCCAACGAGGCGCTGGCGATGATCAGGTGCATCGGCGCGGCGCTGGCCGCCATATGCTGGAGCAGCCAGCCCGCCAATTGTTCCCGCTCCTCCTGTCGGCCTGCCTGCAATTCGCTCATCAGCATTTGCCGCTGATCCCGTACCGCGTCGGCCGGCGGCGGCCAGTCGAGCCGCCACAGCAAATCCCGCCAGTCCGACGTCGCCAGCCCCATCTGCCGCGGAAAGCAGGCCGCGCCGGCCTCATGCAACGTTAGCAGGCGCCGCAGCCACCGCTCCGTTTCTCCCATCAGGCCACCCCTTTTTCCCGGTCGTCTGACGCCATCTGCTGCCGATGCTGTTGCCACCAGCGGGACAGCACATCGTGCACGCTTTGCCACGCGCCTTCGACACAGGGTTGAATGCCATGCTGTTCCAGCTTTTGCCAGGGCGCGTAGCCGATACGGGCGCAGAACACCGCTTTCACGTCCGACAGCAATGCCAGCATCTCCGCCATGCGATCGTCGCCGTCGGCGGGCGCGCAGTCATCGCTGCCGTGGCAGTATTTCGGCGTAAAACGTTCATTCACCAGCACCACCCCCGCCGCTGACAGGCTGTAGATCTGAAAGCGTTCGACATGGCCGAAGTGACAATCAATCACATCGCCGCGCGATGACGCCACCGCCACCAGACAGGCTTGCGGCTCATCGGATTCACCGCGCGAGGCGATGCTGGCGTGCAGCCGGGCGCGTTGATGCAACAACGGCAGATAAGGCTGGGGTTGTGCGGGCAATGCCGACAGCGGGAACTGCTGGCTGCGATCTTCGCCCAGCATGCCGATGGCATCCGCCCGGCACTGCTGGCAGTGGGACATCTGCGGCATCGCCACCGCGCAGCGGCCGCGCACCTCCGCCAGAAAATCCGCATCCGGCTCAGGCTGCCCGTTCAGGCCAAACACCGTGCCATGTTCCGGCCGGGCGATCAGCGGCATGATGTTGTGCAAAAAGGCGCCCCACTCCCGCGCTTTCTCACTCACCTGCAGCAGGGAACGATCGTTGATGCCGGGGATCAACACGGAGTTGATCTTCACCAGCACGCCCTTCTCCGTCAGGCGCCGGATCCCTTCCTGTTGCCGTGCCAGCAGCATCTCTCCCGCCTCGCGGCCGGTGTAACGTTCACCGTCCAGCCACAGCCAGGCATAGATCCGCGCCGCTTCGTCAGGATCGAGCGTATTGAGCGTCACCGTAACGTGATCCACGCCGACATCCAGCAGCCGATCCACCGCATCCGGTAGCATCAGACCGTTAGTCGATAAACATAATTTCAGATCCGGCAATTGGTTGCGCAGCAGTTCCAGTGTGTTAAACGTGCGTCCCATGTTCGCCAGCGGATCGCCGGGGCCGGCGATACCCACCACCGACAACTGCGGGATCGCCGCCGCCACCTGACGGGCTTTGGCCGCCGCCTGTTCCGGCATCAACAGCTCCGACACCACGCCGGGGCGCGACTCGTTGCTACAGTCATATTTACGGTTGCAGTAGTTACATTGCAGGTTGCAGGCCGGCGCCACCGCCAGATGCATACGGGCATAATGATGATGGCCGCTGGCGGAATAGCACGGGTGATGCGCCACTTTGCTGGCCTGCAGCGACGTGAACTGTTCGGTATGGGTGGCCCGGCAGCGCGCAGCGCCTCCGGCGGAAGAGCAGGATGTCATGATTATCGCCTACGGTTACGGAGTCATACTTCATCAGGTGCAAACCCCATACCGTTGGACGATAAAATTTAATTTATAAAAAACAGAAAGATAGGAATAAATACCGTTGGGGTTTTTGTCAGCATTGCGGCATTGGCGCGACAATGTGTCATATATCACAATCCTGACCATCACGCTGCTCGCGTTTATGGCTGCAACGACGCTCACAGCGCGTAGGCCGTAAACCCGGCAAAGGCGGCGCTCGCCGCCTTTGTCCGTCTACAGTCGGTGCACATTGATGTCCATAATCTGGATGCGATAGGCCACCTGACGCGGCGTCATCCCCAGCAAGCGGGCCGCTTTGGCCTGCACCCAGCCGGTTTTCTCCAGCGCGGCGATCAGCCGCTGGCGCTCATCCAGATTCTGATCGAGCCAGCCCTCTTCCTGAGACGGCGTCGGCACAACACTTTTGCTGATCTTCGGCGTCGTTTCATGGTGGTTGAACAGAATAACGTCGCGATCGATCAACCCACTTTCCGACATCACCGCCGAACGCTCCAGGCAGTTCTCCAGTTCCCGCACGTTGCCCGGCCAGTTGTAGCTCATCAGCATACGGATCGCGCCGTCGCTGATGCGCAGCTGCCGCCCCTGATGCAGGGCAATCTTGCGCACCAGAAAATGCGCCAGTTCGGCGATATCCTCCTGACGCTCCCGCAACGGCGGCAGCGATACCGGCATCACGTTCAGACGGTAATACAGGTCTTCCCGGAAATGACCGGCCCGCACTTCCTCTTCCAGATTACGGTTGGTGGCGGCCACAATGCGCACATCCACCCGGATGGTTTCGTCGCCGCCCACCCGTTCCATCTCGCCTTCCTGCAAAATCCGCAACAATTTAGCCTGAAACGACGCGCTGCTTTCGCCGATCTCATCCAGAAACAGCGTGCCGCCGTCCGCCAGTTCGAAACGCCCTTTACGCTGGCGCACCGCACCGGTGAACGCGCCCTTCTCATGCCCGAACAGTTCGCTTTCCAGCAGGTTATCCGGCAGGGCGGCGCAATTGAATTTCACGAACGGCGCGTCGGTGCGCGGTGAGTTGTAATGGATAGCGTTGGCCACCAGTTCCTTACCGGTACCGCTTTCTCCACGCACCAGCACGGTGGTATCCCAGCGCGAGACCTGGCGGATAATCTCCATGGTCTGGCGCATCGCCGGGCTCTTACCCACCATATTTTCGAAGCCGAACGGCCGCGGCATTTTGCAGGCGACAGGGCGCGCCGCCGGTACCGGCGTGTCCGCCTCGCGCCTGATCGGCTGCATCAGCCGTACCGTTTGCGCCACCAGATTGGCGACGGTTTCCAGAAAACGGGTGCACGACGGCAGACGCTCTTCGTAGCGCGCCATCGGCTGCGCCGCCAGCACGCCGATCGGATGAGGATCCAACCCCATCAGCGGCACGGCGATAAACGGCAGGTTGTAGTCATACAGGCCAAGGCGATCGAGAAAACGTTGATCGTCCGCCACCCGCGGCAACACCAGCGGCTGGCACTGCGCCATCACCGTACCCACCAGCCCTTCTCCCGGGCGATAACGAATCTGGCTGCCGCTGGCGGTCGCCTGTTCGTCTTCCGTATGCAGCGCCTCCACGGTCAGCGCGCCGCGCTGTTTGTCGTACAGGCAAATCATGCCGTGCTGCATAAAGGCGTCGTCATGCAAGACCCGCAATACCGCCTGCAACGCCTGACGCACCTCCGTCGAGCGGCCCAGGGCCGCGCTGATACGCTGCACTGCGGTAAATTGCTGAGACAAATCAAAACGCCATACGACTTTGCCCGCCTCGGGTAAATGGGTCATTTTGAGCCTCCTGTCAGTGATAAAAAGAGAGGGAAACGCAGGGTCAGACAGGTACCGCCGCCTGGGCGGGAGGTCAAATCGATCGCCCCTTGATGATGGGCAACCAGCGTCTGGATCAGACGCAGCTCCATCCCCTTGCCCGGCGTATGAAGCGCCGAAGGAGGCGCAACGTAACGCACCTGCGCCAGGGGAACGTTATCTTCCAGATAGAGCATCAGCCAGTCGTTCTCTTCCCGGACGTAAAGCTGAATATCCAGATGAAAAGGCTGAATCTCCGCCGCCAGCGACAGCGTGCGATCCAGCCACAAACTCAGGCAAGCCAGCACCTGCGTGCGCTGCCCGAAGCCCATCAGCTCCGGCTCGGCCATTTCGCAACACAGACGGTCGTTCGTCGTCAGGCGGGTGTGGTACAACGCCGACAAATCGTCCAACAGCGCCTGCATCGGCCAATACCCGGCGGCTTCGAATTCCAGCGACGGCCGGCACGCCTGCAGGCGCGCCACCGCCTCCTCGCCTTCCCGCCAGGCGGACTCCAGCGCCACATTGCTGCGATCCTCGCCGTTCAGCCGCCGCGCCGCCGCCAGCATATTGAGCGGGCAGTTAAGCTGGATCAGCGCCGCATCCAGCGATTCGCGGATCGCCGCCAGCAGTTTGCCGTTGGTCATCTGCTGCTTGAGGCGGTCGAGCCGCCCCTGCTGCTGTTGTTGCTGTAGCTCCGTGCAATCGGTAATGACGATCAGCGTGCGCGGCAGCGCGGCGTCGGTGAAATAGCGGCTGGCCTCTTCGCTGACGCCGGGCAGCGCCCAGTACCCCAGCGTTAACCAGCGCACCGCGCCGCGCATCATCACCGGCATCGGCAGGCCACCTTGCAACTGCGCCTTATTATTCGGGTAATCCAGCACCGCCAGCAGTTCCTTGCCGCCGCAGTCCGCGCACAGGGTTTTGTAGGCCAGGTTATCCATGATCACCTTGTCCTTGCCGTCCACCACCACCACCGCCGCCGGAATATTGTTGAGCACCGCGGTGATCAGCGTCATGTGATTACGCAACCGCTGCTCCAGCGCATAGCTGGCGCTGATGTCCTTGTGCATCGCCAGATAGTGCTCCAGCTCGCCGTGGGAATTGACGATCGGCGTAATGTCGATCTCCGCCAAATAAAGGCTGCCGTCGCGACGGCGGTTGATCAGCTGCCCGCGCCAGGCTCGCCCCGACAGCAGCATCTGCCACATCTCCTGATAGACCTCGACCGGCGTCTGCTGGCTGGCGAGGATACGGTGATTCTGCCCCAGCAGCTGCGGCAGGTTATACCCGGTCAGGCGGCAGAACGCCGGATTGGTATAAACGATGCGCGCCTGGGGATCGGTCAGCGAGATCGCCACGGAGGACTGCTCCACCACGGTGGAAAACAGCGACGGATGCTGACGCGATAAGTGGCTGGCAATCTCTCCCAGCGGAAACGACTCCGTCATCAGATTCATGGTCATTCAGGTGGCTCCCCACAAAACAGCGACTGTTCTGTCGGATTCGCGACAATTTGTGCCACGCCGCCGACAGCCATTCCGGCCATCCGCCGGTGGGAAATAACCATGCAAACACTACACCTTTTATTGTTTAACCCGATTAAACATTGATCCTGATCCCTGTTTTAGCCCCAAAATCGTCAACACCCCTGTCACACCGGCGATCGCGAAACGTTTCCTTCGTGGATGGCGCACAAAAAAAGCACAGCGATAGTGCAATTCCGCGCCATGACTGTGCAAAGAATCAGCAAAAAAAACTGGCATGGCATTCGCAATAATTCCGTTAGGCGCCTTCTCTCATGAGGCGGCGATGTCCTTTTTTATGGGTTGTCAGGAGTGTGTTATGGCGAACATTGGTATTTTCTTTGGCACCGATACGGGCAAGACCCGCAAGATCGCCAAAATGATCCATCAAAAACTGGGAGACATGGCGGACGCGCCGGTCAACATCAATCGCACGACGCTGGAGGCCTTTTTGTCCTATCCGGTGTTATTGCTGGGTACCCCTACGCTGGGCGACGGTCAGTTGCCGGGGTTCGAAGCCGGTTGCGAGAGCGAATCCTGGCAGGAGTTCATGGATACGCTGGCCAGCGCCGATCTCGGCGACAAAACCGTGGCGCTGTTCGGGCTGGGAGACCAGAGAGGCTACCCGGACAATTTCGCCAGCGGTCTGAAACCCCTGTACGACGTAGTCACCGACTGCGGCGCCAGGGTCATCGGCGCCTGGCCCAACAGCGGTTATGAGTTCAATACCTCCGCCGCACTGGTGGATGACCAGTTCGTCGGTCTGGTGCTGGATCAGGACAATCAGTTCGATCTGACGGAAGAACGGGTGGAGAACTGGCTGGCGCAGATCAAACCGGCCATTGTGTAAACCGCTGCCCCGTCCCCGGGCTGGCTGGGGACGGGGTTGCGCACATCTTTCCCGCCCGCCGTTTTTTGGTCATAGTCATGGCACCGATAATATTCCCCCTTGTACGGAGACGCCCATGACGACCGCAATCCGCACCATCACCATCGACGACTGCCTGTGGCTGCGCCACAAGATACTCTGGCCGCAGCATGAACCCTCTTACTCCCGGGTCGAAGGCGACGAGCAGGCGCAGCACTACGGCGCCTATCGGGATGACACGCTGGTGAGTTGCCTCTCGGTATTTGAAGTGAGTGATGGCGTCTGCCAGATCAGAAAATTCGCCACCGACCATGATGACCAGCGGCAGGGCTACGGCAGCCTGCTGATGGCACATGTCCTGGAAAGCGTGAGAGAACGGGGGATCCGCCGCGTAACGCTCAACGCCCGGCTGAGCGCCAGCCCGTTCTATGCCCGTTTCGGTTTTGCCGCCGCCGGCCCGGTCACGCTGAAAGCCGACATCGAATACGTGGTGATGCAGGTGACGCTGGCCTGAGGCGGTTCCCGCCGCGATGTGCGACGTGTCGCACGGCCAATCCCCGCCATTTTTTTGCCCACCGCCGCGGGTTTCCGCGACCGGGACGGGACGCAGCCCAGGCTTATTCCGGTGCCGGCGTCTCGCCGCCGACCGGGCTTTCATCCGCCAGCAGCGTCGCCAGCCACTGTCGCTGTTGCTGCCGTTGACGCTGGCGCAACAGATAATCACTGACTTTCGGCAGGGCTTCGCTTTCCGGCAACGGCGCTTCCGGGCGGATCGCCTCGCACCACAACAGATGCCAGCCGATTTCCGTTTCGACAGGCTCGCTCACCTGCCCTTCCCGCAGCATAAACAGGCTTTGCTCCAGTTCGCTGAACAGCAGACCCCGGCTCACCCAGCCCAACAACCCGCCTTCCAGCGCGCTGGGGCAATGTGAATAGCGACGCGCCAACCGCTCAAACTGCGCCGGTTCGCGGCACAATGTGCGATGGAAACCCCGGATCTGCGCCCGCACCAGCGCCGCCGTCCGCTCATCCTCCGCCGTCAGCAGCAGATGGTGGGTCAGCCGCTGTTCCGGCCGCAGGAAACGATCGGCATGCTGCCGGTACCAGAGCGCCACGTCCTGCCCGGTAGGTGCGGCCGCCTGGGCCGCCACCCAGGTCAGTTGCAGTTCCATCAGGGCGTGATGACGAATCACCGCCTGCCGCTCCTCAGGCGCAAAACCGGCCTGCGCCAGCGGCTCCGCCAATTGCTGCTCAATCAGTTGCAACACATCATCGGTCACTGTCAGCGACTGGCACAGCGCCGCCTCGACCACCGCCTGCTCCAGCCGACACTGCCGCGCCAGCTGACGCTGAAAGTCGTCCTGATGCTGCGGCGGCAAAGCGTCCGGCACGCAGTGAAAGCGCGCCTGCGCCAGACGAAAACGGCTGAAACGCCGCCAGGCGGACGCCGCCATCATGCGTCCTCCGCCAGGGCCAGCGCCGAGGCCGGCACCTGAAACCAGCGCTCGCCGAACATCACCGTGTAACAATCCCCCTGCGGCCCTTGCCCGGTGGCCTGGATCTGACCGCTTTGCCCGGCGTCGACCACCACCTCGCCCGCAATCGACAGCGCGTGGGCGCTGTAAATCCAGTCGCCATACTGAAAATCTCCCGCCGACCAGGGGGCATCGGCGGCGATCAACTCCTGCTCGCGGCAGCCCACGGTGCGGTCGGTGTCCAGAAAATGCACCTGATAGATCACCTGATCCTGCAAAAAGACGCCCCACTCCCGCACATAACCGACGCTGCCGCGCCGCACCAGCAAATCGCCGCGCCGCATCCCGGCCATGGTGCCGTCGTTGCGGATCGTCCGCACCACCCGCACTGCAGCGCCGAAGTTGAAACGCGGCCTCATGACGCCGCCTCCGCCGTCAGGCTACGATAGCTTTCCGCCAGCAGGCGCCGCGCCAGTTGCCAATCGGCGTTGGTATCGCACTCCAGGCTGTTACGCAGCGGCACCGCAGTACGCAAACGACGGTGGAACTCGCTCAACACCGGCAGGCAGCGGGCGCTGAGCGTCGCCGGATCGTAAGGGACGGAAAAAAAGGTGAAAAACGCTTCGGCGGAATCCAGACTGCTCACGCCGGGCAGGCGATAGAACCACTCCATACCTTATCCCCCCTGACAACGCAGCGTATCGCTGCCGTACAAATCCTGGTAAATCGCCACCAGCTCGTAGTCGCGCGGGTTGCGTTTCCAATGCTCCGCAAACCGCCGTACCGCCATCAGCAACATATCGGTCTGCGGCGCGTCCAGCAGATAACCCAACTGGGCGAAAATCCCCCCCACCGCCTGCCGCCCCGAATGTTTGCCCAGTACCAACCGGAAATCCCGCCCCATCAACGCCGGATCGATGCCCTGATAACTGCTGCGGTCTTGCAACAGCGCCGCCACATGCACGCCGGACTCGTGGGTAAACACCTGATCCCCCACCAGCGGCTGCTGTATATCGATAGCGCGCTGCGCCGCCTGCGCCACCTGTCGGCACAGATCGGGCAACCGCTCGAAGCGGATGCCGCACTCCTTGCCCAGACAGCGTTGCAGCGCCAGCGCCACGGTTTCCAGCGCGGCATTGCCCGCCCGTTCTCCCAGACCGAGCACCGTGGTATTGACATGCGTCGCGCCGGCGCGCACCGCCGCCAGCGTGTTGGCGGTCGCCAGCCCCAAATCGTTATGGGCGTGCATCTCAATCTCGCCCGACCAATACTGGCGCAGCGTGCTGATGCGTTCGAAGGTGGCGAAAGGGTCGAGCAAGCCGATGGTATCGGCGAAACGCAGCCGCTCCGCCCCCGCCGCGCCGGCAGCTTCCGCCAACTGCCGCAGGGTATCGTCCTGCGCGCGGGAGGCATCCTCGCACCCGATACACACCCGCATGCCGCGCTCACGCGCCAGCGCGATCAGCGCCGAGAGCCTCGGCAGCAGCGCCGCCAGCGGCTGGTGCAGTTTCTGCTGGCGCAACCGATCGGAGGCCGGGATGGAGATATCCACCCAGTCCATGCCCAGATCGGCGCTTTGGCGAATCTCCAGTTCGTTCATGCGGCACCAGGTCATCATCACCGTGGCCGGCAGACGGCGCCGCACCACCGCAATGCGCGCACGCTCTTCGCCGCCCATCGCCGGGGTGCCGATCTCCAGCGCCGGGACGCCCGCTTCGGCCAGCGCTTCGGCAATCGCCAGTTTCTCGCTGGCGCGAAACGCCACCCCTGGGCTCTGCTCGCCGTCGCGCAGGGTGGTGTCATTGATGATTACGTCCACCATCGCCAGCCTCCGTCAGCCATACGTCGGGGTGAAGTCCGCGCCGGACGCCGCCAGCGGTTTCCCCTGCTGCCAGTAGGGCGACAAGGTACGCAAACGTGCGATGATCGGCGGCAACTGCGCGATCACATAATCGATTTCCTTCTCACGGGTATAACGGGACAACGAGAAACGGATACTGCCGTGCGCTGCGGTGTAGGGAATGTTCATCGCCCGCATCACATGGGACGGCTCCAGCGAGCCCGATGTGCAGGCGCTGCCGCTGGAGGCGGCGATGCCGGCATGATTCAGCAACAGCAGAATGGCCTCGCCTTCGATAAATTCGAACGCCATGTTGAGGGTGTTCGGCGTGCGCGGCTGGTTTCCTCCCATCACCATCACGCTGGGAATGGCCTGCTCCAGCCCGGCCTGTAACTTATCGCGCAACGTTGCCACCGATGCCGTCATCATCGGCAGATGCACCTCCGCCAGTTCGCAGGCGCTGCCCATGCCGACGATCCCGGCGATATTCTCGGTGCCGGCGCGGCGTCCGCGTTCCTGATGGCCGCCGCGCAGCAACGGCCGAAAGCGCGTACCACGCCGCAGATACAGACACCCGACCCCTTTCGGGCCGTGGATCTTGTGCGCCGAGCAGGAGAGCATGTCGATCTCGGTGGCGGACAGCACCACCGGGATCTTGCCCACCGCCTGTACCGCATCGCAGTGGAACAGCGCGCCATATTCATGCGCCAGCGCCGCCATCTCCCGTACCGGGAACTGCACCCCGGTTTCGTTATTGGCCCACATCACGCTGACCAGCGCGACGCGGTCGCTCAGCAATTGACGGTACTGCGCCAGATCCAGCTCGCCTTCCGGCGAGACCCTCAGACGATGGATAAGGTATCCCTGGCGTTCCAGATGTTCGCACACCGCCAGCGTAGCCGGGTGCTCGACGGCGGTGGTGATGATTTCGCGCCGTTCCGGCATCAGCTCCGTCGCCGAATGGATGGCGGTGGAGGTCGCCTCCGTGGCGCAGGAGGTGAAAATGATCTCGCTGTCGTAGCGGGCGCCAAGCAGGCTCGCCACCTGTTGCCGCGCCCGCTCCAGCGCACCGCGGCACGGCGTGCCGAAATCATGGATTGACGACGGGTTGCCGTAAAAATCGGTCAGGAAGGGGAGCATCGCCTCCAGCACCATCGGATCAAGGCGCGTGGTGGCGTTATTGTCCAGATAAACGTTTTTCATGTGCAGTGCCTCGTTGAAATTTTGATTTACAACAACAGTTTACGCCGCCACCACTTCCATATAACGCCCGGTGCGTTCCACCAGTTTCTGCTGTAGCCAGGCCAGCGTCATATCGGTCATCATGCAGCCGCTACAACTGCCCGACAGGCTGACCGTCACCTGATGGCCGCTGACATTGAGCAACGACATATCGCCGCCGTCGGCCTGAATATGCGGGCGCAGTTCCGCTACCGCTTCCGCCACCAGTTGCCATTGCGGATCCCGCACGGCGATCGTGGCCGCGACAGCATCGGGCTGTGACGCCTGTTCGCTGAGGATCGCCGCCAGCGCCAGTTCGATCTTTTCATGGCAGGCGGTACAACCACCGCCCGCCTTGGTGTAATGAATCACGTCCTGCAACGTAGTGAGCCCGTTGGTCAGCACCGCACGACGAATCTGGCCTTCGTCCACCGCAAAACATTTGCAGATCAGCGCGCCTTCCTCGTGATCGTCCTCCAACGATTCGCCGCGGTAGTGGGCAATCGCCGCCCGCAGCGCCTCCTGCCCCATCACCGAACAGTGCATTTTTTCCGGCGGCAGGCCGTCGAGGTAATCGGCAATTTGTTGGTTAGTCACCTGTCCGGCCTCACTCAATGTGCGGCCGATGATCAGTTCCGTCAGTGCCGAGGAAGACGCAATGGCGCTGCCGCAACCGAAGGTCTGAAAACCTGCATCCAGAATCGTTTCCGTCGTCGGATCGACGCGCAGCATCAACCGCAGAGCATCGCCGCAGCTCAGCGAACCCACATCGCCCACCGCGTTCGCCTCCTCCACCACTTTGGCATTGCGGGGATTAAAAAAATGGTCTTTCACTTTCTCGGAATAATTCCACATCGTCGTCTGCTCCCTACGGTCTGGGCGAAAGCGCCGGCACACGAGCCATCCTGACCGGCAGGCATCCCGATACTGGCCGAAACGGCCTGAACCGACGTGCCGCACTGCGCCGCGCACATTTCATGAACTGGATTAACATGACAGAGCAAATGTGATGCCAGTCACATGAAAGACGAAAATTCAAGGAGATAGCCCACAGCCGTGGGGAAAAAACTGCGACGAATGTCGCGGTTTATGTCGGATTTGTCAGAGAGGTGACATTTGTCGGATAACGACTCGCGGCAGCATGAAGGCCCGGCGCGATCACCTCGGCGCGATAACAATACGGCCCCGGTTTGGTGTGCGTTGAGAGACAACGGGAGAAACGTGGACGCCGCCCGGCAACACTTGGCGACGTCAGGAAGGTATTTGGTGTATCCGTAGATTAATGATCTCAGACTTAATTATTTGCCAAGAAAATAATCACATCGGATAGTTTGGTTTGAGCGAGGGGGGATATTGTACTTGGGTTGGATATTGCATTTCGGGGTTTCACACTGGCTGATTGACTTGGCCCAGAGGCAGAAAAATTCACTACAGTCTCCAGTGAAAACCGCTGCGAACAGAATTTACCGAACGGTCACAAAACACGTAAAAAAAACGCCTTACGGCGGCTTACATTTTTTAAGCAGTATTTCCGGTTTCTAACCTGCAAACATCGTGTTCTGACATCCAGTTGTCTGTTGCTTCAGTATTTCTACCGGATTCATCAAACACAATAATTTCAAAAGCTAGTGATTGACTCGCTCGGCATTCAACAGCCTTCAGTAAGTCAGAACTGGGAAATAGTAATAAATATACGGCTCTAGGCAAGTAATTTCTCTTTATTGTCGTGGGGGAATGTAAACTTATATTCTGCCCGTGCACACGTATGACATTATTTAAATTGAGTTTATTAATAACGTTTTTTTCAAATATACGCTCCAATATTTGATCGCAATTAGATTTATTGTTAACACATAAGCATACTTCACAATTATGGTGTTTAGCTCTGTCAATCGCATATTTTACAATGCTTTTATGTAGTTCACGGTTAAGCTCAGAAAACTCTTGTTGTAATATGACGCGGTCAGTTATGATTGCCTCGTTGCTTTTATTTAAATTAAGACACAGCAAACATATTCATTTGATGATTTTTCAAAGATGCTAATTTTTCACTTATTTTTATTTTTTCTTCTGCTTTTGAATAAGCAGCAGCAGACATGTTTTTGATAAGGATCTCAATATCGTCTGGTGATTTAATAATCACAAATTCTTTTTTCTTGTTAATAAAAACCACTGAATACTTTTTACGGGCAAGCAGCTCTATAACATTACTTAGTGTACCTGTACTTTTTGCATCCCAAACCATCAGGCCACAATCGGCTTTGTCCGCCATCTGAATATCCTTGGCAGTGAAGAATGCACGAGTGCCGCGAGGATGATCAGTTTTGACAAAGTTAACAGGCCAGGAACCCAGGTTATTACGGGGCTTAGGCGAGCTACTGAATACCGTAGTCGTACGACATCCCATCTGCAACAGCTCCTGCTGTACAGATGAATCCACTCCGTTCGCATCGCCAACAACAACATTAAATTTCTGATCCACAATCTTCTTTAACCGTTCAACGATGAGCGGATCAAGCTCCTTGATGGTTATTGAGCCAGCAACGAAGATCGTCGTCATGTTTCTCTCCAAGTAAGTGCTGCAACGTAGATGTTATTAACTTTATTTATAGCCGCGTAGCACTGCACAAGCAGCCTCCATTGATGCGCCAGTGTGGAAAAGGTCATCTATCACTAAAACGTTCCATCGGCCTTCATTAGAGATAACAGGGCTTACAGAAAAACTGTCACCAATAGCATCAACTTTTTCCTGCTTGGTATGCAGATTTTTGAGTGAAACACCTCCGGGGGCCTTTAACAGAAGATTGTCAAAGCAGGGGACACCGGCTAATTGTGCCAACGCCCGAGCAACCTCTGTGACAGGCTGTCGTACCCTAACGTTCGAGGCT
The DNA here is from genome assembly GCF_000400505.1 of Musicola paradisiaca NCPPB 2511. Taxonomy (NCBI): domain Bacteria; kingdom Pseudomonadati; phylum Pseudomonadota; class Gammaproteobacteria; order Enterobacterales; family Pectobacteriaceae; genus Musicola; species Musicola paradisiaca. The sequence continues at coordinate 549,449 of NZ_CM001857.1, read as the reverse complement.
GCCATGGGAAGAATGAACCCGACTTTTTGAAACAGTGGATAAGCTTCATCATAAAGGCACTGAGCCAGTGGCTGAACCTGATTCCAGTCAGATCTATACTTAAGCTGATAAACAGCTTCACCAACATCAGTACGCGTAGTGTCATAGATGTTGTGACCCCACTGATTTTGCCCTGTTAACACACTGTACCTACTGTGTTTATCCAGTACGACACCACGATCCCAGTTACCCGTGATATCTTTAATATTCACTTCCATCGGCGTTTCCTTCGCTTGTTACAAGATATAAATGAAGATACGCCGATTAAAAATACTCTTAAAGAGAGGCAGGGCTACGTACATCTCATTTCGGTAGAATGGGCATTTACCGAGTGCTTCACTATTAAGGTAATCAGGAATTATTAACACCCGTTCCTAGCACAAATCCATCTATCAAATTAAGTATGCCCGAACCACAGACATATCAGAACCAGCCTAAACCGATACACCGCCAAATTCCCCCCATTGCTGGAACCAACCTCTTTTTCCCTGATGAAAGCAGTCATCATTAATCGGAATCAATATAAAAAACCGGGCAACTTAATATAATATTTTCAATATATTCAACATCGATTCAGGAAACAGCAATTCTTTGACTCTTATAATTAATGAGCTTTCCAGTTCTCTGGAGTCAATTTTTTCTTTTACCTCACGCCGGTGGTCAAAGATAAAGCCTTTAACAAAGCCGGGAATCGCCGCATTATTAATATTCGCCAGAAAACTTTCAAAATACTCATCTTCTTCACGGTCTTTTTCATAACGGCACCCCAGCTGGCTGAGTTTAAGCAGCACAGCGACCCGGGTGGCCATGTCAAAAATTAAAAGCGATTTCAGCAAGATATTTTCTTTCGGTGACGGGCAAGGCAGCCCATCGCGATTCAACACGCATTCAGGCGTCATGAGCCTGACATTATTCTCGACGATATTGCTGTGGGTGCTGATATCAAACCCCCGATGGGTAATGGCGTAATGCAGCTCCCGAAAATAATACAAACTGTCATCACCCAAATTACGCATGATGTATTTTATTTCCCGGCTAATACTCTCGTCCATTTCATCCATGTAATCGATTAAGGAAAATAACGATTCAAGATAGACGCCGTGATAGAACTTTAATCGCTTCAGCTCAACCGGCGGCGGCGCCGTCACAATCTTTTCCAGGAAACCGTTAATCTTCGTCATATTCCATTCAATGGAGTGCAGAATCTCATCTTTCATAAACACAATGCCTTGAAATGCAATTAGTAAAGAAAGGTGCTTCGGCGCGCTAGCCTGCTCACTTTCTTGAGGTCACTGACAAGGAAAACCCCGTCCTGGCCATCACCGTTGTGCAATACGAAGACTGCTGGGTACAGATCCACGCTTCGTCCCACCCGCGCATTGGCCGCAAAAGTAAAAGGCCCCAATACGCGAATAAAAAATAGAGGGATGCATGGTTTAAAAGGATAGTGTATCGCGCCAACGGCGCAAGGCTTGTGCAGAATTTCACGGTGTTTTTGAGAGAGATACCCTCATAAGGCATAACAATCGGGTCGGATAGGACGGACACCGTAAAAGGCCGGCAGCCCCGGCCGCCCCGCAATACTCGTCATCTTTACAACCGGTCATCCCCCTCGCTCCACTCCCGTTCAGCGATCAAGCGAGCGAAGCGATCCGGGTCGCGCTGGCGACGCACGACCCGTTGCTCAGTGTCGGCCCAGAATTGCTGGATCTGCTGCAACAACAGGGCGATCGGCGTATCTACCGGTACCCGCACCGCCCGCACCCCCACCTGCAATAGCTGACGAAAGACCGTGTCGCCAATCGCCACGCAGTAAAGGGTGACGCAATCCTCCAGCGCGTCGATGCGACAGGCGAGTTTGTCCTCCTGATGGCCGTACTGCACGTTGAAATCCACCACATGCAGCAGTGTGACTTCATGTTGTTTGACGCCGTAGATCACCAGCCGCGGCGTGGCGCCGAAATGCTGGTCGACATGGTGATAGTCCGAGCTGGCGAACGCGACCTTCATCGACCATACCGCCGAACTGATGGTGCTGAGATGGCGATTAACATGCGGCATCGTTCACCTCCGGCGCGGACTGCGGCGCAAAACGCTGGCGCAGCGGCGAATGGTACGCCGCCATGTGGTGATGGCGCTCTTGCATCAGGTTCGCCAGTTCAAACAAGGTATCCCGTATGCCGGCATACCCTTGACGCGGGCGTCGGAACTCGCCCAGCCGATCGAAGATGGGAAATCCGGCGCGAATCAACGGTATGCCGAACTGCTCGGCCAGATCCGCCGCGTGGGAATTGGACACCAGCAGATCGGCGGGCGTCACGCACAACCGATCCTGCATATCCTCCAGATCGCCGATCAAGACCTCATCCACCGGCAGGGTCAACAACCCCGGCTGGCTCACCGGCGCCACCACCGGGCCAGGCAGCAAGCCCTGGCTAAGCGCGAAATCACACCAGGCAACCAGCAGATCGCCCTCTGCCGCCAGCGCCAACCGCGCGCCCTGCACCCACATGTGGCAGTCGATCATCGCGTCCTGCAATTGGCCGCGCTGGCGCTCGATCCACGCGGGCACATCGCGCCCGGCCAGTTGCTGCAAATGATGGATCAGGCGGTCGACCATCTCCAGCGTCATCAGATGCGGCAGGTTGAGCGCCAGCCCACGGCTGCGCATCGCCATCAGGCTGGCGGCGCGGCTGAAAGAAGCGCCGATGCAAATGGTGCTAAGGCTTTGCCCCATCTGCTCGATACTGCGCAACGCGCTGCCGCCTTGAGTGACGGGATGAAAATCGCCGCTGGCCAGATGGCCGTCCAGCGACTGCGACAGATCCGGCAGGATCACCGGTTGTAGCCCGAAGGCTTCTACATAGCTGCGGATCAGCTCCACATCACCGGGGTTCAGCAAATGGCTGAGCAGCAGGTTAACCCGTCGGTTACGCATCCCGGCCGGCGGCTTCTCCGGCACCCACTGCTGGATCACGCTTTCCACCACCGCGCTGAAACCGTTTTCCAGCGATCCATAAAAATCCGGCGTGTTCACCGTCAAGATCGCCACCGTTCGGAAGCGCGGATAATCCTCACGAAATTGTTTCACCGCCCGCGATAAGTCGCTGCCCTGTGCTTCCGACAAGCCGGTGCTCATCAACACAATGGCTTTCGGCGCATTGCGCTGGCACAGCGTGGCGAGCGCGGTGAAAATATTGTCGTCTGATCCCATCACCGTGGTGGTCGGATCCATCGCGGTGGATTGCAGCGGGATCGGATCATGGAAATGCTGAATGAAAAACACCTTGGCAAACGCGCTGCACCCCTGCGCGCCGTGCACCAGCGGAATGCTCTGTTCAATCCCCTGGCTGGCCAGAATCGCCCCCAGCGGCTGGCCGCTCTTGATGGGGCTGGTCGCCAGCGGTTTTTTACTGCGAATAACCTGAGCCATAGCCTCTCTCCTTACCTTACTGCCACGGAGCGCGTTGATGGGTTTGCGCCCAAATCGGGCTTTCCAACGTTAAGCAGATCTGCTGCGCCAGGGTGACTATGCCGCGATAACCGGCGAAGGCGTGTTCCCGCTCCTGATTAATATCCAGAAACGGCAGCCGCGCCTTGTAGGCGGTGTACATGTTGCGACCGCCGGCGATCATCATGTCCGCGCCGTAGCGGTAGGCCACGTCCAGCAACGTGCGGGCGTTGCCCTCATCCAGCATGATGGCGTCGTCCCCCATCAGTTCGCGGATGCGCTGTTTATCTTCTTCGGTGGATTTACGGGTGCCGGTCGCCACCACCGTCATGCCCAAATCCTGTAGAGCGGAAACCACCGACCAGGACTTCACGCCGCCGGTATACAACAGCGCCTTGCGGCCGCGCAGCCGTTCGCGATACGGCGCCAGCGCCCGTTCGGCGGCAGCTTCCTCGCGGGCGATCACCTGTTCGGTGCGTTGCATCAAGTCATCGTCGTCGAGCAGCGCCGCCAGTTGGCGCAACGCCTCCGACATGGCGCGCACGCCATAGAAGCTGCCCTCAAACCAGGGCGTGCCGTAACGCTGTTCCAGCGCGCGGGCGACGTTGATCAGCGCCCGGGAGCACACCAGCATATTGGCCTGCGCCCGGTGCATGGTCTGGATTTCAGCAAAGCGGCCGTCGCCGGACAGGCTGCCCAACACCCGGATCCCCAGCTCGTCCAGCAACGGCTGAACGTGCCAGAACTCGCCCGCGATGTTGAACTCCCCAATCAGACCAATATCGTGGCGATGCGTCGGCGCGAACGGCGTATCGTCCGGCCAGGGCGCCGGCTCGCGGCTACCGATCACCTGCTTGACCATCACCTCGCCCGCCAGCCGGTTGCCGAGGTTCTTACTGCCGTAAAACCCCGCCGCGTCCACCGCGATCACCGGCACGCCGGCCGCAACCGACGCCGCGCGGCAGACAGCATCGATATCATCGCCTTCCATCGCCGGCACGCAGGTGTTGTAGATAAACACCGCCGCCGGATGGTAACGGCTGACGATATGCCGCACCGCATGGAACAGCCGTCGTTCGCCGCGCCCCATGATCACATCCTGTTCGTTCAGATCGGTGGTGAACCCCAACCGATTGATTGTCGGCCCCGAACTCTGGCTACCACGGTTATCCCAGGAGCTGCCCGTGCAACCAATCGGCCCGTGCACCAGATGCGCCACGTCCGCTAACGGCAACAGTGTGATCTGCGCGCCGTCAAAGGCGCAGCCGCCGGCGGTGGCGCCGGGTTTGGGCGCGCTGCATCCTGATTTCTGTTTATGGTTATGCTCGCAGGCAGGCTCGTCGAGCAGCGCCAGAATCTCATTCCCCTTCATGTCATCCCCGTCCAGTCAGTTGACCTGAACAGAGAAATGCAAATCGCGGGCCACCAGTTATTGATTGATTTTTAAGGGAATAGACATGTCAGCTTTACGACAAACCCGACAATGACAGGGGACACGTCGCGCAGCATTCGTCACAGAGTGAGCACGATTTAGCCGGTTGGCTCTGCGTTATTGTTAACCTATATCAACAATCACCGTCGGCAAAAACATTAGGCTGTGCCCCAATCGGGCGTAAAATGCCACGTCTGACTGAAATTCATCGTTTAAGTGATTTTTTGCTTTGCCGAACAAGATCCACCGCACTCATCGGATGGAAGGAACCATAACGGCAGGCAGGGACAATGCAACCATCCAAAGGAGAATAAGGATGTTAGAGAAAATTAAAATAAAAAACGGGCTTTATAGCGTCATTAGCGTATTCGTAGTGCTATTACTGTCTATTTGCGCCTTTAGCCTGTATTCATCTGCGCAAAGCAATATTTCCATCATCAAAGTGAATGACATCGAAGGCCGGCAAGTCATTCCGTTGTATTCAGCCTATTCGGAAATGTTGAACGCCCGGCTGGCGGGTATCAATGTGGCGCTGGCGATCACCGAGAAAAAAGACAACGCCACGGTTCAGGCGGGCCTGGAACGGCTGAACGGTTACATCGCGTCCGCCAACGCCACTATGGCCGAACTGCGCCACATCAAAGCAGTCACCCCCGAAGGTCAGGCGCTCCGTGACGAGATTGACGCCACGTTCAATGACTATATGAACAACGCCGTCGCGCCGATGCAGGCCACGCTGCGCGAACGCAACGTCGATCAGTTTTACAACCGGCTGGTGCCGGACGCACTGGAAAAAGGGGCGACCTTCCGCCTGAAGCTCAACCAGTTCGTGAACGTCGCCAAAAATGTCGGCAGTGAAGAGATCAACCATGCCGAGGCTTTCTACCGTTACACGGTGAAGATCCTCATCACCGCACTGATGATCGTCGTGCTGTTAAGCCTGTTCACGCTGAAATTCATCCGCACCGTGGTGATAAGCCCAATGCAGCAGGTCAGAACCTATTTCGGCATGATGGAACACGGCGTGCTGACGCTGGATATTCCGCCGCAGCACAATACCGAGATGGGCAGGCTGATGGCGTCGCTGAAAGACATGCAGCAGGCGTTTCGCAACATCGTGCTGAATGTCAGGGATTCCTCCAGCTCGGTGGCGGCCGGCGCTGAACAGATTTCCGCCGCCAACAAGGATTTCGCCGCCCGCACCGAAGCACAGGCGGCATCGGTAGAACAAACCGCCGCCAGCATGGAGCAGATCACCGTTTCGGTACAGGAAAACACCGCCAATACCGGCCGGGCCATGACGCTGACGGCCTCGGTGGCGGAGTTGGCAGAAAAGAATGCCAGCAACTTCGGCCAGTTGACCGACCGTATTCGCCACATCGCCGACAGTTCCAACAAGATCAACGACATCATCAGTATCATGGACAGCATCGCCTTCCAGACCAATATTCTGGCGCTGAACGCGGCGGTGGAAGCCGCCCGCGCCGGCGAGGCGGGCAAAGGTTTCGCCGTGGTGGCGTCCGAAGTGCGTAACCTGGCGCAGCGCAGCGCGGGGTCTGCCCGTGAAATCAAGGAATTGATTGAAAAAACCGCGTCGGAGATCGCACAGGGAGAGAAAGTCGCCAGCCTGTCGATTCAGGACATGGCGCAATTGACGGATCAAATCAAAAAAGTGAATGAATTCATGGTGGATATCTCGATGGCCACCAGCGAACAAGCCAAAGGGATCGAGCAGGTGCATACCGCCATCACCCTGCTGGAACAAGCCTCTCAACAAAACGCCGCGTTGGTGGAAGAATCCGCATCGGCCAGCGCTTCGTTGCACGAGCAGGCGAAAAATCTGGACGACACCATGACGTTCTTCAACCTCAACGACAATAACTCGCTGGCTATCGCCGCGCCGCGTTGATCACGGTCATCCCGCCGACCGGCGGGATGATAACCCCCTTAAAACACCCGGTCTTCCAGCGGATTGCCTTTTTCCAGCCGTTTCGCCAGCCACGGCGGCAGGCGATCCGCCAGCATCGCCTGCAGGGCGTCGCGCTGCGACTGGATGGTGGTGCCCGGCGCCACTTTCATCGGATGGATATTGTGGCGGATGATACGCGCCGCCGCCGGCCCGCCGATCGCTTCGCAAAACAGCAGATGGCAGCCGTTCAACAGCGCCGCCCGCACCTCATTGCCCTCCTGATCGCCGGGCTCGGCCGGATAACGACGCAAATCGCACAGCCAGGAACCCACCTCGTCAAACCCATAAATAAAAAACAGGCGGCACTGGCCGAAGTGGCCATTGATGGTGATGCCGTCCTGCGATGAGAATGCCGCCAGCAATTGCGGCTGCCGACCCGGCGGCGTCGCCACCGTCAGGTGTTCCGGCAGGTTGCCGCGCAGATACGCCAGCACCTGCTGCCAGCGGCTGCGGGTCATATTCTCCGGCGCGACCGGGAAACGCGCCGCCAACACCGGTTGTGTAAACGACGCCAGCCGCGCCAGATCCAGTGTTTCGCCGTTATCCTGGCTCAGCCAGTTCAGCAGTTGCGGCGGCGACAATTCCGGCAAACATTGAATCAACGCGAACAGTCGCCAGAACAGGACATCATCGTCAGACATGTTCATTTCTCCTTTATCCGAGCTCAGAGCGCGTCGCCCGCAGGCTGACCGGGAACACGGGCTTCGCCTCCTGGGGATTGATGTAGTAACACTTCCCCCCTTCCAGCGCGACCCGGCCGCCCCAGCGCTCCGGCTGGTCGAACTCCACATCGGTTACTTTCGCTTCCAGATCCAGCTTGGCGATATAGCAGTACAGTTGCGCATTGCGCTCACGAAAAATCACCACCGGCATCGTTTTCTCCTTAGCGGCCAGGACGGCCCGTACCCGCAGGTCATCGCACTTGCGACGCCATGACCGACGGCGCCGGATCCCGGCCTGAAAATGTCTTCGTTTCCCCCGGCTGGCGTCGTGTCCGCCCGTCGCAGCAACAATACGCAGGGAGAGAAACGCTCCCCTGCGCACGTCGGCAGGCCATCGGCATAGATGGCGCAGGCCGGGGCCTTCGGCATTAACGAATCAGATCGAAGTTGTAATCGGTCTTGCCCAACTTCATGGTGTCGTGATCCAGTTTTTCCAGTACCGCATTCACCAACGTGGTGAGGATCGCCATCGCGCCTTCATAGCCCCAGGTGGTCTGGCGATGCAGATGGTGACGGTCAAACAACGGGAACCCGAGCCGGATCAGCGGCACTTCAAACTGCTCGCCCTTCGCCAGCGTATCGCGCTGGATGAACTTGCCGTAGGAGTTGCCGATCATGAAATCCGGTTTGTTGGTGAACATCAGCGAACGGAAGTGCCACAGATCGCAGTTGATATACACCTCGCTGTCCTGCCCGTAAGGCGAGGCATCGAGCATTTTCTTCATCGCCTTCTGCCAGCGCTTGTTGCCGTTGTGGCACAGGATCACCGTAGGTTCGCAGCCCAGTTCCAGCAGGAATTGGGTCAACCCCATGACGAAATCCGGATCGCCGTACAAACCAAAACGCTTGCCGTGCAGCCAGGTGTGGGAGTCGAGCATCATGTCCACCAGCCGGCCGCGCTCCAGCGTCAAGACATCCGGGATCGGTTTGCCGGTCAGCTCGCTGACGGTCATCAGCAGTTGGTCGGTAGCCGCCAGCCCCATCGGCACCGGCACGTCGGTCGCGGGCTGTTGCCACGCATCCTGCACCACTTTTTTGGTTTTGATCAGGTGCCACGGCTGCAACAGCAACGTGTCGATGGCGTTCGGCGCCTCGCGCATCGCCTGCTGAGACGTGCCGCCGGCGTACATGCGGTAGTGGCCGTCGGCCGGGGTATCCAGCACCTCGGACGGATCGGACAACAGACTGACCGGCACCTCCATCTGCGCCATCATCCGTTTAATCACCCGATAGTTACCGAGATAGGTTTCAAACCCTGTAACCAGATTCAGCCGTTGCAGGCTGCCGGGCTGGTAATGGTTGTCCCCGCCGCCAGTGAAGGTGCGGGCGAAGCCTTCGAACATGTTGTCCCAGCCGGTGGTGTGGCTGCCGATAAAACTGGGCGTGTGGGCATAAGGGATCGGCATCTCTGCATCCACAAAACCGTCTTTCTTGGCGTTGGCGATAAATGCCTGCAAGTCGTCGCCGATCACTTCCGCCATACAGGTGGTGGAAACGGCGATCACCTCGGGCTTATACAGCGCGCTGGCGTTCTGTAACCCGCTGTTCATATTGTTATTACCACCGAATACCGCGGCGTCTTCCGTCATGGAATCCGATACGCAGGCGACCGGCTCCTTAAAGTGACGGTTGAAATAGGTACGGAAATACGCCACGCACCCTTGCGAGCCGTGCACATACGGCAAGGTATTGGCAAACCCGAGCGCGCAAAGCACCGCGCCCAACGGCTGACAGGCTTTGGCCGGGTCAATGGTCAGCGCTTCGCGCTTGAAATTCAGTTCTTTGTACTCTTCGGTGGTGGTCCACTCGAAGACCTCGCGCACGCGCTGCTCGTCGTGGGCTTCTTCCATTCCGCGTTTGTTGCGAAACAGCGTCTGGTATTCATCCTGCTCGAACAAGGGGAAGCAGGGTTCGGTTTTCTCAGCGGTTTGACTCATGGTGTTCTCCTCCCGCGCCACTAATCGGTGAACTAACGGGATATCAGGCGGGTGTTATTAACAATCATCATCAGGCGGACTTCAGCCACGGGGCGGTTAATTCGCTCCAACTGGGATTGTTAAGCGTCATATCCATATCGCGGGCGAAAATGGCAAAGCCGTCATAGCCGTGATACGGGCCGGAGTAATCCCAGGAGTGCATCTGGCGAAACGGCACCCCCATTTTCTGGAAGATGTACTTTTCCTTGATGCCGGAACCGATCAGATCCGGTTTCAGCGCCTTAACGAACGCTTCCAGTTCATAACTGCTGACGTCGTCGAACAGCAGCGTGCCGTCCTTCAGCTCCGGCAGCGTGCGGTCGTAATCGTCGTTGTGGCCGAATTCATAACCGGTACCGATGATCTCCATGCCGAGATCCTCATACGCGCCGATGATATGGCGCGGCCGCAGCCCGCCGAGGTACAGCAGTACCTTGCGACCTTCCAGTCGGGGGCGGTATTTGGCGATCACCGCATCGGTTTGCGCCTGATAGCGGGCGATCACCGCCTCGGCGTTTTTCTGGATGGTTTCATCGAATTGCGCGGCGATTTTGCGCAGCGACTCGGCAATTTTGGTCGGGCCGAAGAAGTTGTACTCCATCCAGGGAATGCCGTGCTTTTCCTCCATATGGCGCGAGATGTAGTTCATCGAACGGTAGCAGTGCACCAGATTCAGCTTCACATTTGGGGTGTTTTCCATCTCCACCAGCGTGCCGTCGCCGGACCACTGCGCCACCACCCGCAGCCCCATCTCTTCGAGCAGGATGCGTGAAGCCCAGGCGTCGCCGCCGATGTTGTAGTCGCCGATGATCGCCACGTCATAAGGGGTGGATTCGAACGGTTTACCGTCGCGGTTATCCAGCACCCAGTCACGGATCACGTCGTTGGCGATGTGGTGCCCCAGCGATTGGGACACGCCGCGAAACCCTTCGCAGCGCACCGGCACCACCGGTTTGCCGATAGCTTTACGGCTACTATTGGCCACCGCTTCGATGTCGTCGCCGATCAACCCCACCGGACACTCCGACTGGATCGAGATACCTTTGGTGAGCGGAAACAGCTGCTCCAGTTCCTCAATCAACTTAGTGAGCTTTTTGTCGCCGCCGAACACAATGTCCTTCTCCTGGAAATCCGAGGTGAAGTTCAGGGTGCCGAAGCTGTTGATACCGCTCAGGCCGGTGTAGTAGTTGCGTCGTCCGGCACGGGAATACTGCCCGCAGCCGATCGGCCCGTGGGAGATGTGCGCCATATCCTTGATCGGGCCGAACACCACGCCTTTGGAACCGGCGTAGGCACAGCCGCGCACGGTCATCACCCCCGGCTGGGATTTGCGGTTGGAAACGATGCATTTCCCCACGCTCTCCATCGACTCTTCTGTCACCATCACATGTTTTTTGCGCTCTTTGCGCGTCTTCTCGGGGAAGACTTCCAGCACTTCCTGGATAAGCGCCTGATTGCGTTCACGAGTTGCGTTTGTCATTCCTGCTGTCCTTCATGCTTCGCCAGACGTCCGCGCGCGGCGGCGACTGGCGCGGGGTGGGCCGTCAGGCGGCATTCTCTTCGGCGGCGGTTTTGCCGATGATGCTGGTGTCTTCCTCCTCCATGATGCCGAACTCCATCAGCAGCGCTTCCAGTTCGTCCATCGTCACCGGCGTGGGCACCACCATTTTGGTGTTGTTGACGATCTTGCCCGCCAGCGTGCGGTACTCATTGGCCTGTTTGCATTTAGGGTCGTATTCGATCACCGTCATGCGGCGAATTTCGGCACGCTGCACGATGTTGTCGCGCGGCACGAAGTGGATCATCTGGGTACCGAGTTTTTCCGCCAGCGCGATGATCAACTCATCTTCCCGATCGGTCTGACGGGAGTTGCAAATCAACCCGCCCAGGCGCACCTTGCCGGACTTGGCGTACTTCACGATGCCTTTGGAAATGTTGTTGGCGGCGTACATCGCCATCATTTCGCCGGAGCAGACGATGTAGATTTCCTGCGCCTTGTTTTCGCGGATCGGCATAGCGAAGCCGCCGCACACCACGTCGCCCAGTACGTCGTAGAACACGAAGTCGAGGTCTTCTTCATAGGCGCCCTCTTCTTCCAGGAAGTTGATGGCGGTGATCACGCCGCGGCCGGCACAACCGACGCCCGGCTCCGGGCCGCCGGATTCCGCGCAACGCACGTTGCCGTACCCAATTTGCAGCACGTCTTCCAGTTCCAGGTCTTCAACGGAACCGACTTCCGCCGCCATTTCCATAATGGTGTTCTGGGCTTTGGCGTGCAGGATCAGACGGGTGGAGTCCGCTTTCGGGTCACAGCCGACGATCATCACCTTCTTGCCCATCTCCGCCAGCGCGGCGACCAGATTCTGAGTAGTGGTGGATTTGCCAATCCCCCCTTTGCCATAAATGGCGCATTGACGCATAGCCATGGTGGTATCTCCTGTTCAGATTGAATGCCTGTTGCATACGACAGAAGAAGTGCAGGGAACATACCAGCCGTGCCACATAACCTAACTGTTTGATTTAAAGATATTTGATAAAAAAACGCGGCCACGGGAGGAACAAAGGCAAGACAATCGGCAGACCAATTGTTGTAAACGGGACAAAGGATACACGAACGGCAACGCCGCCGATGCCGTGTTGCCGGTTCCGGCCCGCCATACCGTCCAGCTCAATCTGTGGCGTCGGCCCCTTCACACGCAACAACGCCTGTGCGTTCAGACGGCGGACAGCCACCGCGACCCCACACTTTGTTGGCAGGCCGACAGGATGTCGCAGTCCGTGTCTTATTCCGCGCAATTCCAGCGCCGCCGTTGGCAAGCGTCTGCGGTGTCATCAGTAATAACTCATTCAATAAAAAACACTTTCTCACCCCTATCCTGAAGTGGCACAGGCTGTGCTACTGGCTTGGTTAAACGGCGAGTACGCGGTGAGATCCGTTCTGACTCACCGGCAATAACATCCGCCCCACCAAGAGGAACCGTACATGGCAAGAAAGATGAAGACGATGGATGGGAATGCCGCCGCAGCGTATATCTCCTACGCATTTACCGATGTTGCGGCTATCTATCCCATCACCCCCTCCACGCCCATGGCAGAAAACGTCGATGAGTGGGCAGCCCAGGGGAAAAAGAACCTGTTCGGCCAGCCGGTCAGGCTTATCGAGATGCAGTCCGAAGCGGGCGCCGCCGGTGCGGTGCACGGCTCTTTGCAGGCCGGGGCGTTGACCACCACCTACACCGCATCGCAGGGGCTGTTGCTGATGATCCCCAATCTGTACAAGATTGCGGGCGAACTGCTGCCGGGCGTGTTTCACGTTAGCGCCCGCGCGCTGGCCACCAACTCGCTGAATATTTTCGGCGACCATCAGGACGTGATGGCGGTACGGCAAGCCGGCTGCGCCATGCTGGCGGAAAGCAGCGTACAACAGGTGATGGATCTGGCGGCGGTGGCGCATCTGGCCGCCATAAAAAGCCGGGTGCCGTTCATCAACTTCTTCGACGGCTTCCGTACTTCCCATGAGATCCAGAAGATCGAGCTGCTGGAATATGATGAGCTGGAACCGTTGCTGGACAGACACGCGCTGGATCGCTTTCGGCGCAACGCCCTGAACCCGGATCACCCGGTGATCCGCGGCACTGCCCAGAACCCGGATATCTACTTTCAGGAGCGGGAATCCGTCAACCCGTTCTACGATGCGTTGCCGCATATCGTGGAAGACTATATGGCGCGCATCAGCCAGTTGACCGGCCGCGAGTACCATCTGTTCAACTACCACGGCGCGCCGGATGCCGACCGGATGATCGTCGCAATGGGTTCAGTCTGTGAGACCATCACGGAAACCGTCGATTACCTCAACCAACACGGCGAAAAAGTCGGGCTGCTGACGGTACATCTCTATCGTCCGTTCTCGCTGGCGCACTTCTTCTCCGCCATTCCCGACTCCGTCCAGCGTATCGCGGTGCTGGATCGCACCAAAGAACCGGGCGCGCAAGCCGAACCGTTGTACCAGGACGTCAAAACCGCCTACTACAACCACGATACCCGGCCGTTGATCGTCGGCGGGCGCTATGCGCTGGGCGGCAAGGACATCCTGCCGGCGCATGTGGCGTCGGTGTTCGACAACCTGTTGCAACCGGTACCGAAGGACGGTTTCACGGTAGGGATCGTCGATGACGTCACCCATACCTCGTTACCGCAGCCGAGCGTCCATATCGACACCGCGCCCGCGGGCACCACCGCCTGCAAGTTCTGGGGGCTGGGTTCGGACGGCACCGTCGGCGCCAACAAAAGCGCCGTCAAGATCATCGGCGACCAAACCCCGATGTACGCGCAAGCCTACTTCTCCTATGACTCGAAAAAGTCCGGCGGCATCACCGTCTCGCACCTGCGTTTCGGCCAGCGCCCCATCACCTCGCCTTACCTGATCCACAGCGCTGATTTCATCTCCTGCTCCCAGCAGTCCTATGTCGATAAATACGACCTGCTGGCCGGGCTGAAAACCGGCGGCACCTTCCTGCTGAACTGCACCTGGAGTGCCGCAGAGCTGGAAGCGAAACTGCCCGTCGCCATGAAACGCTATCTGGCGCGCCAGCAGATCCGCTTTTTCACCCTCAACGCGGTGCAGATCGCACAGCAGCTTGGGCTGGGCGGGCGTTTCAACATGATCATGCAGGCGGCGTTCTTCAAACTGACCGGCATCATTGCCGAGGCCACCGCCGCCGACTACTTAAAAAGCGCGGTGGTCAAATCTTACGGCAGCAAAGGGCAAAACGTGGTGGACATGAACTGCGCCGCCATCGACCAGGGGATGCAGGCGCTGGTTAACGTCGCCATTCCGGCGCACTGGGCGACGCTGCCGGATGACACCGCCGACGCCGCCCGTCCGGTGCCGGCCTTTATCCGCCAGATTTTGGAACCGATGAACCGTCAGGAAGGCGATCTGCTGCCGGTCAGCGCCTTTGCCGGCATGGAAGACGGCACCTTTCCACCCGGCACCGCTGCGTTTGAAAAACGCGGCATCGCCATTCAGGTGCCGGCCTGGCAACCGGAAGGTTGCACCCAATGCAACCAGTGTGCGTTCATCTGCCCGCACGCCGCCATCCGCCCGGCGTTGCTGAGCGAGGACGAACGACAGCAGGCGCCAGTGGCGCTGCAAAGCAAGGCGGCCAACGGCGCCAAAGGCTACCACTATCATCTGGCGGTCTCGCCGCTGGACTGCTCCGGCTGCGGCAACTGCGTGGATATCTGCCCGTCGCGCGGCAAGTCACTCACCATGCAGCCGCTGGAAAGCCAGCAAGCGCAAATTCCGCTGTGGGAACATGCGCTGGCGCTCGCCCCCAAGGCCAACCCGTTTAGCAAAACCACCGTCAAGGGTAGCCAGTTCGAAACGCCGCTGCTGGAATTCTCCGGCGCCTGCGCCGGCTGTGGCGAAACCCCCTACGCCCGCTTGCTGACCCAACTGTTCGGCGACCGGATGCTGATTGCCAACGCCACCGGCTGCTCCTCCATCTGGGGCGCCAGCGCGCCGTCGATCCCCTATACCACCAACCACAAAGGGCAAGGCCCGGCCTGGGCTAACTCGCTGTTTGAAGACAACGCCGAGTTCGGGCTGGGGATGTTGCTGGGCAGCCGCGCCGTCCGCGAACAACTGGCAGGCGATGTGGCCGCCGCGTTAGCCCAGCCGCTTAGCCCGGCGCTCAGCGAGGCATTCAGCCTGTGGCTGGAACTGAAAGATCGCGGGGAAAACACCCGTGAGCGGGCGGATCGGCTGACGGCGTTGCTTGAGCGTGAAAAAGGCGAGGATCCGCAGCTCAACCGGATCTATCAGAACCGCGACTACTTCGCCAAACCGTCGCAGTGGATCTTCGGCGGCGACGGCTGGGCTTACGACATCGGCTACGGCGGGTTGGATCATGTGCTGGCCTCCGGCGAAGACATCAACGTACTGGTGTTCGATACCGAGGTGTACTCCAACACCGGCGGGCAGTCGTCCAAATCGACGCCGGTGGCGGCGATCGCGAAATTCGCCGCCGAAGGTAAACGCACCCGCAAGAAGGATCTCGGCATGATGGCAATGAGCTACGGCCACGTTTACGTGGCGCAGATAGCGATGGGCGCCGATAAGGCGCAGACGCTGAAAGCGATTGCCGAAGCGGAGGCCTGGCCGGGCCCGTCGTTGATCATCGCCTACGCCGCTTGCATCAACCACGGGTTGAAAGCCGGTATGGGGTGCAGCCAGCGGGAAGCCAAAAAGGCGGTGGACGCCGGTTACTGGCACCTGTACCGCTTCGATCCGAACCGGCAGACGCAGGGCAAAAACCCGTTCATCCTCGACTCGGAGGAGCCGGAAGAGGATTTTCAGGCGTTCCTGATGGGAGAGGTGCGTTACGCCTCGCTCAAACGTCAGCGTCCGGATATCGCGACAGAACTGTTCGCGCAAACCGAACAGGATGCCAAAGCGCGCTTTGAACGTTACCAACGCCTGGCGGACGGCTGATCGCCGCCGGCGCCCCCATGTTGCTGTTGTGTCTGGGAACAGTGACGGTATCCCCCCATCCGTCAGGATACCGTCCAGACAAGGATGTCATGTTGGTATAGACCCGCCGTTGGGTCAGGCTGGCGGGCAGTCGACAAACCTGGCTGGCATCGCGTAACCCTGCGGGATGCCGCCCGGCGCCTATCCTTTAAGGTTCTGGCATTCGCCCTGTCACACCCGGCGGCGCCTGATACCGCAACCAGGCGCCGTCGTGCCCGGCCTGGCGGCATCATGTCACCGCCGGAGCCGGTGCGGATGACGACTGCCCGCCGCCGCCTTTTTTCGCGCCATCGTTGGGCCTGGTCGGCCTGAACGCCGTCGACTGCACATGAAATGATTGCTTCATCCCCCCGGCAATGACGTACCCTCTCTCGCGATTTTTCAGTGTTAGCGGTGATTTCGGTTTTATCGGCGATGTCGGTTTTGTCGGCGATGTCGGTTTTATCGGGGCGATTTCGGTTTTATCGGCGATTTCGGTTTTATCGGATAGTATCCAACGACCACGGCGGTAAACTCACCGCCGCTTTCTTGCCTGCCTGTCAGGCCACAAAAAAGAGTGAATCCGTTATGAAATCCATCAAACACGCCATGAACACCGTTGGGTTAACCCTCCTGCTGGCCGCAGGCAGTGTTCAGGCGGCCGGTTGGCAAGACACCTTGTCCAGCGCCGCCAGTCAGTTGAACCAGAACAACGCCGCATCACCCAGTCAGGGCAACCTGGTCAGCCTGCTGAACGGCGGCACGCAATCACTGAGCGCCGGCACCATGAACAATGCGGCGGGTATCTTGCAGTTCTGCATCAAACAGAAACTGATTGCCGCCACCAATACCGACAATATCAAAAACCAGCTGTTGAATAAGCTTGGCTTGTCCACACAGCAGGAGCAGCAAAAACAGACCGATTATTTGCAAGGGCTATCGGGGATGCTGAATACCGGCGACGGCAAACAGTTGAATCTGAACAATATCGGCAGCACGCCGCTGGCGGAGAAAGTCAAAACCAAAGCCTGTGATCTGGTGCTGAAACAGGGCGTCAAATTCATCTCCTGATCCCCTCGCTTGGTGCGCCACCAACCGGCGCACCCGCAATCCACTCGCTTATCAATACCGGCCCGCAAGGGCCATTGCATTCAACGCCGGGGCGTCACGCCCTGATGCAACGCCAAGCTGTGCCCCGTCACGCTTTCTCGCCCTCGGCCTTTCACTACAGCAACGTGAACACCACGACAGCGACGTGCCCCCCTTGGCTATGACGATTAACGCTTAACAAAACCCGCACGCTGCGCCGTTTTCAAAAGCCATGTTCACGGTGTTCCTAAAATACGCAACGCGGTTAAGGGCCATACCTCAGTCCGCCGGTTGCGACAACACGCCCCCCGCCAACTCGCCCGGCGCTATCTCCGTCAGCACCATGCCGGCACGCAGCCCTTGCGCCACCGACGGGTTGGGAAACAATATCCACTCCCGCTCATGGGCGACCCGGTACGCTTCCCCCGGTTGCTCGCACAGCAACGTGCCGCGTGCAAACGGCGTGAAATTCGGCGCATCACCGGCGACATGCAATTGAAACGCCTCGCTGCGTTTCATCAGCGAACGCACCACGCTGAATAACCGCATCGGCGCCACCCGGCGTACCGGCATCGACGTACCGCTCACCAACGCCCGTAGCGCCTGGTCGATCGCATCGAACTGACTGAGGTCGTTCTCCCCCAACGGGCGCGCTTTGCCCAACTCCAGCGTGCAGCTGGCCGCCATGAGTTGCTCGCTGCTGAAATGGCTGAAGGTGCCGCCCGGCTCGCGGTGTACCACCAGCGCATCCAGCTCCGCCGCCGTCAGGCTTTCCAACAGCAGCAGATTATAAGGACGTTCCTGGAACGGCAGCAGCCCGAAGCGCGGCAACAGCGAATCACGAATCGCCGTGTGCAGATCGTAGTGATAACGCTCGACGCCGCCGGTCAGCACATCCGCAGCAAAAAACGCCGTCAGCGCCTGTTCCAGCCAGTGGGCGCGCACTGTCTCGCCGCTGAGCGGGAAACGGCTGTGGCGCCCGCCGAACATCCGGTTGATGTCGCTGTGCAAGTAGCGTTTTCCCGCGCGGATCGCCGCCGGATTACCCAATACCAGCAGCAGCCGTACCGTCAAGGGAAGCCGGCCGGTCAACAGATCGCCCGCCAGCCGGTCGAGCAGTTCGATCGGCGCGGTTTCATTGCCGTGGATCCCGGCCGACAGCGCCACCGCACGCTGATACCCCGCCGTCGGCGTCAGTTCCAGCCCCCCTTCCCCCAACCAGCGCCAGCGCAAACCACCTTGCTCGCCGCAGGACGGCGTCGACATTTCACCCCGTAGGGTCTGAGCCAGAAAATCATTCATTGTGTATCTCTCTGCGATCAACGGGATGACTGCTGGAAGGGATAGACCGACCCCAGCCCTAAAATGCGGGTCAATTCATCCAGCGCGGCGCGGCTTTCGCGCAGCAGCTGCGGATCCGCCAGGTCGTCCTGCGTCAGCCGATCGCGATAGTGGCGATCCACCCACTGGTTCAGCGTGACGAACAGCGCGTCGTTCATCAACACGCCGGGATTCATCGCCCGCCGCTCGGCGTCGTTGAGCGCCACCCGCAACCGTAGGCAGGCCGGGCCGCCGCCGTTACGCATGCTTTCGCGCAAATCAAACACCCGGATATCGTCAACCGGCCCGCCGCTGGCTGCCATCTCGCTCAACATCTCCCACACGCCTGCATGTTGGCGGCACTCTTCCGGCACCACGATGGTCATGCCGCCGTCCGGCCGGGTCAGCAGTTGGCTGTTGAACAAATAGGTGCCAACCGCATCCGCGACCGATACCCGCGCCGCCGCGACTTCAATCACATGCAGAGTCTGTTCCAACGTCGCCAGCTTACGCCGGATTTCATCCAACGCCTGCGGTTGATGCAAGAACGCCAATTGATGGCAAAACAGCACCTGCTGGTTGCTGACCGCGATCACATCGTTATGAAACACCCCCTGATCAATCACCGCCGGGTGCTGCTGCACAAACACCGTGTGCGCCGGATCGAGCTGGTGCAGCCGGGCGATCGCCTCGCTGGCCTCCCGAGTCTGGCGCGCCGGGTAGCGCTGCGGCCCCGGCTCGCCGTCAAACTGCTGTACGCCGTAGACAAACACCTGCACGCCGCGGCGGGCATAATCACCGCCCAACCGGTTGTGGTTGGCCGCGCCTTCATCGCCGAACAACGCCGATTGCGGCAGCGCCTGATGGTGGGCGAAATGGCGGTCATCGCGGAAAATGGCGCGCAGCACCGCCGAGGTGGTTTCCGCCTCGATCGAACGATGAAATTTATTGTTCAGGTTGGCGGCGGTGAAATGCACGCGCCCATCGGTGCTGTCCGCCGACGGCGATACCGTGGCGGCGTTGGCCGTCCACATGGACGACGCGGAACTGAGCGTTGAGAGCAGGCGCGGCGAACGGCGCATCGCCTGCGCCAATACCGCTTCGTCGCTGCCGCTAAACCCCAAACGGCGCAGCATCGGCAGATGCGGACGCTCCTGCGGTGGCAGCACCGCCTGCGTCAGCCCCAGATCCGTCAGCGCCTTCATTTTCAGCAAGCCTTGACGGGCGGCCAGTTGCGGGTTAGCGACGACATCGCGGTGCCGGGTCGAGGCTTCATTACCGAACGACAGGCCGGCGTAGTGGTGCGTCGGCCCGACCAGCCCGTCCATATTCATTTCAAATCCAGACATCATGGTTCTCCAGGCGGGATAAGGGTTACAGCAACAGCCCCGGCGACAAGGCCGCGGGCAATGTCAGGGTCTCGCTTTCGAGCGACGCCATCGGCCAGGCGCAGTAATCCGCGGCATAAAACGCGCTGGCGCGGTGATTACCGGAAGCGCCTACGCCGCCGAACGGCGCCGCGCTGGAGGCCCCGGTCAACGGCCGGTTCCAGTTAACGATACCGGCGCGCGCCTCCAGCAACAGGCGTTCAAACCGCTCGCGCTCAGGCGACACCAACCCCACCGCCAGCCCGTAACGGGTGCTATTGGCCAGGCGCAGCGCCTCGTCGAACGACCGGTAGCGCGTCACGCAGGTCAGTGGGCCGAAATATTCTTCATCCGGCACCCCCGCCACGCCGGTGACATCCAGAATGCCCGGCGTCAGCAGCCCGTTATCCGCCTGTGGCCGCGTCATGGGCAGGAAAGGTTTGGCTCCCAACGCCAGCAGTTGCCGTTGCGCCGTCATCATCCGATCCGCCGCCGCAGCGGAAATCACACCGCCCATAAACGGCTGTGGTTCATCGTTCCAGCGTCCGACGCGCAAACGCGCCGCCACCTCCACCAACCGGCGCAGGAATGCATCCCCTTGCTCGCCGTCGCGCACCAGCAATCTACGAGCGCAGGTGCAACGCTGACCGGCGGAGATAAACGCCGACTGAATCGTCAGGTTGACCGCCGCGTTCGATATCCGTCGCCTCATCGACGATCAGCGCATTGTTGCCCCCCATCTCCAGCGCCAGCATCTTGTCCGGCTGCCCGGCCCACTGGCGATGCAGGTGATAACCGGTGCCCGCGCTGCCGGTAAACAGCAGCCCGTCGATCTCCGGGCTGGCAGCCAACGCCGCGCCGGTGTCGCGCCCGCCTTGCACCAGGTTAAGCACGCCCTGCGGCAACCCGGCCTGCTGCCACAACGTCACCGTTTCCTCAGCGGTCAGCGGCGTCAGCTCGCTCGGCTTGAACACCACGCAGTTACCCGCCAGCAGCGCCGGGACGATATGCCCGTTCGGCAGGTGGCCGGGAAAATTATAGGGGGCCGAACACCGCCAGAACGCCGTGCGGCCGATGGCGCAAGGTCGCCGCGCCGTCCGCCATCGGCGTGCTGCTCTCGCCGGTACGCTGCTGGTAGGCCTTCAGCGAGATGGCAATTTTGCCGATCATCGCCTGCACCTCAGTCAGGGTTTCCCAGCGTGGTTTGCTGGTTTCACGGCTGATGGTTTCCGCCAGCGCCGTTTTATGCTGTTCCAGCAGCACGGCAAAACGCTCCAGCACCGCGATACGCTCAGCCAGCGAACGACGCGCCCAGGCGGGAAACGCACGCCGCGCCGCCTCACAGGCATGCGCCACATCGTGCTCATCCGCGCCGGCGGCTTGCCACAGCACATGGTTATCCAGCGGGTCGGTTTTGGTGACGACGCCGCCGCGGCCAGGCCGCCAGACGCCGTCGATAAACAAGGATGCATGCGACATCAGCGATTCTCCGCAGTCGTCAAAGGAAGGATGCGTACCGGACTACCCGCCTGTACGCCCAACGCCGCCGCCTGGGCGGCATCCACATTCAAGGTGTCGTGCCCGACGCCGCCTTGCACCAGCAGCGCCCGATAATTGAGATAGTCGTCATTGGCCGCCAGATACACCGGCGCATCCGGCGATGTGGGCTGCTCGCCCAACGCAACGCTAACGCGACGACTCTCTTTCACCGCGCGCAGCTCGTCCAGCGCCGCTTCCAGCGTCGGGCCACCGTCGAAAATATCGATATAGCCCTGATAGCGCAGCCCTTCCGACTCCAGCACCCGGCGCGCCGGCACCGTATGCGGGTGCACCTTGGCGATCGCCGCGCGGGCGTCTTCCGGCAAAAAATCCACGTACAGCGGATGGCGCGGCATCAGTTCGGCGATAAAGGCTTTCTGGCCGGTACCGCTTAAGTAATCCGCAGTGGCGAAATCCATGGCGAAGAAGTGTTTGCCGACGCCTTCCCAGAACGGCGAGCGTCCGTCATCGTCGGCATAGCCGCGCATCTCGGCGAAGACTTTGTCGGCAAAATGCGAGCGAAACGCGCTCATAAACAGAAAACGTATTTTGGACAATAGCTTGCCGTTCAGGCTATGGCGGTAGTCCGGATCCAGAAACAACGTGCACAGCTCGCTGTAGCCAGTGTGATCGTTGCTGAGAAACAGCGTCGGCACCGCCCGGTAGACATTGAGCGTTTTTGAGGCATGAACCTGCGTACCGACACGAAAGTTGTACCAGGGCTCCTCCAACCCTACCGCCGCCTCCAGTGCGCTGACGCCGACCACTCGGCCTGCATCGGTATCCTCCAACACGAACAGATACCCTTGCTCCCCCCTTGATGCGCTGCCTTGGCGGGTTTTCACCATCCGTTCGATACGGGCGGAAAGAATCGCTTCGTTACACGGCAGCGACGTTAACCCGACGCCGGTTTTCCCGGCCAGCGTCAGTAAATCGGCCAGATCGTGCTCCTGAACATGGCGAATGATCATCATCTTTGCATCCTCCCGCGGTTATCAGCACTCGGCGCAAAATCGCGCCAGCGCGCGTGCCAACCGCGACACCCCTTCGTCAATGTCCGCTTCGGGGATGATCAGCGACGGCGTAAACCTCACGACATCCGGCCCCGCCATCAGCATGATCGCCCCTTCTTCGCCCGCCAAACGCAATAGCTTTTTGGCCTGCCCGGCAAACGCCTCCTTGAGTACCGCGCCCAGCAGCAGCCCTTTGCCGCGCACGCAGGAAAACACCGGATAGCGCTGATTCAATGCATCCAACCCGGCCACCAGGCGACGGTGGCGCGCCGCTACGCCCGCCAACACCTCCGGCGTATTGATAAGGCCGAATACCGTACCGGCTACCGCCGCCGCCAGCGGATTGCCGCCGTAGGTGGTACCGTGTGACCCGACCGATAGCGACTGCGCCAGTTTTTCGGTGGTGAGCATGGCGGCGATCGGGAAGCCGCCGCCCAGCGCCTTGGCGGTGGTCAACACATCCGGCACGACGCCGTAGTCCATATAGGCATATAGCGACCCGGTACGGCCGACGCCGGTTTGCACTTCATCGAAAATCAGCAGCGCGCCGTGACGATCGCACAGGGCGCGCAGCCCTTGCAGGAACGCCGGATCAGCGGGCAGTACGCCGCCTTCCCCTTGAATCGGCTCGACAATCACCGCACAGGTGCGTTCATTGACGGCAACTTCCGCCGCCGACAGATCGTTAAACGGTACATGGAATATCCCGCCGGGCAGCGGTGCGAAATCCTGGGAATATTTGGGTTGCCCGCCCGCGCTGACGGTGAACAGCGTGCGGCCGTGAAAGGCGTTGCCGAACGCCACAATACGGTTTTTATCGGCGATACCACTGTCGTGGCCCACTTTGCGCGCCAGCTTCAACGCCGCCTCGTTGGCTTCCGCGCCGGAATTGCAGAAAAACGCCCGTTCGGCGAAGGTGGCGTCGATCAGCTGTTTCGCCAACCGCAACACCGGTTCATTGGTGTAGCCATTGCCCATATGCCAGAGCTTGCCCGCCTGCTCAACCAGCGCCGCCTGCGCTGCCGGATGCGCGTGCCCTAACGCATTGACCGCGATGCCGCCAGCAAAATCGATATACTCTTTTCCTGCCTGATCCCACACGCGGGAACCTGCGCCGCGCACCGGGATAAACGCGGCGGGGGCATAGACCGGCACCATGCGGTCATCAAAATCACGACGGGAAACAGACTCGGGATACTCCATACTGACCTCGGTAGTTCTTCATTATTTTGCCTCTTCAGGCCACCTGGCCGCCGAATGGCGCAGAATCAATAAAAAACAGCGCATGCCAGCCGGCGTGCTTTCGGTAAACGGGGAATTCCATCGGCACTACCTTGGAATAACCAACGTAACAAATTGTTTTATATTTAATTTTCACTCATCACTCTTCGGCACCCAACCAACCGGAAAACAGATGTGCTGTTATCCGACCTTATAACAACTATAGAGCAGCTATCGTGCCAGAGAATGAATAAAATCGGAGTGAGTTATATTTTTACATTAAAAACAATGATTTATATTGCATATATATGCAATATTTATGCATTCAAAACTGAGCAGCAGGAAAAAACATGAGAAAAATCCACGCTGACGTCAGAAAATCTATTCAAACGAAAAAAATACGTTTTCCCTGAGCCGTAGGGTAAAAAACCGATGCAACGTCACGCACCACAGGGCCATCAACGCACCAAAATAAGGCAATGACTGCACCCATACAGTGAAGAAACCAAGGCGCCGGAGAACACATGACGTAGAAGGCGTGTCATGAGGCCGCAACGGGCCGCATGACACAAAACACAAGAAAGGGATCAGAAGGATTGCAGTGAACCGATATTGCCCTGTTGCCAGTTGGCTTCCGACTGACGCAGCGCCTGGCTGATATCGGCGAGCCGATCGGAAGGCAGCTTCTTCGGCAATAAATCCAACCCGACCGTCGACAGAATTTGCCCATAGGTATTACGCAGTTCCGCATAGGCCAGATCCTGGCGCAGGCTGGCGTTCAGCGCGTTCAGCTCGCCCTGGATCAGCTGCAATTCGCCGATGCTGTTCGCTTTATAACGGTTTTGCAGTTGTTCGGCGATCTGGCCGTCCAGGTCACGCAATTCCGTACTGGTTTTGTACTGACGCAATGCCTCATTGAAATTGGCGCGGGCAATGTAAAGCTGCGCCATCACCGCCAGCGACATCGCCTGGCGCTGCATTTCCGATACGGTTTCATTGGCCTGCGCCGCTTTATGCGCTGCCGGCCCGGACAGCAAGTTGAACAAATTCCAGGTGACTTTCACCCCGACATCCGCCCAGCTCTGATTGACCATGAACGAGTTGCTGTCGTAGTGACCGCCCGCGCTCACTTCAATCCCCGGCAGCATACGCAGCAGGGATTTGCGGGTTTCAGCCGCGTGAATGCGCACCTGATAATCTTGCTCTCTCAGCTCCGGCCGGCTAACCAGCGCGGCCTGCTCCAGCGTATTGAAATCCACCGTCAACTGCGGCGTAACCATGTCCTTACCTGCCGGCAACGCCAGCGTATAAGGCGTGTCCAGCGGCAGGTTCATCAAGGTTGCCAGTTCCGTTTTCGCCAGCGATAACGCTCGACGTTGCTCTTCCAACTGACGCACCGCATCGATCAACGCGCGACGATAGCTCAGCGCTTCAATCGGATCGCCCACCTGCTGCGTACTCATGTGCTCACTGGCCTCGCGCGCCTGATTGACCCGGCCGATCAAGCCATCAATGCGCCCCAGCAAGCGCTCAGCCGCCACCGCCCGCCAGTACGCCGAGCGCACATCCTGCAGGATGGTATGCACCACTTTGCGTTTACGCTCTTCGGCAATCCAGCCCTGATCGGCTTTCTGCTTGGCGCCGACATAGCTGACGCCGAAATCGAGCACGTTCCAGACCATCGTCAGGTCGGCAACCTGACGATCACGATCCAGCGAGGTCGACGGCTCCAGCGATTGTCTCCCGGTTTCCACGCTACGGCTGCTGGATGCGCTGGTATTGCTGCGCCCGACATAACCCGCCGCCATCGCCATCTGGGGCAGCATGTCGTAACGCGCCAGCTCCAGTTGTTGCTGTGACAATGCCTGCTCCATCACCTTGAGCCGCGCTTCCAGATTGTATTTCAGCGCCCGCGCCATGGCGTCGTACAAGGTAATCGGCGCAGTGACAGGCTCCTGCTTGCCAAACATGACAACCTTGTCTTGCTGAATGCGTTGTTCACTTTGTTGTTTTGAGATGGGCTGGCTCGTTACGGCGCAGCCACTCATCGCCATCACCATCAGGCTAAGACTGAAAAACTTACGACCCTTTGACACGTTCTACTCCTGCCCATTGTTGTTATTGTCATGACGCCGTCGATGTCCAGGACGCCGCTCATCATCCCTGTTGCTCTTGCTGTTGCCCCATCGCGAGCAACGCCTGTTCAATGGCCGCCAGGCGCTGCCATTCGTTATCACCCAACTGCTGTAATTGCTGCTCCAGACTGGGGGTGAAATTCATCGCCGAACCACCAGGCGATGAGGCGGTGAATCCGCCACCACTGCCGGTATTCGTGTTGATATCCCGCCAACTCCCCCCGGAGAACACCGACATCGTCGACAGCGAAGGCAGGTTGATGCCCGAAAACAGCCCCGCCAACGAAGAACTGCCGCCCAACGCGCCGCCGGTGTTGAAGCTGGGGAAAGACCCCAGCGCACTGTCGAAATGGCTCACACCGCCCGTCGCGCCCACCACAAAGGCGTTTGAGATCTGACTGACGGGCGTCGTCGTGGTAGACGCCTTCTGCTGGGAAGACTGGAAGATCGACGCAGTTACCGTCGCGCTTTCCGCGGTTACACCGGTGCTGATCGCGCCGAGCGATGACGAACTAAACAGCGACCCAAGCGTTACCGGCGCATTCGACGCGACGCTAACAGCCACCGTTGGGGTCGAAGACAATTGCGGCGCGGTTGTACCGCCGTTCATTTTGAACTCCGGATCAACGCCATCCTGCGCGCTACTGGTAACGGAAAGGCCAAATGTGACGCTCACCGACACGCTACTGCTATCGGTCGCCGTGACGCGAATCGTCAGGCTGCCCACATCGCCGCTGCCCGGCGTGCCGGACAACGTACGAGTCACCGGGTTAAAGGTCAGCCAGCCCGGCAGCGCCGAGCCATCGGCCTGTGCCGCACTCAGCGTCAGCGCATCGCCAGAATCCGGATCGGTGAACAAACTGGCTGGCACCACTAGGCTGAAACTGCTGTCCTGCGTCGCCGTCTGCGCCGCCAGCGTACCATTCACCACCGGGGACTGGTTGTTGTCATTAACAGCCAAATCGAACGTCGTACTGATCGACGCATTACTGCTGTCGGTCGCCGTCACGCGAATGCTCAGGTTGCCCACATTGCCATTGCCGGGCGTGCCGGAGAAAGTACCGTTCGCCGCATTAAACGCCAGCCAACTCGGCAGCGGTGAACCGTCCGCCAGTGTTGCGCTCAGCGTTAGCGTATCGCTGGTATCAACGTCTACAAACGTGCTGTTTGGCAGCGTGAAACTGAACGCAGTGCCTTTTGTCGCGGTTTGACCACTGATGGTGCTGCCGATGGTCGGCGCGTCATTGACGTCGCTCACCGACAGTGACGCTTGCGCACTATTGGTAGAGAACGCGCTGCTGCCGCCGGTGGTCGAGGTATCCGCCAGCCCCCGGGTCGCCCCCGTTGTTGCTGTACCACTGGTCTGATCCCAGGCGCTGAAATTGAAGGCGGCGGTTTCGCCGTTAGCGCCATCCGGCACATAACGCAGCTGCGCCGTCGAACTGAGCAGCAACGCCGATGTGCTGGATACCGTGCCGACGCTGTACCAGTTGGTTCCGCTGTCCGTCGAGTATTGCCACGTCCCGTTGCCGCTCAGCGCCGTCAGCGCGATACCGCTGAGCGCGCCGCTGTCCACATCCGCATAACCGGCAGCACTCAGCAGCGACGACACCGTCGTGGATGACGAGGTGACATTCTCGGTCGTGGACGTCAGCGTCACCGAGGCGCCGCTGGATAAGGTCGGCGCGTCATTGACGTCGCTCACCGACAGTGACGCTTGCGCACTATTGGTAGAGAACGCGCTGCTGCCGCCGGTGGTCGAGGTATCCGCCAGCCCCCGGGTCGCCCCCGTTGTTGCTGTACCACTGGTCTGATCCCAGGCGCTGAAATTGAAGGCGGCGGTTTCGCCGTTAGCGCCATCCGGCACATAACGCAGCTGCGCCGTCGAACTGAGCAGCAACGCCGATGTGCTGGATACCGTGCCGACGCTGTACCAGTTGGTTCCGCTGTCCGTCGAGTATTGCCACGTCCCGTTGCCGCTCAGCGCCGTCAGCGCGATACCGCTGAGCGCGCCGCTGTCCACATCCGCATAACCGGCAGCACTCAGCAGCGACGACACCGTCGTGGATGACGAGGTGACATTCTCGGTCGTGGACGTCAGCGTCACCGAGGCGCCGCTGGATAAGGTCGGCGCATCGTTAACGTCGCTCACCGACAGTGACGCTTGCGCACTATTGGTAGAGAACGCGCTGCCGCCGCCGGTGGTCGAGGTATCCGCCAGCCCCTTGGTCGCCCCCGTTGTTGCTGTACCACTGGTCTGATCCCAGGCGTTGAAATTGAAGGCGGCGGTTTCGCCGTTAGCGCCATCCGGCACATAGCGAATTCGCGCCGTCGAACTGAGCAGCAACGCCGATGTGCTGGACACCGTGCCGACGCTGTACCAGTTGGTTCCGCTGTCCGTCGAGTACTGCCACGTCCCGTTGCCGCTCAGCGCCGTCAGCGCGATACCGCTGAGCGCGCCGCTGTCCACATCCGCATAACCGGCAGCACTCAGCAGCGACGACACCGTCGTGGACGACGAAGTGGCGTCTTCCGTCGTGGACGTCAGCGTCAGCGAGGCGCCGCTGGATAAGGTCGGCGCATCGTTAACGTCGCTCACCGTCAGCGAGGCCAGCGCGCTGTTGCTGGAGAACGCGCTGCTGCCGCCGGTGGTCGAGGTATCCGCCAGCCCCTTGGTCGCCCCGGTGGTGGCCGTGCCGCTGGTCTGATCCCAGGCGTTGAAATTGAAGGCGGCGGTTTCGCCGTTAGCGCCATCCGGCACATAGCGAATTCGCGCCGTCGAACTGAGCAGCAACGCCGATGTGCTGGACACCGTGCCGACGCTGTACCAGTTGGTTCCGCTGTCCGTCGAGTATTGCCACGTTCCGTTGCCGCTCAGCGCCGTCAGCGCGATACCGCTGAGCGCGCCGCTGTCCACATCCGCGTAACCGGCAGCACTCAACAGCGACGACACCGTCGTGGATGACGAGGTGACATTCTCGGTCGTGGACGTCAGCGTCAGCGAGGCGCCGCTGGATAAGGTCGGCGCATCGTTAACGTCGCTCACCGTCAGCGAGGCCAGCGCGCTGTTGCTGGAGAACGCGCTGCTGCCGCCGGTGGTCGAGGTATCCGCCAGCCCCTTGGTCGCCCCGGTGGTGGCCGTGCCGCTGGTCTGATCCCAGGCGCTGAAATTGAAGGCGGCGGTTTCGACGGTAGCGCCATCCGGCACATAACGCAGCTGCGCCGTCGAACTGAGCAGCAACGCCGATGTGCTGGACACCGTGCCGACGCTGTACCAGTTGGTTCCGCTGTCCGTCGAGTATTGCCACGTCCCGTTGCCGCTCAGCGCCGTCAGCGCGATACCGCTGAGCGCGCCGCTGTCCACATCCGCGTAACCGGCAGCACTCAGCAGCGACGACACCGTCGTGGACGACGAAGTGGCGTCTTCCGTCGTGGACGTCAGCGTCACCAACGCGCCGCTGGATAACGTTGGCGCATCGTTAACCGGCGTAATGGAAATCACCGCCTGATTAGTACCCGTGCTATTGAGCGAACCGTCATTAAAGGTCCAGTTAAGCGTCACACTCGCTGGCGGATCGTCAGAGCTGTTGGTATAGGTCAGGGATTGCAGCACCGCATTCACTATCGCCGACGTTGCATTACTATTGAACGTTAGCGTCAGCGTGCCGGAGGCGTTCGCCGTGACACTGCCCACCGTCGTACCGTTGTAGGTGAAGTTTTGCCCTTGCATCAGCGCGCCTAACAGCTCGCTATTACCGAAGATATCATTACTGCTGGCCCCACCATTGCGGGCGATGGTTATCGACGCACCGTTATAGTTGCCCTGGCTATTCAGCTCGGTATCCGCGACCGTGACATCGTTGTCTATCACCACCGCGCTACCATTTTCAGTAAAGGTCGCACCGCCATTGAGGTTGCTGAAAACAGGGGCGGTGTTGGAGGTTGAGGTGAGCGATGAACTGTTGACCGCCGTCAGGCTGCCTGAGGTAGCGCGTAATGCCAGCGTATTGGTGCTGCCGCTGTTGGTGTATTGAATAATCAAGCCGGTGTAGGTGGCAATACCGCCGGATGGCGTCAACGTTACCGTCGTGCTGCTGGCATCCTGATCGCCTGACGTCACTGTAAGACTGTTGACGGTGCCGTCGACCGTTCCGTCGTTGGGATCAGTGACCGACAAGACGATGTTGGTGGTGTAATCCTGATCCACCATGCCGTTGGCATCGACCGCCTGCACCACCGGCACGGTGGTAAAACTGGTGCTCTGACCATCCTGCACCGTGGTAGGCACCGGCTGAGTCGAGAACACCAGCTTCGTTGCAACCACATCGGGATCAATCGATGCGGAAGTCGCACTCACCAGACTGCCGGATGCGGCAGTCAGCGTAAAGTTGGCGTCCGCGTCGCTGGCCGAGGTGTACTTCACGCCGCTAAAGGTAGCGATGCCGTTCGAGGCGGTCACAGAGGTGGTGCCGGTCAACGAGCCGCTGCCATTTTCGCTCAGGGTAACGGTGCCGCTGAAATCGGTATCGATATTGCCGCGATCGTCAACCGCGATCACGGTAGGTTGAGTAGTAAAGTTAATGCCGCTGACCACCGAGGTGGAAGGCGACTGGCTGTAAATCAGTTTAGTGGCCGCCACATCAATACTGGCGCCGCTGCCGTTGGTGACACTGGACTGGCCGCTAGTAAAGGTGGAACTGCCCGACCCGGTGGTAAAGTTGCTGGCATTGACGGACAGTATCACGGTGTGGTGATCGGTAATGTCGTTACTGCTGGTGTTATCGCTGTAATACGCTTTGATGGTGTAGGTTTCATGGTCGCCATCGGCAATCGATAAATTGAGCCCGGAAAACGTA
The DNA here is from genome assembly GCF_000400505.1 of Musicola paradisiaca NCPPB 2511. Lineage (NCBI taxonomy): Bacteria > Pseudomonadati > Pseudomonadota > Gammaproteobacteria > Enterobacterales > Pectobacteriaceae > Musicola > Musicola paradisiaca. The sequence continues at coordinate 518,806 of NZ_CM001857.1, read as the reverse complement.
ATTTTGCCGGTACTGCTGCTGTATGTGCCAACGACGTTAGTGGCATCCGGCCCACTGAGCAGGAAGGTCATCTCGCTCAGTTCCGATGATGTCGCGGTGCCGGTGACATCTACTGACAGCGCACTGACGGTAGTGGCGACGCCATCCGATGCCCCCGTATCCGTGATGGTAAAATCCAGCAATGAGGTGGCGCTGGCGACCGAGGTTGCGGTGGTGGAAAACGTCGTCGCCTCGCTGGCGGCACCAGCCGTTACCGTGGAGGTGGTGTCTTTCGGCGTGATGGTTTTGACATCGGAAATATCGTAGTTATTGGTGCCGAAATCGTAAGTACCGGCGCTATTGGAAGACGCGATCACCACGCTAATCACGTCATTGGCCAAAGTCGGCAAGGCATTGTTCGACGCATCCTTGAACACGGAGAAATCACTGAGAGTAATGTCCGTGTCCGACGTGGCCGTCAGCGTTCCGGTGACTGTCGAATTATCGGCATAAGTGAAAGTCACGGTGATGATATCGGCGTTAGTGGTGTAATAGCTAAAACTGGTCAGGTCGAAGGTGTAGCCCGAAGCAACGGCAATCGTCACTTTGGTCGCGGTGTCGCCCGTCGCGCTGTCCGGGTACACCATATAGCCAGCATCGTGATTGTTGTTGAAAGAGAAGAAATCCGTTCCGTTAAAGGTGAATGACACCGAGCTGACCGTTTTGGTGTATAAACCCGAGCCACTATCGTAATCAGTCTGGTCGAATGTAACGATAGTCAGCAATTCATTATAGTTATCAAACGATAAGGCAGTGGCCTGGATAGCATCAGTGCCGACGCTTTTTTCCAGCGTCCAGTCACCGCCTTTTTCTGCGCTGCCGGTCAAATCGCTGGATGCCGCGACATCCGCGCCGGTGGCGCTGGCGATCTCTTCAATAAAACTCACGCCTTCACCCGACGCCACCGAACATCCGTACAACAGGATATCGCCCGTCTCCGTCAACGCCGCGCCAAGAGCGCTCAAGTCGCTTTGTCGAGCCGCAGCCGTAGCGGTATCTAGAGTTAATCCCCCCAGATAGATACGCCCTTCCGCGCCATGGCTGATGATATGGATTGCATCATAGCCGCTGTGCGTTTGCGCCCATTCCGCCATCTGGGTCAACTCGTCCTGGCTGCTGTCCAGCAATACCACGTCCATCCCGGCTGGTATCTGGCTGACCAGCGTCTGGTAATCAGCCACCGAGGTATCGACAAACACCACTTCTTTGTGGGTGGTTTCACCGGCGACCGCCACAGCTTCGCTGCTATCAGAGGTTGTGCTCTGTGTACTGGTTCCTGAGGAAGATGAGTCGGTGTGGTCGGTAGTACCCTCGGCATGGCTACCGTCAGTCTGAGTGGCCGTCTCGGCCGAGGCTGTTTGCGTGGTCGTGGGTTGAGTTTCTGCGGTTTGATCGACCGTGGCGGCAATCGCACCATCAAACAACATACGGGCTTCCAGTGCATACCCCAACGGTATCTCGGAAACCGATGCAACCGGGCAGGCCGGGTGGCTGCCTTTCTTACGGAACAGATGACGCCATAACATAGAAGTACCCCGAAACCTCAAATTGCTGTCAACAATGATGCCAGTCAGTAGCCGAACCGTTTGAAAATGAATAAATAATCGTTTTTTATTATGAGTAACTATTTCAGATCGCAAGAAAGATTAAATTTATGTTCTCCCTCTGTAAGTTTACAATTATTTTTACATTCTGTGCTGTTTTCCGTGTCGTTATATCAACACGTTTTCGCCTGCCCGGAAGGGAGGCAAACCGCCCCCCTTCACTGACCGTCGCGTCAAGGATGAAGCGGATAATACCCTTTGACGGCAATACAGGCCGTCATCACTAACGACGGATCGCGCACCGGTACCGATACCGCTACCGGCACCGTTACCGGAGCAGGAACCGTCGCATTCGCCCCCACCGTGACCGCACCCACTACCGGCAGGCTGATATTGCCCGACGCCGTTCCTGACAACTGGCCGCCGTTCGCGGTACCGCTGACGGTACCACTCGCAGTGCCGGTGACGCTGCCGTCCGGCCCCACTTGCCGATCGTTAGTGCCGGAAGGCGCGTAGATCTGGGCGGAAGGCCCGCCGACGGAGGTCAACAGGGCTTTGTCCGTGAGGCTCACGCTTCTGCCGGTGGTGGTGGACGAACCGATTTTGGCGATACCCGTGACACCCAGGCTGGCTACCGCACTGAAAGGCAGGTTGGTGATACTGCCGGACAGCGATGTCAGGGAAACAGCGCCGCTGGCTACCGGCGTCGTACCCGAGACGCCGTTCAGCGTTAAGGTCGCGTGGTGAGTATGCGGCGGAACCTGTGAGGCGGTGAGCGTCACCGAGCCAGTGCCGACAACGTTTGAGACTTCCTGCCCGATTTTCTGTCCCGGAGTATAAACCGACGTCGTACCTGACAGCGGGCCTGAACCTATCGCAGTTCTACCCCGCAGATCAGGCAGCGCGAAGGTCTTGTTCTGAGTACCACCATAAATGTTGCCAATTAGCGCATAGAGCGCTTGATACTCAGATACATTCAGCGTTTGACCGTTTGCAGGCAAATAGTCATCAGCTGGGCAATAGGTACCGGCCATATAACACACACTGCCAATGTAATCGCCGTCAGCGGAACAGGCAGCAGCGGTCTGTGGTAGCAATACACCAGCGCTCAGCGCAACGGCGATGGTGGATTTAACGAACAGATGTCGGACATGCTTCATACATCCCTCTCCTTAGACTGATGCCGATTCACCGCACGATAGAAGGCACCAGGCTAGTTGTCATTATGCTGTGTGGCCCCAAAGGTATGGGCATCTCGGGTTTTTATGAGATAGAACGAAACAGAGCGGAAACACATTGAATCACAGTCAAAACATAGCCCAGTCAGGGCAAACGTGCCGTGTTAACTCAGAAATATTTATTAATATTACGATGGCGGATATATAAAAATTTTTACTTAACCATGCGGTTCCTTACAGAGATATCACCTCGCAACGTCTGCATCGGGTTGCCTTTGCTCCCGCCGTCATGTCCTCAGCCCAATGCCAGGTATTGGCCTGTTGGGCGACAACGTTCCCCTCGCCGCCCTTGTACTCACAACCGCCTCAAGGACGGGTCGGATAAATACCCCGCACAGCAATACAGGCCGTCATCACTAACGACGGATCGCGCACCGGTACCGATACCGCTACCGGCACCGTTACCGGAGCAGGAACCGTCGCATTCGCCCCCACCGTGACCGCACCCACTACCGGCAGGCTGACATTACCCGACACCGTTCCTGACAACTGGCCGCCGTTCGCGGTACCGCTGACGGTACCACTCGCGGTGCCGGTGACGCTGCCGTCCGGCCCCACTTGCCGATCGTTAGTGCCGGAAGGCGCGTAGATCTGGGCGGAAGGCCCGCCGACGGAGGTCAACAGGGCTTTATCCGTGAGGCTCACGCTTCTGCCGGTGGTGGTGGACGAACCGATTTTGGCGATACCCGTGACACCCAGGCTGGCTACCGCACTGAAAGGCAGGTTGGTGATACTGCCGGACAGCGATGTCAGGGAAACAGCGCCGCTGGCGACCGGCGTCGTACCCGAGACGCCGTTCAGCGTTAAGGTCGCGGGGTGAGTATGCGGCGGAACCTGTGAGGCGGTGAGTGTCACCGAGCCAGTGCCGACAACGTTTGAGACTTCCTGCCCAATCTTCTGACCCGGAATAGGGTTATACGTCGGGGAGGAACCATTAAGCGGACCTGCGCCTATCGCCGTCCTTCCCCGCAAATCGGGCAACATAAAATTGGTGGACGCATTACCCCCATAAAGGGTGCCAATCACCGCATAAAGCACCTGATAATCGGATATGTTCAGTGTTCGACCATCTGCGGGCAAATAATCATCTGCCGGGCAATAAGTACCGGCCATATAACAAATGCCGCCGATATATGGGCTGTCGGCAGAACACCCCGCCACCGCTTGCGGCAGAAATACGCCGCCGCTCAATACGACGGCAATCGCGGATTTGACGAACACACGCTGGACACGCTTCATAATTTCTCTCCTTAGACCGATACCGCTTCACCGCATGATGAAGAGCATCAGATAATTGTCATTATGCTGTGTGGCCCCAGGGGATGGGGCATATCAGGCTGTCATGAGATAAAACGAGGTAGAGCGGAAACGCATTGAAACATAGTCAAAACATAGTCCAGCGAGGGAAATTTGCTGCGTTTATTAAAAAATATTTCTTGATATTATCGTGAGAAACAGATGATTAAAATTTATGCAACACATGCATTTATTCATGTCGATGCGTTCCCATCAAAACCCACTTTCCCGAATGCCCAGCGCCGCCACCCGACGCCACACTGCACCAAGAATAGATTCCTTATCCCCTTCCAGAATGACGCTGCCCCGCAAAGGTTGTGGCGGCAGCAGCCGATCATCCTCCACCCGAAAACGTATGCTGTACTGCGCCTGAACCGGCAGAGGGTTGTGATCCCGGTCGCGGCGCACAGCGATAGGGCCATGACGATCGGACGCCAGCATTTCCCGTTGCAGGTAAGCAACGCCGGTGGGCGCGATATCGTTCAGTCGCACCGTCAGGCGAGGATACGCCGGTTCATCGGCGATAAACGTGCCTTGCGCGCCCGTCTGGGCTCGTTTCAGCGCATCCTCCGGCAAATATCCCTGCACTCGCCCTGCGCCCGCGTCGACCACCCGCAACAACGGCATATCCGCCGTCAGCCAGCGGCCTGCCGTCATATCCCGTGTCACATCCCTCACCAGCCCGGCCTGCGGCGCGACGATCGACAACCGTTGTTGTTGCGCCACCAACCCTCGATAGCGCGCCAGCGATTCCGCCAGTTGCCGGTCAATCACCTGGGTTTCACTGGCGGTTTCCTGACGTGCCGCCCCTCGCTGCAACCGCTGTTGCAACACAGCGATCTGTAGGCGCTCAATCGCAATGCGATAATCCACATCCGCAGAGGTCAGCTCCAGCAGCACATCGCCCGCTTTCACGCTCTGACCATCAACCACATGCAGCGCCTTAACCTGTGCCGGAATAGGCGCATACAGCACGCTGACATTTTCCGCCTCCAGCACTGCCGGAATGCGAATGCTGCCGCGCCATGGAAACAGCAGGAATATCAGGATCAGCGCCCCTGCCAGGACAGACCTCAGCAGGTTGGCGGGGTGTGCCGCATTACGCATAGACCACCATACCGACATCTCCTTAACGATCGGCAGCGCCACAAACCAGCCGATTTCAACCAGCATCAGGCCAATGCCGACCAGCTTGATGAAAAAGTGATACACCACCAGCGCGATACCGGTGAACAGGAAAAAGCGCCACACCCACGAGGCGTAACCCCAGATCAGCAACTTGCGCTGCATAGCGGGCGACCAGGTTTGCGGCGCCGGCCGGCCGTAACCGAACAACGCTTCGCGCAACCGCCAGCGACACAAGGCATAAGCGCGTTCCTGCAGGTTTTCCACCCGCCAGAAATCGCTCAGCAGGAAATAACCGTCGAACCTCATCAAGGGATTAAGATTGACGACCAGCGTCGTTATCCAGGTCGCACTGGAGAGCATAAAAACGGCGCTGCGCACCGGGCCGTCAGGCAATAACGCCCATACCAGCAGCGCGATACCGGCCAGCAGCAGTTCCGCCAGAATGCCGCCGGCGCTGATCAGCAACCGGGCGCGATGATCCTTCAGTTTCCAGGCATCGCTCACGTCGGTATAGAACAACGGAAACAGCACGATAAACGCCACCCCCATGTTTTGAACCCGGCACCCCGCGCGTTTGGCCATAAAAGCGTGCCCCAGTTCGTGCACAAACTTGGCGCAGAACAACGCGACGCCAAAAGTCGCCATGCCTTGCAGGCTGAACAAATGGGGGAACGCATGGGTATAACGCACCCAATCCCGGCTCACCAGAAACCCGCCCAGCAGTAGAATCAGCGGCAACCCGACGCGCAAAAAAGGCCGGCCATAACGCTGTAACCCAGGCCAGCAGCGGCTCAGCCACGGGTCAGGGCGCCACAACGGAATACGAAAAAACAGATATTGGTGCAGCAGGGACTTCCACAGGCTAGTCCGCATCGCCCCCGCTTTGATGGCATACGCTTGCCGTTGAACCGGATCGCTGGCGGCGATCAGATCGTGATTACGCAGGAAGCGCAGCAATTGTTCCAGATCGCTACGCTGCAACAGCAGGCCCGGCTCGGTATTGGCGGCCGCCAGTACCGACTGAAGCTCCCGCAACGACCAGTGCCGCAACAGGCGAATCGCCGAAGGCGTCAGCGTGAAGTAACGCCCGGTCGCCGGGTCGGACAATACCCATTGGGGCGCGCCATCCAGCCCTGCGGCCGACGCCACCAGTTGCAGATCGGCCCGCAGCGCCGGCAGGAATTCACTCATATCCCCACCGACTGGCGCAATACCGCCAGCGGACGGCGGAACAAATAGACCGCCAGCGGCACATATTCGCCGGAGACTTTCGCCGTCCCCCGCAACCCGATGCGCGGCGGCTCGCCGGTGAAACGGGCATCCAGCCGATAAGCCAGATTACCTGCCGGAGTGGGCTCGGACTCATAGGCGATGCGATCCAGCCGCGCATCATGCGGCGTGACCGGATCACTGTCGAGAAACAGAGTAATCGGCGCATCCGGCGCCAGACGAATAGCGTCGCCGACATCCAGCTCGATACGCAACGCCACCTGCGTCGGGTCCGCTAAATCCATCAGGCGTTCGCCGGTTCTCACCGGTTTACCGCTCCAACGTTCAGCATCGGCAAATACCGCGATGCCGTCACGTTCGGCGCGAATCTCGGCGCGCCCCAGCAAGGCGTTGGCGTAATCGCGTTCGGCGCGCTTTTGCGCCACCTGCGCGGCGAGGAAATCCAACCGCGCTTTAGAATCGGCATCCTGAAACGCACGTTGCGAGCTGGCGCGGTATTCCGCTTCCGCCACATTCAGCGCCCGTTCGGCGACATCCGCCTGCGCTTTCAGTGTGGTGTCGTCGAAACGTACCAACGGGTCGCCTTTACGCACGCTCTGGTTAGGCTGAACGGCAAAAGACTGAATAACGCCATCCAACGGCGCAGCGACCACGCGCCCGTTAAACGGAATCACTTCTGCCGGCGCCAGCACCGACTGGCGTACAGGAATCAACAAACACGCCGCGATCAACAGACAAGGGATGGCAAACTTCCAGCGCCAACGCGCGCGCCGCCAGGAAGAGAGAGGCTCCAGCGCCAGCCAGGCGTGAGCGAAGGCGTGAGAGAGCCGCTCCGCCAGCAGTTGTTCGGCGTTCTGCCAGGGTTGCTCTCTGGCATACCAGATGCCGCCGAAAGGGCGCCCATGACGATCATTCAACGGCGCCCATAACGCTTCCGGCGCCGACAGCGTTTGCCAGTCGTTGCGGGTTTGCTGATCCAACGACGCGGCAATAACCTGCGCGCATCGCCCATCCTGCGGCAGTTGCGCGCAGGCACGTTCAACAAAGGCGACAAAAGGGGCGTTGGGCGCGGGCTGCGTCACGCCGGTCACGGCCCGTACCCGGCCGTTAATCACCAGCGCCGCATGGCGGAAACCAAACAGTGTCTGGCTATCGTTGACGATGCAATAGGCCAGTTCTTCAACCGTTTTCGCTGAACGGGCCTGATGCTCGAGATCCAGAAACCGGGCGAAAACACGTTCGGTGGAAACAGGTGGCGTTGTACTCAAAGTGACTCCGGAAAATGCGCTGTGCCGCTCATACCGGCCATCAGGCTGCTGTCCTGGGTTTCGATGATGCCGATCAGATTTAGCGTTTGGCTACTTTCATCAATTCTGGCCCCCAACCGGGCGACGCGGGCGCGTAGTGGTTTACCGGTTTCATCCGGCGTAAACGTGAAAGCCAGCCCTGGTTTAAGCACGGACAACCCACGGGAAGGAACCAGCAGATTGATCTCCAGACGACGGTTATTGACGATATCCAGCACCGGCATGCCGAGACCGACGCTTTCATGCTCTTGAGCGCGCCGTTTCACCACCTGCCCGTCGAACGGCGCCGGTATGCGGCAACGATTAACCTGAATCTGATAGACCTGGCTCTCCGCCTGCGCCTGTGCAAAACGGGCGGCAGACAACGCCACCGCATGTCGCCCGACCGATTTCATCTGCGCCAACTGCTGGTTCTGGCTCAACTCTGCCTCCGCCGCCCGCGCGGCTGCCTGTGAGGCCGCCAGCTGCGCCTGATAGATAGCGCAATCGAAGCGCACCAGCAGATCGCCTTTTTTAAACGACTCCCCTTCTCTGAACGGCATTTCAACGATGCGCCCCGCCAAATCACTGGATAACGTCGCCTGATCTATGGCGACCAGAATGCCGCGCGTCGGGTTGTCGGCGGGCGCCGGGCTCGGTGTCTGGGAGGTGGGAACAGCCAGCAGCGGGTCATCCGCCCGAACCTGAGCGCCGCACGCCAGCGCCAGCACACACACCAGCCCGCCCGCGACACGCCGGGCTCGTGGATAGTTAAAAGACGTCATGCTTACTACTCCCTGCCAGTGAAATCGTCGGTTCCGCCGGATGTACCATGGGAAAACCAGCGCATTATGTTCATTAGTGGTTGTTATTTCTGGAGTATAGCAATCAGCCGGGGAAAAACGACCAACCTGCCCGGCAGAAAATCCGCGCATGACAGCAAAACAGGAATAGCGAAACACAGAGAGTGAAGAGGACAAAAACAAAAAAACCACCTTCCGGTGGTTTTCTGCATCATGCAGACATTCATCTGCACAACTGAATTTGGAGCGGGAAACGAGACTCGAACTCGCGACCCCGACCTTGGCAAGGTCGTGCTCTACCAACTGAGCTATTCCCGCATTGAGGTGCCGTACCTGAATTTCACTGCCGGTACGGGTTGCGCATTATACGAGAAAAGTTTTGTGCCGCAAGCCCTCAAACATAAATCCTCGTTCAAGTGCCGACAAAACCGGCAAAGCGCCGAGATTTTATCCATATCGGCCGCCGAGCGGCCGTTTTTTGAACGTTCTCCCGCGGTGCGCTTGGCGGGAGCGATGTCGTGATTACAGTTGAATGAAGTGCTCGCGGTAATACGCCAGTTCCGCGACGGACTCGCGGATGTCGTCCATCGCCTGATGGGTGTTGCGCTTTTTGAAACCGGCCAGCATCTCCGGCTTCCAGCGGCGGGCCAGTTCTTTCAGCGTACTGACATCCAGATAACGGTAGTGGAAGTAGGCTTCCAGTTCCGGCATATAACGGAACAGAAAACGGCGATCCTGGCCGATGCTGTTGCCGCAGATCGGCGATTTGCCCGCCGGCACCCACTGTTCCAGAAAGCGCAAGGTCGCCAGTTCGGCGGCGCGGTCGTCAAACGTACTGGCCTTGACGCGATCCACCAACCCGCTGGCGGTGTGAGTACGCACGTTCCAGTCATCCATCAGCGCCAGTTGGCTGTCGGATTGGTGCACCGCCAACGTCGGGCCTTCCGCCAGGACATTCAGATTGGCGTCCGTTACCAGCGTGGCGATTTCAATAATGCGGTCGCGTTCGGGATCCAGCCCCGTCATTTCCAGATCGATCCAGATCAGGTTGTTTTCGTTTACCATCGTCGCCTTTCCTGTGGAGTCAAGCCGCTGCCGGGCTATGCGCGTCCGGTGGCGGTTAATTAAAATGAAATAGTGTGTATTATAATCGCTTCAATTGTCACGGGCGATAAGCGATGAACCGAGAGAAACCGCGTGAGTAAAAAGAAACTGTCAAAGGGCCAGCAGCGCCGGGTAAGCGCCAACCACCAGCGTCGTCTGAAACATGCCGACCACAGTGTCGAATGGGATGACAACCAGTTGGGCGAGCCGCAGGAAGGCGTCATTATCAGCCGTTTTGGCATGCATGCCGACATCGAAGCGCCGGACGGCGCCCTGCACCGCTGCAACATTCGCCGCACCATCAACTCGCTGGTGACTGGCGATCGCGTCGTCTGGCGCGCAGGCAACGAAACGCTTTCCGGCATCAGCGGCATCGTCGAAGCGGTGCATCCGCGCCAATCGGTGCTGACCCGCCCGGACTACTACGACGGGCTTAAGCCCATCGCCGCCAATATCGATCAGATCGTGATCGTCTCCGCCATCCTGCCGGAATTGTCCCTCAATATTATCGATCGTTATCTGGTGGCATGTGAAACGCTGGAGATCGAACCGCTGATCGTATTGAACAAGATCGATCTGCTGGACGAAGAGGCGCGCGAATTCGTGGAAGAGGTGATGGATATCTACCGCCGGCTCAATTACCGGGTGCTGATGGTGTCCAGTAAAACCCAATCCGGCATCGCCGAGCTGGAGGCCGCCCTCACCCACCGTATCAGCATTTTTGCCGGCCAGTCCGGCGTCGGTAAATCCAGTCTGCTCAACGCCCTGCTCTACCCCGGCGAAACGCGCATTCAGATTAACGATGTTTCCGACGGCTCCGGGCTGGGTCAGCACACCACCACCGCCGCCCGGCTGTATCACTTCCCGCATGGCGGCGATATGATCGACTCCCCCGGCGTGCGGGAATTCGGGCTGTGGCATCTGGAGCCGGAACAGGTGACGCGCGGTTTCATCGAGTTTCGCGACTACCTCGGCAGTTGCAAATTCCGCGACTGCAAACACGATACCGACCCTGGTTGCGCCATCCGCGAAGCGCTGGAGCGTGGGGAGATAGCGCCGGAACGTTTTGATAATTACCATCGCATTCTTGAAAGCATGACGCAGGTAAAAACGCGCAAATCCTTTTCCGGTTCGGATAACTGACATTTGTTGTATCCACCGCTACAATGCGCCCCTTTCCACCGCGAACACTGACTATAACGAGGTTGACTGTGCTGGACAGTATCAAGATAGCGCTACACCATGCGCTTCCCAAAGTCGGGTTAACCCGCTTGGCAGGCTGGGCCGCCGACAAGCAGGCGGGCAGATTGACCAAACTGGTGATCGACCTGTTCGTCCGCTGTTATAAGGTCAATATGCAGGAGGCGCAGCAGCCGGATACCGCCGCCTACCGCACCTTTAACGAATTTTTCGTCCGCCCGCTGAAGCCGGGCATTCGTCCGGTGGATCCACTGCCGCAACACCTGGTGATGCCAGCCGACGGTATGATTTCCCAACTGGGCGTCATCGACGATGACCGTATCCTGCAGGCCAAACAGCACGACTACTCACTGGAAGCGCTACTGGCCGGTAACTACATCATCGCCGATTTGTTCCGCGACGGTCTGTTCGTCACCACCTATCTTTCGCCGCGCGATTACCACCGCGTGCATATGCCGTGCGACGGCGTACTGCGCGACATGATTTATGTGCCGGGCGATCTGTTTTCCGTCAATCCGCTCACGGCGGAAAACGTTCCCAATCTGTTTGCCCGTAATGAACGGGTTATCTGTCTGTTTGATACGCCGTTTGGGCCGATGGTGCAGATTCTGGTGGGCGCGACCATCGTCGGCAGTATCGAAACCGTCTGGGCCGGGGTCGTTACGCCGCCGCGCGAAGGCATCATCAAGCGCTGGGCTTACCCACCGGAAGGCGAAGACGCCGTCGTGCTGGAAAAAGGCGACGAGATGGGTCGTTTCCGGCTGGGCTCCACGGTGATCAATCTCTTTTCGCCGGGCCACGTGCAGCTGATGCCCGGTCTTGCCAGCCAAAGCGTCACCCGTATGGGCGAAGCGCTGGCTGAAGCGTTAACACCGGCTGATTCGTCTCCCATCAACGGCAGCGACTACCGCCAACATACCCCCTGACCCCGTCATCGCCCTCACGAGGAGGCCAGCCGTGCGTCTGATCCTGATTTTCCTGTTGGGATGCCTGTTATCAACCACGTCGCTGGCGGCCTCCGAGCCCGGCGAGGCGCAGTTGCAGCAGGAGCTTCAACAGGCGCAAGCCAATAAAGACGCCCCCGGCCAGGCAGATATCGTCCGGGAACTGCAGTCCGCGCTGCGGTTGCTGGATGAACGCCGGGAAACCCGCCAACGCGCCGATCAATACCAGCGCATCATCGACGATTTTCCCCGGCTAATGCAGGATCTGCGCCAGCAATTGATGGCGGAGGAAAATAAACCGCCGTCATTGCCCAAAACCCAATCCGTCAATGAACTGGAACAACTGATTGTCCAGTTCGGCAGCCAGTTGCTGGAACAAAGCCGTCAACTCCAGCAGGAGCAAGATCGGCTGCGGGAAATCAGCGATTCGTTGACCCAATTACCGCAACAACAAACGGAAGCCAACCGCGCCCTGAGCGATGTGGAACGCCGCGTGCAGGCGCTGGGCTCGCCGACCACCGCGCTGGGGCAAGCGCAGGCCGCCGCGTTGCAAACGGAACTGTCGCTGCGTAAAAGCCGGGTCAACGAACTGGAGCTGGAACAACTCTCCGCCAGTAATCGGCAGGAACTCTCGCGCCTGCGGGCCGACCTTTACAAAAAACGCCGCGACCGGCTGGATAACCAATTGCAGGCGCTGCGCAGCACGCTGAATACCCTACGTCAGAAAGAAGCCGAGCAGGCGCTGGAGCGCACCGAACTGCTGGCGGAACAGGAGGGCGAGTTGCCGGAAGCCATTTCCCGCCAGTTGCAGCTCAACCGCGAACTCTCCGTGGCGCTCAACCAGCAGGCGCAGCGCATCGACCAGATCGCCGCCCAGCAACGGCAGACCACGGCGCAAACGCTGCAAGTGCGTCAGGCGCTCGGCACCCTGCGTGAACAGGCGCAGTGGTTGGGCGCCTCTCCGGCACTGGGGGAAACGCTGCGCGCACAGGTGGCGCGGCTACCGGAGATGCCCAAATCCCAACGGCTGGACGGTGAAATGGCTCAGCTACGGGCCCAGCGTCTGCATTATGAGGATCTGCTGAACCGGCAGAGCCAGGACGCACCAGCCTCCGCAGACGGCAACGCAGCGCTCTCCGCCGCACAGCAGAAAATATTCAACGATCAGCGGCGCACCCAGCGCGATCTGCTGACCTCGCTGATGTCCGGTTGCGATACGCAGATTCTGGAGCTGACCAAGCTGAAAGTCGCCAGCAACCAGCTGGAGGACGCGCTTAACGAAATTCGCGACGCCGCCCACCGCTATCTGTTCTGGGTCGCGGATGTGGATCCCGTCGGTTTCGCCTACCCGCTCGAACTGTTGCACGACCTCTCCCGGCTGTTGTCGCTGGATACGCTGACGCAACTGAGCGGCGCGCTCCTCATGATGTTTACCAGTAGCGGCTCGCTGTTGCCGTTGCTGGGCGCATTGCTGCTGGTCGGGCTCAGCATCAGTTCCCGCCGCCACTACCATGCATTTCTGGAGCGGGCCAGTAGCCGGGTCGGCAAAGTGACGTTGGATTACTTCATGCTGACGCTGCGCACCGTGTTCTGGTCAGTCATGGTGGCGATTCCGTTGCCGGTGCTCTGGGCGGCGTTGGGATATGGCCTGCAAAACGCCTGGCCTTATCCGGTGGCCGTCGCCATCGGCGACAGTGTGACCGCCACCGTCCCCCTGATGTGGGTCGTGATGATCAGCGCGTCCTTCGCTCACCGGCAGGGTTTGTTCATCGTGCATTTCGGCTGGCCGCCGCGACAGGTGGCGCGCGCCATGCGCTACTACCGCCTCTCCATCGGCTTTATCGTTCCGCTGATCATGGCGCTGATTACCTTCGATAACCTCAATGATCGGGAGTTCTCCGGCTCGCTGGGGCGACTGTGCTTTGTCCTGCTGTGCATGGCGCTGAGTCTGGTCACTACCGGGCTGAAACGCGCCGGGATCCCGCTTTATCTGGATAAAGAAGGCTCCGGCGAGAATCCCATCAACCGGGCGATGTGGAACTTATTGATTTGTATTCCTCTTTTCGCTGCGCTGGCCGCCTGCCTTGGCTATCTGACCACCTCGCAAGCGCTGCTGGCTCGGCTGGAAACCTCGGTTGCCATCTGGTTCTTCCTGCTGGTGGTGTATCACATCATCCGACGTTGGATGCTGATTCAGCGCCGCCGCATCGCTTTCGATCGCGCCAGACAGCGGCGGGCGGAAATTCTGGCGGCGCGCGCCCGCGGCGAAGAAGATCAAACAGCCTATGAATCCGGCGTCGACAATATTGAGGAACCGGTCGTCGATCTGGACGCCATCAGCGCCAGATCGCTGAAACTGGTACGTTCGATTCTGACGCTGATGGCCCTGGTCTCGGTGATCGTGTTGTGGTCGGAAATCCATTCCGCCTTCGCCTTTATGGAAAACATCAGCCTGTGGAATGTCACCAGTTCGGTGAAAGGCGTCGACAGTATCCAGCCGATTACTCTCGGCGCGTTGCTGATCGCCACGCTGATTTTCATCATCACCGCCCAGTTGGTGCGCAACCTGCCCGCGTTGCTGGAGTTGGCGGTTTTGCAGCATATCGAGCTGTCGCCCGGCACCGGTTACGCCATTATCACCGTCAGCAAATACCTGCTGATTCTGGTGGGCGGCCTGATGGGATTCTCCATGATAGGCATCGAATGGTCGAAGTTACAGTGGCTGGTCGCCGCGCTGGGTGTGGGGTTGGGGTTCGGGCTGCAGGAGATCTTCGCCAACTTTATCTCCGGCCTGATCATCCTGTTCGAAAAGCCGATTCGTATCGGCGATACCGTCACCATCCGCGACCTGACCGGCAGCGTGATGCGTATCAATACCCGCGCCACGACGATTTCCGACTGGGATCGCAAAGAGATCATCGTCCCCAATAAAGCGTTCATCACTGAACAATTCATCAACTGGTCGCTGTCCGACTCGGTGACTCGCGTCGTTCTGACTATCCCCGCTCCCGCCGACGCCAATACGCAGGACGTTACCGCGCTGCTGTTAAACGCGGTGCAACGCTGCTCGCTGGTGCTGGACAACCCGCCGCCGGAGGTCTTTCTGGTGGATCTGCGCCAGGGCATCCAGATTTTCGAATTGCGTATCTTCGCCGCAGAAATGGGCCACCGCATGCCGCTGCGCCACGAATTGCACCAGTTGATTCTGGAAAGTTATCGCCAGCACAACCTGGTGATGCCGTTCCCGCCGTTCCAGGTACAGATGGATTCGGTGCAAATCGTCGGGCGCAATGCCGCCACGTCAACCCGCACCGCCGGCGGATTATAACGGCTGATGGTTTTCTCCGGCGTCAAAAACTGTGCTGAGGCGGGCGACTTCGCCGGGTGAGCGGCAGGACGCCGCGAACGCCCGTGCCGCGCCGGACAAAAACGTCGGGAACATCATAAAGGAAAAGCGACGTCAGGCGCGTTCTACGGTAAACGCGATAACATCGCCGATGGACTCGGCATTCAGCGCCAGCATAATCAGACGATCCACCCCCAGCGCCACGCCGGAACAGGGCGGGATCCCGGCGCTCAACGCCGAGAGCAGGTGTTCGTCGATCGGTTGTACCGGCAGGCCACGCGCTGCACGCTTACGATTATCCTGTTCAAACCGCTGACGCTGTTCGTGGCTGTCGGTCAGTTCGCAAAAACCGTTCGCCAGTTCGATCCCTTTGAAGTAGGCCTCGAAGCGCTCCGCCACACGGTGATCTTCGGTGCTGATTTCGGCCAGCGCGGCCTGCGTCGCCGGGAAGTGGTAAACGAATGCCGGCTTGTCACGCCCGATGTGAGGCTCTATCCCCACGGTGAACAGCAGTTGCAGCAACGTATCGCGATCTTCCTCCTGACTGGCGACATCGCCGACGCCCAGCTTTTCCGCCACGTCGCGCAGTTGCGCTTTGTCGGCGGACAACGGGTCAACCGCCAGATGGCGCTGAAACGCCTGCTGATAGGAAAGCATCTCGGCGCTGTCGCACTCCAGCACCTGCTGCAGCAGATCGTCCACCTCGTTCATCAGGCGGTACATATCGTAATGAGGGCGATACCACTCCAGCATAGTGAATTCCGGATTATGGAAACGGCCGGACTCTTCATTGCGAAAGCTGCGACACAGCTGATAGATGGGGCCGCTGCCCGCCGCCAGCAGGCGCTTCATGTGGTATTCGGGGCTGGTCATCATGTAGAGCTCGATGCCATCCGCTGCACCGGGGCCGACAAAACGGGTCTGGAAAGGAAACAGGTGAATGTCCGTGACCGTCGCTTGACTTAGGGCAGGCGTTTCCACCTCCAGCATCCCGCGATCAGAGAAGAAGCGGCGGATTTCTTTCATGATGGACGCACGCTTCAACAGATTGGCAATCGGAGCGCTGGGCTGCCAGCTTACCGTTTCGCTCATGATGGTTTACTCCTAATCAAACGGAGGTGCAGTCTACCCGCATCATAGGGGCCAGACAATCCACCGTGTCGACGAATGAGACAGCGCTACGACAGTACCGGTGATTAACGGGCACATAATTAGAGGGCCATGCTGACGGGCATCGAATCACGGCGTTAGCGGCAGGTTTTACAACGAAACATTCGCTAAGCGTCAAGGCATAATAAACACGCGCTCAGCATACGGCATACCCACAATTATCCTCGACATACGTCAAGTTGGCGGTGTGTGAGCGGCGTTTGCTCACCCGAGTCACTGGCTGAAGTCAGCATATCGGGATTCATTCACTTATCCTCTTCCCGTCACCTGAATTATTTCGGGTATATCCAGTTGAAGATTTTCCCATATCGGTAACTAACCTATTATTAAAGAAATAAAAGTGCCATTTTTACCTGAATCACATTTTCCATCATGTTTTGCCGATTATTTCTTATGAATTATTAAAAAACAGCAAAATGATGGATCACATCAAATTTCAGACGGTAATGAATCGCTATAATCATTCCCATACAAAAAAAGAGTATTAATAGCTTAGTATTTGATACTCTGACATTTTTTAACTGACTTGGTGCTTTGAAAATTAAACGGAAAATATTAAGGGCACTGTTTAACCCATATTATTTTCTTAATTAATTTATTTAACTTAAGTAACTGGAGGAATGCAGTGCAAACCTTTAATGCCGATTTGGCCATTATCGGGGCCGGGGGAGCAGGTTTACGCGCAGCTATTGCGGCTGCTGAAGCTAATCCCCAACTCAAAATTGCGCTGATCTCTAAAGTCTACCCGATGCGTAGCCACACTGTGGCCGCCGAAGGTGGATCGGCAGCGGTCGCTCAAGATCATGACAGCTTTGATTTCCACTTCCACGATACGGTAGCAGGCGGTGACTGGCTGTGTGAGCAGGATGTGGTTGAGCATTTCGTGCAGAACTGTCCGCACGAGATGACCCTGATGGAGCAATGGGGCTGCCCGTGGAGCCGTAAACCGGACGGGTCGATCAACGTGCGTCGCTTCGGCGGCATGAAGATCGAACGGACTTGGTTCGCCGCGGACAAAACCGGCTTCCACATGCTGCACACGTTGTTCCAGACCTCGATCAAATACCCGCAGATCCAGCGCTTCGACGAACATTTCGTACTGGATATTTTGGTGGATGACGGTCATGCCCGCGGGCTTGTCGCCATCAACATGATGGAAGGCACGCTGGTTCAGATCCGCGCCAATGCCGTCGTGATGGCAACCGGCGGCGCCGGCCGCGTCTACCGCTACAACACCAACGGCGGCATCGTGACCGGCGACGGTATGGGTATGGCGTTCCGCCACGGTATACCGCTGCGCGATATGGAATTCGTCCAGTACCATCCGACCGGCCTGCCGGGTTCCGGTATCCTGATGACTGAAGGCTGCCGCGGCGAAGGCGGTATCATGGTCAACAAGGACGGCTACCGTTATCTGCAGGATTACGGCCTTGGGCCGGAAACCCCGCTGGGCGAACCGAAAAACAAATACATGGAACTCGGCCCGCGCGACAAAGTCTCCCAGGCGTTCTGGCACGAATGGCGCGCCGGCCGCACCATCTCCACGCCGCTGGGCGATGTCGTGTACCTCGACCTGCGCCACCTGGGTGAGAAAAAGCTGAAAGAGCGTCTGCCGTTCATCTGCGAACTGGCGAAAGCTTACGTGGGCGTAGACCCGGTGAAAGAGCCGATTCCCATCCGTCCGACCGCGCACTACACCATGGGCGGTATCGAAACCGACCAGCAGTGCGAAACCCGTATCAAGGGTCTGTTCGCCGCCGGCGAATGTTCCTCTGTCGGTCTGCACGGCGCCAACCGTCTGGGCTCCAACTCACTGGCGGAATTGGTGGTCTTCGGCCGCGTAGCGGGCGAGAAAGCGGTAGAGCGTTCCCGTGAAGCCACGCCGGCCAACAGCAGCGCCCTCGACGCGCAAGCCCGTGACGTGGAGCAGCGTCTGCACACGCTGATGAAGCAGGAAGGTACCGAAAGCTGGGCCAAAATCCGTGACGAAATGGGTCTGTCCATGGAAGAAGGCTGCGGCATCTACCGTACCACCGAGTTGATGCAGAAAACCGTCGACAAGCTGGCCGAGCTGAAAGAGCGCTTCAAACGAGTGAAAATTACCGATCACTCCAGCGTGTTCAACACCGATCTGCTCTACACCATCGAGCTGGGCCATAGCCTGGACGTTGCCGAATGTATGGCGCATTCCGCCATCAATCGTCGCGAATCGCGCGGCGCGCACCAACGTCTGGATGAAGGCTGCACCAAACGCGATGACGTGAACTTCCTGAAACATACCCTGGCTTACTACAACCCGGAAGGCGCGCCGCGTCTGGAATACAGCGACGTGAAGATCACCAAGCTGCCGCCAGCCGAACGTGTTTACGGTGCAGAAGCTGAAGCTCAGGAGAAAAACAAGAAGGAGCAAGCGAATGGCTGAGTTGCAAACCCTGAAAATGGAAGTCATGCGCTACAATCCGGAACAGGACAACGCGCCGCACTTCGAAACCTATAGCGTGCCATACAGCCGTGAAACCTCACTGCTCGACGCGCTGGGCTACATCAAGGACAACCTGGCGCCAGACCTCTCCTACCGCTGGTCGTGCCGTATGGCTATCTGCGGCTCCTGCGGCATGATGGTCAACAATGTGCCGAAGCTGGCCTGTAAAACCTTCCTGCGCGACTATGCCGACGGCATGAAAATCGAAGCGCTGGGCAACTTCCCGATCGAACGCGATCTGGTGGTAGACATGACTCATTTCATCGAGAGTCTGGAAGCCATCAAGCCTTACGTCATCGGCAACGATCGCAAACCGGAACAGGGCACCAACAAGCAAACACCGGCGCAGATGGCCAAATACCACCAGTTCTCGGGGTGTATCAACTGCGGCCTGTGCTATGCCGCCTGCCCGCAGTTCGGCCTGAACCCGGAATTCATCGGCCCGGCCGCCATTACGTTGGCGCACCGTTACAATCTGGATAGCCGCGACCACGGCAAGAAAGAGCGTATGCCGATGCTGAACGGTGACAACGGCGTCTGGAGCTGTACGTTCGTCGGTTACTGCTCCGAAGTGTGTCCGAAGCATGTTGATCCCGCCGCCGCCATTCAGCAAGGCAAAGTGGAAAGTGCCAAAGACTTCATGATCGCCATGCTGAAACCACAATAAGGGAGGGAGGCAAAATAATGACAACCAAACGTAAAGCGTATGTCCGCGGCATGACGCCTACCTGGTGGCAGAAGCTCGGGTTCTATCGCTTCTACATGTTGCGCGAAGGTACTGCCGTTTTGGCCGTGTGGTTCAGCATCGTTCTGCTGTACGGCGTATCTTCACTGAAAGGCGGTCCGGAAGGCTGGAGCCACTTTGTGTCGTTCCTGCAAAGCCCGCTGGTGCTGCTGATCAACCTGGTGGCGCTGCTGGCTGCGGTGCTGCATACCAAAACTTGGTTCGATCTGGCGCCGAAGGCATCCATTATCATCGTCGACGATGAAAAAATGGCGCCGGAACCGATTATCAAAGGGCTGTGGGCCGTTACTGTCGTCGTCACTCTGGCGGTGCTGGCCATCGCCTTGCTGTTCTGAGCGGGAGGAATAACGTGATTAATCAGAAACCAAAACGTTCCGATGAACCACCATTCTGGGGGCTGTTCGGCGCCGGCGGCATGTGGAGCGCCATTTTCTCTCCGGTGATCATCCTGCTGATCGGCTTACTGTTGCCTTTAGGCCTGTTCCCCGGCGCACTGGCCTATGAACGCATCGCGGCATTCAGCCACAGCTTCATCGGCCGCGCATTCCTGCTGCTGATGATCGTGTTGCCGCTGTGGTGCGGCCTGCACCGTATGCATCACGCCATGCACGATCTGAAAATCCACATCCCGGCCGGGAAGTGGGTATTTTACGGTTTGGCCGCTATTTTGACTGTAGTGACCTTAATTAGCATCGTAACGCTGTAAAACGGACCGTAACCCTGGTCAACGGCCTGCATATGTAGGCCGTTTTTATTATTGCTCCCTACCGTTTCCCCCGTGGCGACTTTTTATTCCCCGCGCGAATGAAAGCCCTCGATTTATCACTTCACATTTCGGCACTAAAAATAATCGTCTACGACATCCTGATAGGAAAAATAGACATATTTGACGAGCCACAGGAGCAAATTCATACACCATGGCGACAAGGGATAAAATAGATTTGATAAATGATTAACAACGACAAAACATAATGTTTTCGAAACGGGAAAAATAATTCGTTTCCTACCACCTGATAGCGATAAAAAATAATCAGTCGATCAGATAAAACGTTACGAATAATAATTAAAATCGCATTTCATTTTTATTATTTTCCCACCCATCGATAGACAGTACGGCTATTGTCGTCGCGTCGACGACATCGTGAATTGTGAAAAGCCATCTATCTTTAATACTTCGAATTGCAGGGCAACTGGCTGGCATGTTGCCCTGCAACGTGAAGCATGACAGGTATAACCGTTTATTTTTCAGCCGAGAATCTTGTCCCGAAACATAAAAAATACCGCCCCCAGAAGACACAACCCGGCCCAGATATAATCAGTTCGGAAAGGTTCTTTCAAAATGACGATGGAAAACGGAATGAAAACCGATAGGCTGATCACTTCCTGCAGAATTTTCAATTGGCCCGCCGATGCCACCTGATAGCCGATGCGGTTCGCCGGCACCTGCAGCAGATACTCAAACAGTGCGATCCCCCAGCTGACCAATGCCGCCACAATCCAGGTGCGCCCGCTGAAATAGCGTAAATGCCCATACCAGGCAAAGGTCATGAACAGGTTACTCAGGCTGAGCATACAAACGGTAATAATCAATGGCGACATAGGGCTTCTCCTTAACGAGTCAAGCGGCATTATTGCGCCCAACGAAGAAAAACGCCATCAGACAGTCACCCACTCAAAGCGGCAGGGAAAAACAGGCGGAGAGATAAAAAAACCGCCGCGATTGCGGCGGTTCACAGCGGATTACTTCACGCGGGAAACGTATTCGCCAGAGCGAGTGTCCACTTTGATCACTTCGCCGATCTGAACGAACAACGGCACCTTCACGACCGCGCCGGTGGTCAAGGTTGCAGGTTTACCGCCAGTACCGGCGGTATCACCTTTCAGGCCCGGATCGGTCTCGGTAATTTCCAGTTCAACGAAGTTCGGCGGAGTCACCGCGATCGGCTGGCCGTTCCACAGCGTCAGCACACATTCAGCCTGCTCAACCAGCCACTTGGCGTTATCGCCAACGGCTTTGGCGTCTGCGGCCAACTGTTCGAAGGTTTCGTTATTCATGAAGTGCCAGAACTCACCGTCGTTGTAGAGGTAAGTCAGGTTCATGTCCATCACATCAGCCGCCTCGACGGAGTCGCCGGATTTGAAGGTTTTTTCCAGCACTTTACCGGAAATCAGCTTGCGGATTTTGACGCGGTTGAACGCCTGTCCCTTGCCCGGTTTCACAAATTCGTTTTCAACGATCGCACACGGCTCCCCGTCCTGCATGATTTTAAGACCGGAACGGAATTCGTTGGTACTATAAGACGCCATGTTGGTCCTCTTAATACTGGTAGCTTAGCCAAAAAATGGCACACATTATAACCCGAAAACCCGCAGCTGGAGAAGATTGGCTGCAACAACTCGCCGATGTCATCACCGATCCAGGTGAATTACTGCAACTTCTGGCACTTAGCGACCATCCATTGCTGTCTCAGGGGCACGAAGCGCGGAAATTATTCCCCCTGCGCGTCCCCCGCGCATTCGCGGCGCGTATGCAGCCGGGCGATCCCGACGATCCGCTGTTAAAACAGGTAATTACTTCAAAAGCGGAATTCCTGCTCACGCCCGGATTCACCAACGATCCGCTGGACGAACAACGTAGCGTCGTGCCGGGATTGCTGCACAAATACCACAATCGGGCGCTGCTGCTGGTCAAAGGGGGTTGCGCAGTGAATTGCCGCTACTGTTTTCGCCGCCATTTCCCCTATCAGGAGAATCAGGGCAGCAAAGCCAACTGGCGGCAGGCGCTGGACTATATCCGCCAGCATCCGGAACTGGACGAAATTATTTTTTCCGGCGGCGACCCGCTGATGGCCAAAGACCATGAACTGGACGGGTTATTGACCGGGCTGGAGGAAATAACGCACCTGAAACGGCTGCGTATCCATTCACGGTTGCCGGTTGTCATTCCGGCGCGCATTACCGAAGCGTTAAGCCTGCGGCTGGCTCAATCCCGCCTGCAAATTCTGCTAGTCACCCATATCAATCATGCCAATGAAATCGATGCCGAACTGGCGCAAGGGCTGCACCGACTGCGCCGGGCAGGCGTCACACTGCTGAATCAGAGCGTCCTGCTGCGCGGAGTCAATGACTCGGCCGATGAGCTGGCGAATCTGAGCCATGCTTTATTCGATGCAGGCGTCATGCCCTACTACCTGCATGTGCTGGATAAAGTGCAAGGAGCCGCACACTTTTTGGTGCCGGATGACAAGGCGACAGCACTGATCAAAACGTTAATGACCCAGGTGTCGGGTTATCTGGTGCCGCGGCTGGTCAGGGAAATTGGTGGTGAAGCCAGCAAAACGCCGCTGGATCTGGGTATGCGGCAGCATCAGACGCTGCCGCTGGATTAACCGGTCAGGAAAACCTTACGACATCAGGGGCACTTGAATACCTGCCCCTGCATTTTGCTGTCCAACGGCGCGAAGCTGGACAGGAAGGTCTGGCTGGGAGAGCTGATGCCAAAAATCACATTACCGCCCATCGCAGCGGCCTTATTACGCAGATCGTTGGCGGCGCCGCGCATGGCGCTGCCTTCATTGCCGCTGCCGGATAGCCAGTTAGACTGCGTCCCCGTCACCGACCCCAACAGCTGGCACTCACTGCCTGGTTTGGTATCCGTAAAGCGAACCGCTTGCCCTGCAGCGCTCAATTCATTGGTGGTACTGCATCCCGCCAACAACATTGCGGCAGAAAACCCCATCAGAACTCGAATCCGCATACACCCCTCCATGCTCATTAATTGACAGGTCGGTGCCGATACACTGGCGGCCCGGCCGCTTTAGGCTGCGTTGCATCATACCATCGCCACTTTAACGGTAATCGGGTGAACCATAACATTTCCGTTAAAAACCACCGTGATCGACGACATTCGATGCATCACATCACTGCCGTCGATAAAAAACAGGCCCCGAAAACGGAGCCTGTCATCCCAGCCAGACTTAATCGATTAGTGGGCGCGCCACTGTTTGAAACGATTAATCAGCCCATTGGTGGAGCTGTCATGACTGCTGACGGCACTCTCATCCTGCAGTTCAGGCAGAATGCGGTTAGCCAGCTGCTTGCCCAGTTCCACACCCCACTGATCGAAGGTGAAAATGTTCAGGATCGCGCCCTGGGTGAAGATCTTGTGTTCATACAGCGCGATCAACGCACCCAGGCTGTACGGCGTGATTTCCCGCAGCAGGATAGAGTTGGTCGGGCGGTTCCCCTCGAACACTTTGAAAGGGGCCACATGCTCGACATCCTTGGCGGATTTGCCCGCCGCCGCAAACTCGGCTTCCACTTCCGCACGGGATTTGCCGAACGCCAGCGCTTCAGTCTGGGCGAAGAAGTTGGACAGCAGCTTACTGTGGTGATCGCTAAGTGCATTGTGGGTGAGGGCCGGCGCGATAAAGTCACACGGCACCAGCTTGGTGCCCTGGTGGATCAACTGATAGAACGCATGTTGACCGTTGGTGCCCGGCTCGCCCCAGATGATCGGGCCGGTCTGGTAATTCACTGCCTGGCCGTTGCGATCGACATACTTGCCGTTGGACTCCATATTGCCTTGCTGGAAATAGGCGGCAAAACGATGCATGTACTGGTCGTAGGGCAGAATCGCTTCAGTTTCCGCGCCAAAAAAATTGTTGTACCAAATGCCGATCAGCGCCAACAGCACCGGCAGGTTTTTCTCCGCCGGCACGGTGGCAAAGTGCTGATCCATGGCGTGCGCGCCGCTCAGTAACTGCTCGAAATGGTCAAAACCGATAGACAAAATAATCGACAGCCCGATCGCCGACCACAGGGAATAACGACCGCCGACCCAGTCCCAGAACTCGAACATATTGTCGATATCAATACCGAATTCGCTGACCGCCTTGCCGTTGGTGGACAACGCCGCAAAATGTTTGGCGACATGCTTTTCATCACCCGCCGCCTTCAGGAACCAGTCGCGGGCGCTGTGGGCGTTGGTCATGGTTTCCTGGGTAGTGAATGTTTTCGACGCCACCAGGAACAACGTGGTTTCCGGATCGACTCGCTTGAGTGTTTCGGCGATGTGGGTGCCGTCGACATTCGACACAAAGTGCATGACGAGGTGATTTTTGTACGGACGCAACGCTTCCGTCACCATGTAAGGGCCGAGATCGGAACCGCCGATGCCGATGTTCACCACATCGGTGATCGCCTTGCCGGTATACCCCTTCCAGTCGCCGCCGATGACACGCTCGCTGAACGCCTTCATTTTTTGCAATACGGCATTGACCGCCGGCATCACATCCTGACCATCGACGACAATCGGGGTATTGCTACGGTTACGCAGCGCGACATGCAATACGGCGCGGTCTTCGGTACGGTTGATTTTTTCGCCTGAAAACATCGACCTGATCGCCCCGGACAGATCGGTTTCACGCGCCAGCGCCTGCAGTTTTTCCAGCGTCTCTGCGGTGATGCGGTTTTTGGAATAATCCACCAGCATCAGGTCATCAAACGTGGCGGAAAAATGGGCGAAGCGGTTGGTATCCTTGGCGAACAAATCGCTGATAGTGACCTCTTTCATGGCAGCGAAATGTTGCTGCAATGCCTGCCAGGCGGCAGTTTGCGTCGGGTTGATATTTTTCATCACACTACTCTTTAGGTTAAGAATAAATCCGTAAGTTCTGTCCCGATTGTATCCCGTAACACTAGGCTTGAAAGCCCTTTTCTTGCGAAATACCAAAGCCCCGGTCATTGATGATTGACAGTCGTGTCGTTACCCGCTATTTGTAAAAGCCTACTTGCGCGCCCGTTGCGCAAGCCAGAAGAGGTGCATCGCCCAGGCAAGGTATCGGAGGAACCGTAATCCGTAAGAAGATACCCCAGGGGGAGCGATGCCGAGGCGGAATGAGCGACACGGCGAGCATTCCGTCGACTGCAGGGGCTGAATCCCCTGGGTTGTCACCAGCATCGCTTTGCAAGCTCAAAGCGTTCAGCAAGGTGGAGCGCTTCTGGGTGTATCGTAGCCTGTGTTCCTACGTCTGCTCCCTGCTTACCGCTCTTTCCTTGTGCCAAGGCTGATTTACGGACCGCTGTTGTCGATGATGACAATTACGCCCCTGACACGAGGTTTTTGAAATGCCCGCAACCACTGAAAATACCCTGATTATTGCCAAATTTGGCGGTACCAGCGTCGCCGACTTCGACGCCATGAACCGCAGCGCCGACATCGTTCTTACTGATCCTAACGTGCGTATCGTCGTGCTTTCCGCCTCCGCCGGCGTCACCAATCTGCTGGTGGCATTGGCTGAAGGGCTGGCGCCGGCAGAACGAACAGCAAACCTGGACAAAATCCGCCAGATCCAATACGCCATCGTCAACCGCCTGACGAATCCGGACGTGATTCGAGAAGAGATCGATCGCATGCTGGATAATGTTGCTCGCCTGTCGGAAGCCACCGCGCTCGCCACCTCCAACGCGCTAACCGACGAACTGGTCAGTCACGGCGAACTGATGTCCACCCTGCTGTTCGTGGAAATTCTGCGCGAGCGCAACGTACCGTCCGAATGGTTTGATGTTCGCAAAATCATGCGCACCAACGACCGCTTCGGCCGTGCCGAACCAGACTGCGACGCGCTGGGCGAACTCACCCAAAGCCAGTTGCAGCCGCGTCTGGCGCAAGGCAACCTGATCATCACTCAGGGTTTCATCGGCAGCGAAGCCAAAGGGCGCACCACCACATTGGGACGCGGCGGCAGCGACTACACCGCCGCGTTGTTGGGAGAAGCGTTGCGCGTTAACCGCATCGACATCTGGACCGACGTTCCCGGCATCTACACCACCGACCCGCGCGTGGTTCCCGCCGCCAAACGCATCGATCTGATTACCTTTGAAGAAGCCGCCGAGATGGCGACATTCGGCGCTAAAGTGCTGCACCCGGCCACGCTGTTGCCCGCAGTGCGCAGCGATATTCCGGTATTCGTCGGCTCCAGCAAGGATCCGGCCGCCGGCGGGACGCTGGTATGCAACCAGACCGAGAATCCGCCGTTGTTCCGCGCGCTGGCGCTACGCCGCAAGCAAACGCTACTCACGCTGCACAGCCTGAACATGTTGCACGCCCGTGGCTTCCTGGCGGAAGTATTCAGCATTCTGGCGCGCCATAACATCTCGGTGGATCTGATCACCACCTCGGAAGTGAACGTGGCGTTGACGCTGGATACCACCGGCTCCACCTCTACCGGCGATAGCCTGCTTTCCAGCGCACTGCTGACGGAACTGTCGTCCCTGTGCCGGGTGGAAGTGGAAGAGAACCTGTCACTGGTAGCGCTGATCGGCAACCAGTTGTCGCAGGCATGCGGCGTGGGCAAAGAGGTGTTCGGCGTACTGGAGCCGTTCAACATCCGGCTGATCTGCTACGGCGCCAGCACCCACAATCTGTGTTTCCTGGTGCCGTCCAGCGATGCCGAACAGGTAGTACAGACGCTGCACCGCAATCTGTTCGAATAATGACGCGCCGGTTTCTCGCCCGGAAACCGTCCGACACCGCCATCCGAAGCCATCACAGGCTTCGGATTTTTTATTTCCGCACCGGCTCGCCTACAGTGACAACGTTGACCCTTCCCGCTCGTTATCTTCGTCTTCAGACGCCATCAGCACGCTATACGCCACCGAACAAAACAACGAGTTCAGGCGGTTCATGTCGCCCAGCATGCTCAGATGGAGCGAGCTGGTTTCCAGACTCTGCACATTCTGCTGGTGCAACCGTTCGACATGGGAATGGGAATAACGACGGCTGAGAATGCGGAAGCGGTGTTTGGAACGGCGCAAGCGCCTGGCCACTACGCTATCGCCGGACAGGAAGACCGACATGCTCAACCGAAGGTTCTCCACCAGCAACGCATACAGTTCGTTCAGCTCATTCATGCCCGCCAGAGAAAAACTGCGCCGTACCCCGAGCGAATCATTGTTGATGTCATCGATGATGCGCTCGATGATATCGCCCGACTGCTCCATATCCATTGCCGTTTCAATAACTTCCGCCCAGCGCTGAGATTCGTGATCCGGTATGCCGACCCGGTCGATTTGCGCCAGATAGAGTTTGATGGCGTTGTACAACACATCCAGATCCTCATTGAGACGCCGGATGCCCTGCATCTGCTGATGGCTGCCGTGGAGCGCGCCCTGAAAGCGCAGCAGCATCTGTTCGACGATATCCCCCATGCGCAGCGTCTCCCTGGCCGCATTAGCCAGCGCCAGCGCCGGCGTTTCCAGCGCGCTGTTGTCCAAATGCTTCGGACGAACCCGGAGATCGAGCTCCTGTTCCATTGCGATCAAATGGCTGCACAGTTTCGACATGCTTTCGGCAAACGGCAACAACAGCAGGCATCGAATCAAGTTGTAGGACAGATGGAAGTAGATCACCAGTTCTGAATCCGGCAGGCCCGTAATCGCCAACCCGTCAGCCAGATACCCCATGGCAGGCAACGCCGGCAGACTGCCGATAAGCTTGAACAGCATACTGCCCAGCGCAACGCGCCGCGCCGCTGCGCCCTGCGCGCTGGTATTGATCATCGCCAGAATACCGCTACCCAGATTGGCGCCGATCACCAAACACAGCGCCACTTCCAGTGAAATCACATGGCTGGCGGTCAGCGTCGCCGTCAACAATACCGCCGCCAGACTGGAATAACTGACGATGGCGAACAGCGCCCCCAGCAACGCATCCAGTAAAATATCGCCGGTCAGCGTGGAGAACATGACCTTGACGCCCGCCGCCTGCGTGATCGGCGTCGCCGCCTGCACAATCAACTCCAGCGCCAGCAGAATCAGGCCGAAGCCGATCGCCGCGCGCCCTATCTGCCCGGCGGGCATCTGTTTGCGGCTGAGAAATAAGACGACGCCCAGAAAAATCAGCAACGGCGAAAGCCAGGAGAGATCGAAGGTCATGACGCGCACCATCAGCGCGGTTCCGACATCCGCCCCCAGCAGAATCACCAGCGCCGGCGTCAGCGCAATCAACCCCTGAGAGACGAACGAGGTCGTGAGCAATGCCGTGGCGTTACTGCTCTGCACCAACGCCGTCACCCCCAACCCGGCAAGAAATGCCAGCGGTTTGTGGCTGACGCTAGCGCTTATCGCCCGCCGCAGCCGTGCGCCATAAACCCGCATGATCCCGGTACGGGCGATATGCGTTCCCCAGACCAACAACGCGATGGCCGACAACAGGTGCAACAGCGTCAACACAGAACAAATACTCCATCAGTCAAAGGAAATCGGTTCACCGTGACGGCGACGCCCGGTAAAAGGATCTGTCCGGCGGGCTCAGGCCGGCCGGGTAATTCCTCTATTGTGACAGTTTATCCGTTCTTAAGTGGGCTCATGGGCGCTTGGGCCGGAAATTTTTCAAAACTTCCGGCCCGATCAATAACCCTCGGTGTTTAGCACGCCGCTGGCAGGACAAGATCGCCGTTTTCAGCACGGCGCATCATCTTCCGCCGGAGATACAACGTCCGCCGCCGATACAACAGGCGAATGAATGGATGACGAACGTCGATTCAGACAGACATGGATCAATAGCGCCGATAGCAAAGTCACCGCCGACAGCAGCACCATCAGTTGATTGAACGCGTGCAGATAGATCGTCCGCCAATACGCCAGCGGCATATGCTGCAATAACGACGCATTGCCGCTGACCAGATAGCGGATATCGGCCAGGGCGGCGTCATTCGGGTTCGTCAGTTGCCCGCTCATCAGCGCCACCAGGCAAGTCGATACCATCGCCAGCGCGATGCCTTCTCCGGCAACCCGCACCGTACTGAAAATACCGGTCGCCATCCCGGCGCGATCGCGCGGAACCACGCTGACGGACAGCGCATCCATCAGCCCCCAAGGCAAACCGGTACCAATACCGATCGTCAACATCGACAGCAATATCATCACATGCCGTTCGCTGACGCTCAGCGCGTACAAACCCGCCGCAGCAAGCACCAACCCCAGGCAGCACAAGCGAGCCGGCGCGGCCCAGCGCGTCAGGTAGACGGCAAGCCCCGGCACCACCAACATCGGGCCGGACAACGCCACCATAAACAGCCCTGTCGTCATGCTATCAAGCCCTTCAGCGCCCATAAAACGGGCGGGCAGCAGCGCCAATAACACCACAAAGCAGTAACAGGTCGCCACCGGCAGAAGCTGGACGCCGATAAACGCCGGATAGCGGAACAGCGACAAATCCAGCATGGGAAACGGGGAGCGTCGCGCCATCACCACGAACGCCGCCCAACAACAGAGGCTGCCGCCCAGCAACAACCGTACCAGCGGCGCCCCCCACCCCGACGACGCCACCTGCAAAATACCCCAGGTCATTAGCGCCAGCGCCATGCTGAACAGCAGAATACCGGGCAGATCCAGCGGATTGGGCCGCGCGGCGCTCGACTCCCGCATCCAGCGTTTTCCCGCCAACGTCGCCAGCCCGCCGATCAGCACCGACAACAGGAAAACACTGCGCCATCCGCCCTGCTCCACCAGATAACCGGCCAGTACCGGCCCGCACGACAGCCCGATGCCGAAACTGGTGCCCTGCATGCCGAACGCGCGTAACCTGGCCGCCCCCTCAAACGCATCCGCCAGCGCCGCCGCACCGCCCGCCAGCATGGCGGCGCCGGCAGCCCCTTGTACCGCACGCCAGAGATCCAGTATCAGGATGTTGGGCGAAAAACCGATCAACAGCGATGCACAGGTAAAAACCACCACGCCCGCAATAAATAGCCGCCTGCGACCGTGGTTGTCCGCCAGCGATCCCATCGTCATCAGCAAACTGCCGAACGCCAGCATAAACGCATTCGATACCCAATTCAGCGCCTGCGGCGGCCCGCCCATCTCATGGGCAATCGCCGGGATCGCCAGTACGCCGCCGGTAAAATTGAGCGGCAAAATGCTGCTCGCCAGACAGACGGCCACCAGCGAACCCGCACGACTAAACCTAACCTGCGATCCCACTTTCATTACCCAATGCCCTCATTCATTTGTGATAGGCTGACAGGATAAAACGGCGGGTTAATGGCAAAAATACCCTGCAAATCCCCACTGACAGGACAAAAAATCCGGAATGAACGGCATCGAAAGTTTGAGCGGCATGATGGCATTCGTGAAAGCGGTGGAAAGCGGCAGCTTTGCCAGCGCCTCGGCGCGGCTGGGGATCTCCGCCTCCGCCGTCGGCAAAAGCGTGGCGCGGCTGGAAAGCACGCTGGGCGTCAGGTTGCTGAACCGCAGTACCCGGCAGCTCAGCCTGACGGATGAAGGACAACTGTTCTATGAGCGAGCCAGACGCATCGCCGTCGACCTCGAAGAGACGCAATTCGCGCTGGCGCAGCTCACCGGCAACCCCGCAGGACGGCTGCGCATCAGCCTGCCCGCTATCGGCTATCGCATGCTGCTGCCGTGCCTGCCGCAATTTGTGTCCCACTATCCGGACATCGAACTGGATTTGGATTTTACCGATCGGCTGGTGGATGTGATCGGCGAAGGCGTGGACGTGGCCATCCGCAGCGGTACGCTGGAGGACTCACAGCTCCGTAGCCGACGGCTGGGCAGCTATCGTCTGTTGCTGGTCGCGGCACCGGACTACTTACAGCGCTATGGCGCGCCGACGACACCGCAACAGCTAAGCCAACACCGCTGTCTGCACTACCGTTTTTCCCGTACCGGGCAGTTGATGCAGTGGGACATCCCCGGCGTTGCTATGGCCGCGCTGTCGGAAAAACTGGTGTTTTCCAATCTGGAAGCTCAGCTTTCAGCCACGATACAAGGGCTGGGGATTGCTTATGTCCCGGACTTCGCCGTCCGACAAGAGCTACAGGATGGGCGACTCACTGCGCTATTGACGGCGCATACCACGACCGGCGGGCACTTTTCCCTGTTGTGGCCGGATAACCGCCATATGCTGCCCAAGTTGCGCGCCTTTATCGATTTTCTGTGCGAACACCATCCGCTTGGCCCGTAGCGTTCCTGACGACGTGCGGCAATGCGGCAATAATGGATGGAATGTACAGGCGCCGCCAGTGCCTCCCTGTCAGCGCGAACCGCGCCATCTCTGGCGCGGATGTTTGACTCTTCCCTGCGATTAACATCGTGTGATGAAGGCTGCCGGCGCCTGACGGTTCGGCACCTCACCGGTCAAAATGCATACGACATACTGGCGACGATGCTGCGTTCCGCGCCGAAGTAACAGAACTCCAGCGAATTACAGGCGGCGATATAGCGCTTGTCGGTCAGGTTGTTGACGTTAAGCTGCGTGCTCAACCCTTTCAGGCCGACTTTCGACAGATCATAGCCGATCGCCATATCCACCAGCGTGTAGGACGGCAGCCGGTAAGTATTGGCGCGATCCGTCGTAATGCCGTTGACGTAACGCACCCCGGCGCCGATGGTCAGCCCATCCAGCGGGCCGCGATGAACATCGTAGCTGGCCCAGGTGCTAACCTGATTGCGCGGCGCATACACCGCCTGCTTGCCTTGCTCGGTCAGGCTGCTCTTCTTGTAGCGGATATCGGTGTAGGTATAGGCCGTCTGCACGCGCAGGCTATCGGTAATATGACCGACCGCTTCCAGCTCTACCCCTTGCGATTCGATTTCGCCGATCGAGGTATAAGGGTCGGTCGGCTGCACTTTGGTGGCGATGTTTTTCTGGTTGATGCGGAATACCGACGCGCTGTATTGGCTCTTCGAGCCTTCAGGCTGGAATTTCAGCCCGGTTTCCCATTGCTGGCCTTTCATCGGTTCCAGCAATTTGCCGTCGGCATCGGTAAAGCTGGTCGGCGTGAAGGCGGTGGAATAGCTGACGTAAGGCGCAATGCCATTGTTGAACAGGTAAAGCAATGCGGCACGGGAACTGAAGTGGTTTCGATCCATCGCATCGTCGGCGCCGTTCAGCTTGTCGATGCTCTCCAACCTGACGGTGTCGTAGCGGCCGCCCAGCGTGAAACGCCAGTTGTCCCAGGACATCTGATCCTGGAGGTAAGCGCCGGTCTGACGCAGCTTATGCGTTCCCAGGCTTGAAAGCCCCATGTAGGTCGACGACGCGCCGTAAACTGGGTTAAACGCATCAATGGCCGGGAACGTCCCCGAATACCAGGTCACATCATTGTCGCGCTGCTGATAGTCGATCCCCACCAATACGCGATGGCCCAGCGGGCCGGTATCGAAGCTGCCATCCAGTTGATTATCCAACGTCACCGCCGACAGCGACTCTTCCCCGCCGGAGTAATAGCGGTTCAGGGTATTGCCGCTGCTCCAGCCGTAGGCATAAACCTGATTCAGCGTCACATGGCTGTTTAGATAACGCAGCTTCTGGCGTACCGACCAGCTGTTGTCGAAACGGTGTTCGAGGTTGTAACCCAGCATCGTTTGCCGACGATCGAACTTTTCATCATTCTCTTCGCCTTCATAGAAGGTGTTCGAAATCTTCTGGCCATTGTGCTCAACGACGGTGCCTTCATAAGGCAAACCGGAGTGACTGCCGCCATCGGGGTCATGCTGGAAGTAGGCCATCAGCTCCAGACGTGTCCGGTCGGAGACGCGCCACGTCAGGCTCGGCGCCAGCGCATAACGCTTCTCTTTGAGTGGGCCGAATTGGGTATCGGCCTCGCGCACCAACCCGTCAAGGCGGAACGCCAGCCGCTCGTTATCATCAACGGGCCCGGTGACGTCAAACGCGGCGCTGCGCTGCCCGTTATTGCCGGCGGAAAGCCGGATCTGGCCGCTGCGTTCGAACGAGGGCTGGCGCGAATTGAGCGCCACAATGCCGCCGGGGGAGGCGCGTCCATACAATACCGACGCCGGGCCGCGCACCACCTCGATACTGTCGAGGAACCAGGGGTCGATCACCAGCGAGCTGTAGGAGTTGGTGTCGCCCATCAATTTCAGCCCGTCCAGATAGACGTTATCCAGACTGCCGTCCGAAAACCCGCGCAGCACCATATAATCGTAACGATTGGAGGCGCCGATCTGGTTGCTGTAGACGCCCGGCGTATAGCTGACCGCCTGACGTACACTGGTCGCCCCCTGCTCTTGCGCCTGTTCGCGCGTCACGATGGAAACCGACTGCGGGGTTTCGATATCCGGCGTCGCCAGTTTGGTCGCGCCGCTCTGTGTCGGCGCCGTCACTACGATGGTTTCGTTTTGCGGCTGCTCCGCCGATGACGCGCTCTTCACCGCATCCGCAGCCATCGCCGAAGCGGCAAATCCCCCGGTAAGATATCCCACCATCAAAGCCAGTCGTGTTTTTCTGAACATGCGTTTCTCCACCGCGCTGTATTTTTGCAAATAAGAATTATTACCGTTTTTAAAACTGCAGCGGCTATGCGCAATGACAGGTTACGTATGAGGAAAAACAAAAATGATCCTACCGATAAGCTGACCCCAATGAGCGGTTCATCCCTGGATGCTGAACCGTACCTCGCTGGGGGCGATGCCATAGCGGCGCCGGAACGCCGTGGCAAAATTGGTAGCATGCTGATAACCGGACAGCCAGGCCGCCTGCTGTACCGGATACCCCAACGCCAGATAGCGATGCGCCAGCGACAACCGACACTCGCGCAAATAGTCAAACACCGAGATGCCATACTGCTGCCGAAACTTGTTCCTGAAGCTGGTAACACTCATGGCGGCGTCCTGCGCCAACGCCGGCAGCGTGTAAGGTTTCTCCGGGCTCTGTCGCAGCCGCTGGCGAATATTTTCAAGGCGGCAGCGCTCGCTGGATGACGACACGGCCCGTGTTACCTGACACCCCGGCAACTCATCCACACGGCAGAATACGCCGCCAAGCAGTTGCAACAGTGCGCCCTCCAGCATCAGTTGCCGCGGTAACGCCGCCATCGGTTGATACAGAATATGCTGCAACCCCATCAACAGGTAATCCGGCACCGGCCAGACAAACGCCGGCGCCTGAATATGTTCCCAGCGCTGCAACAGCGAAGAGACGGCCCGCGTCGGTTCCACTCGTTCAGGGTGTATTCCCAGAGACAGCGTTCTGAGCGAGCGCTCAATACGGTGGCTAGCCTTCATCACCCACTGCTCTCCCAGCCGGGTACTGAAAGCCATACCGGAACACACGACAAACTCCTGGGTATTGAGCCGAATGTTCACCCGGCCCTCCAGCACCACCAGCGTATATAACGGGGAACTCAGTAGCGAAGTGGTGTCATACGGTTGCAACACCTCAATGGACGAGTTAGTCAGGCAGATGCCGGACGGCAACACCATTTCCTCGACGTCGCCCTGAACCACCGTCTGCTTCTCACAGTGACGTTCGCCGCTCGCGCCAACAGCAGGAAAACGGTAGTCAATGCCATAGCGTTCGCCGAAATCCAGAAAATCCTCAATGGAAAAACGACGCGCCGACGGCGCAGGAGAAGAGAGGTTGATCATGCTCAGAGCCACCATCAGGCCGACTTTGCGGGGTAAATGCCGGGAAAATGATTCGTAGCCTCACCTTAGCATTGCGCCCCGGCCACAGCAATACGATTGATAACCACTCTCATTAAAATGGAACCAGGCTCAATCGAGCAACGATCGATCGCTCAATCCTTGACGCATAATTTCAGCATAAACAAAAGGGGATTCATCGTGCAGGCCATCAAGCGACCATTTCCCAGTGATATATTGATCAAAATGACGCGTGCGCATCCGCCGATGCTCCTGACTGTCGAGCTGAAGCCGGGTAATAGTCGATTCTGCCTGCGTGGCATACGGCGAACCTTGGGAATACCGCGCATAATTGGGGCTAATCTCACCCGACAGGAAATTAATCACAAAGGTATCCGGCTGCAAACTGATTGGATCCAAGACATCATCGAAGTCATTCTTGTTGCGATTGGGCCCCAATGAACTTAAGCGATAATTATTCCATTCATAGGCGTCGCCGGCATTACGGGACTTCGCGATGAAATGGTCGGTAGACGATGCCCCTGTCACCCACTCAAAATAAATCGCCAGATAGGCGCAGACACCACCATAAGATTCCCAAAGCGAATAATTGCTGTGCGTCCAGTAGTTGGGTAAATCCGAAGCCTTTGGCGGTGGTGCATTAAGGCTAATACTTTTTTTAATCAACCAGTTATGCCCTTTCTGGCGTACCTCGACATCAAAATCATCAGGTTCAGCCTGTAACACCACCGGAATCATTTTTACGTCCTTTTTTTATCTTATTGTCATTTTTCTCTGGCGTTACTTTTTTTCCACGGATAAACCGCCAGCGAAACAGGAACTCATCCTTAGCATCGAGAGCCGCCAGAAACTGCTGATACATCGCGTCCAGATCTTTTTCCGATACATCAGACTGATTCAGCAGCGTTGCCGCGTCCTCAACCAGTCGCTCATACTCCAGCGGTCTGCCGCTTTTTAAATCGAACGCCTCGCTGGTCAGCCAGTTAGTCACATCACCGTGTTTTTCAAATTCACGCCGCGCCAGCACCACCGCACCATTTAGAAAATCCAAATCAAACCAGGCATCTCGTTTGGCATCGAATAATGGTTCCACCGAGGTCATCACTAGCGGGGAATGCGTGGTGGTGATCAACTGTACCTGCGCTTTGGCGTTCAGCTTTCCCATCACTCTCAGCAAAGCGGGAACAATACTGCGCTGCCAACTGGGATGCAGATGGGACTCAACTTCATCAATCAGGAACGTAATCTGCGGACTGACGTCTTCTCCCAGAAGACGGGCTGCTCGCTGGTGCTCCTCCCATGCCCATACCAAAAAATAGGCCAGCGCCAAAATACGCCGCATCCCCGAAGAAGCATGGAGTACAGGCACATCCTTTTGGTAAGGCATACGGAGAGTCGGGATCTCGCGCACGTCATCCAGACTGATACGGGTCAGTTCCCCCAGTGAGAGCACTTCGGTTGTCGACGGGGAAAGCACCTTCAAAACAGCATTTATATGTCTGAACGCCGCGCCTTTCTCTTTTTGCCAACTGGCAATATCACGGATCAATCCGTTACACAGCCAGGAGCGTTCGTCTCCCGACAAACCATCCCATACTTCAGTCGGGTTTAACACATAGGCCGGAACCCGCTCCTGCACGTCAATGCCATCCTGCATGCGCCAATAGTTGCGATGCGGATCCCATACGGCGAAGCTGCCGTCCGCCATAGCGTACAGAACCAATCCAGGGTTAGCCGGCCGACCTGCACGACCCGTCCAGCTCTGTTCACGCCGGGCATAGGTACTCTCATAATGGCTTTCGTAACGTTCCGTTTTGACCTTACCAGCAAACGAAAACGCAATGCTTGCCTCTTCTCCAGTGAGATCAAACGCTGGCAGAGCCTTTTTGCCAGCAGCCAGTTTAGGGTTCACTTCTGCGGGCCATCGACGAGTCAGCGCCCACCAGACAATATCCAGCAAAAAGCTTTTGCCCAAACCATTATCGCCGGTTAACAGGTTGAGCCGATTACCAAATGTGAGATGCATGGTACTGGCAGGCCCGACATTGGCAAGGCGAAGTTCATGGATCATTTCACCACCTGGTTCCGTTTATTGATGACGTTCATATCAATCCGCATCATACCCCAAATTCGGCGCCAGCCAGCGTTCGACGTCGGCCACCGGCATGTGCTTGCGGGCGGCATAGTCGTCCACCTGGTCGCGCTGAATTTGCGCCACGGCGAAATATTTGCTGTCCGGATGGCTGAAGTACCAACCGGAGACCGACGCGCCCGGCCACATGGCGTAAGACTCGGTGAGTTTCATGCCGACGGTGTTATCCACATCCAGCAGTTGCCAGAGGATAGCCTTCTCGGTGTGATCCGGGCAGGCCGGGTAGCCCGGCGCCGGGCGAATACCCTGATAGTTTTCGCGGATCAGTTCGTCGTTGCCCAGGTTCTCGTTCGGCGCATAGCCCCAGTACACCTTGCGCACCCGCTCGTGCAGATATTCGGCGAAGGCCTCCGCCAACCGATCCGCCAGCGCCTTGAGCATGATTTTGTTGTAATCGTCATGCTGTGCTTCCCACTGCGCCGCCAGTTCATCCTCCTCCAGCCCGCCGGTCACGGCGAACGCGCCGATATAATCCGGCTTGCCGCTGGATTTCGGCGCCACGAAATCCGCCAGACAGTAATTGGGGAAGTCGGTCTTTTCCGTCTGCTGACGCAGGTGGCAGCTCAGTGCGGACACCGTGTCGCGGCGCTCATCGGTATAAATCTCGATATCGTCGCCGACCCGGTTGGCCGGGAACAGGCCCACCACGCCGCGCGGATTGAGCGTGCCATCGGCAGAGAGTTGATCCAGCATGGCGTTGGCGTCGGCAAACAGCCGCTTGGCTTCCTCGCCGACCACCTCGTCTTCCAGAATATTGGGGTATTTGCCCGCCAGCGACCAGGTCATGAAGAACGGCGTCCAGTCGATGTAATGACGCAGCGTGTCGATGCCGGCGGATACCGGATGCACGCCAAGACGGTGCGCCGCTGGCGGTGTGTAGCTTTCCCAGTCGAAGGACTGTGCGTTCTCCCGCGCCGCGTCCAGCGACACCGGTGGTGTACGCGGTTTCTTGCGGGCATGCTGGATGCGCACCGTTTCGTACTCGCGGCGAATACGCGCCACGAACTCGTCGTGCTGCGTCGCCGATAGCAGCGACGACACCACGCTCACCGAACGGGAAGCGTTCTGCACGTACACCGTCGGCCCGCTGTAATTCTGTTCGATCTTCACCGCGGTATGCGCTTTGGAGGTGGTCGCTCCGCCAATCAGCAACGGGAGCGTGAACCCCTGGCGTTCCATCTCCTTCGCCACGTTGACCATTTCATCCAGCGACGGGGTAATCAGCCCGGACAGGCCGATGATATCCACCTTCTCTTCCCGTGCTGTTTTAAGAATTTTGTCCGACGGCACCATGACGCCCAGATCGATGATCTCGTAGTTGTTGCATTGCAGTACCACGCCGACGATGTTTTTGCCGATGTCGTGCACATCGCCCTTCACCGTCGCCAGCAGGATTTTACCGGCGCTGCTGCCCGCCTCCTTGCTGGCCTGAATGAACGGCTCCAGATAGGCTACCGCCTGCTTCATCACGCGCGCCGATTTCACCACCTGCGGCAGAAACATCTTGCCCGCGCCGAACAGATCGCCCACCACATTCATACCGTCCATCAACGGCCCTTCGATCACTTCGATCGGCCGCGCCGCCTGCGCCCGCGCCTCTTCGGTATCCGCCTCGATGAACTCGGTAATCCCTTTAACCAGCGCGTACTCCAGCCGTTTTTTGACCGGCCAGCCGCGCCATTCGGCCTCGCCCTTGTTGCTGTCGTCGTCGGATTTGCTGCCGCGATACTTCTCGGCGATCGCCAGCAGGCGTTCCGTCCCATCAGTACGGCGATTGAGGACAACGTCCTCCACCGCATCGCGCAGCTCGGCGGGCAGGTCGTCGTAAATCGCCAGTTGGCCGGCATTGACGATGCCCATGTCCATACCGTTGCGGATGGCGTAATAGAGGAAGACGGCGTGGATAGCCTCGCGCACCGGCTCATTGCCGCGGAACGAGAACGACACGTTGGACACCCCGCCGGAAATCAGCGCGTGCGGCAATTGGGTCTTGATATCGTCACAGGCGCCGATGAAATCCACCGCATAGTTGTTGTGTTCTTCAATGCCGGTGGCGACGGCAAAAATATTGGGGTCGAAAATGATGTCTTCCGGCGGAAAGCCGACTTCTTCGGTGAGAATCCGGTAGGCACGACGACAGATGTCGATCTTGCGCTCGCGGGTATCCGCCTGGCCGACTTCATCGAACGCCATCACCACCACGGCCGCGCCGTAACGGCGCACCTTTTTGGCATGTTCGATAAAGATATCCACCCCTTCCTTCATCGAGATGGAGTTGACGATACCTTTGCCTTGAATGCACTTCAGGCCCGCTTCCACCACGTCCCATTTGGAGGAGTCGATCATGATCGGCACGCGGGCGATATCCGGCTCACCGGCGATCAGATTGAGGAAACGCACCATCGCCGCTTCGGCGTCGAGCATGCCCTCGTCCATGTTGATATCGATAATCTGTGCGCCGTTCTCCACCTGCTGACGCGCCACATCCAGCGCTTCATTGTATTTTTCTTCTTTAATCAGGCGTTTGAATTTAGCCGAACCGGTCACGTTGGTACGCTCGCCGACATTCACGAACAGGGTGTCGGCACCGATGTTGAGCGGCTCCAGACCGGACAGCCGACAGGCGACCGGTGTCTGCGGCAGCTTGCGCGGCGGCACGCCGTCCACCGCTTGCGCCATGGCGGCGATGTGCGCGGGCGTCGTACCGCAACAACCGCCGATAATGTTCAGGAATCCTGATTGCGCCCACTCGCCGACCTGCTGCGCCATCTCCCGTGCGTCCAGATCATATTCGCCGAAGGCGTTCGGCAACCCGGCGTTGGGATGCGCCGAGACATAGCATTCGGAAATGCGTGCCAGTTCAGCCACGTACTGACGCAGTTCGTCCGGCCCCAAGGCACAGTTAAGACCAAACGAGAGTGGGCGGGCATGGCGCAGGGAATTGTAGAACGCTTCCGTGGTCTGCCCGGATAATGTACGACCGGACGCATCGGTAATGGTGCCGGAAATCATCACCGGCAAGGTGATGCCCAACGCTTCAAACTCGCACTCCACCGCATAAACCGCGGCTTTAGCGTTCAACGTATCGAAAATGGTCTCAATCAGAATCAGATCGACGCCGCCTTCAATCAGCGCCCGGGTCGACTCCCGATAAGCGTCCACCAGTTGGTCAAAACTGACGTTGCGGTACGCCGGGTCGTTCACGTCCGGCGAAATGGAGGCGGTGCGATTGGTCGGCCCCAAGACCCCAGCGACATAACGCGGGCGCTCCGGCGTGCGTGCCGTCCATTCGTCGGCGCAGGTGCGCGCCAGACGTGCGGCGACGGTATTGATTTCCGCCGACAGAGCTTCCATGTCGTAGTCGGCCATAGCGATGCGGGTCGCATTGAAGGTATTGGTTTCCAGAATATCAGCGCCGGCGGCCAGATAATCATGGTGGATGGCGGCGATCACGTCCGGTTTCGTCAGCACCAGCAGGTCGTTGTTGCCTTTCAGGTCGCTATGCCAGTCGGCAAAACGCGCGCCGCGGTAGTCCGCTTCCTGTAGCCGATACCCCTGGATCATGGTGCCCATGCCGCCGTCCAAAATCATGATGCGCTGATCCAGTTGCTGCTGTAATTCCTGCTGTCGATTTTTTGCCATCATTGTTCTCGTTATTACCCTTGTCGCGGTTGCCTGGCTCGCTCGCGCCGAATCGCGATATACGTCCAGCCGTCTATCCTAGCATAGATAATGACCGCCAACCCGACGCGCACAATGAGAGTTTTTCAATCGTTTCCAATGCCACGTCCCCAGCAGAAGCCGGTTGCAATCTTCGTTAAAAAAACGAAAATCAATTCCATGATATGAAAAAGGAACCCTCGCCATGACGCCTCCCGAACCCGCTAAACGCGGCAAGAAACCCCGTGCCGCCAATACCGTCGCCGCCGCCCAGCCTGCTGGACAAGTACAGTCGCTGACCCGCGGCCTGACGCTGCTGGAATACATCGCTCATGCCAACGGCAGCATCGCGCTGACCGATTTGGCGCAACGGGCCGGCTTGCCTAACTCCACCACACACCGGTTGCTGACCACCATGCAGCAGCAAGGTTTCGTGCGTCAGGTGGGCGATTTAGGGTTTTGGAGCATCGGCACGCAGGCTTTTATCGTCGGCAGCAGTTTCCTCCAGAGCCGCAATCTGCTGGCAATGGTGCATCCGATGTTGCGAAAGCTGATGGAAAACTCAGGGGAAACCGTCAACCTGGCGGTGCTGGATCAAACCGACTACCAGGCGATCATCATCGATCAGGTGCAGTGCACGGCACTGATGCGCATGTCGGCGCCGATCGGCGGTAAATTACCGATGCACGCTTCCGGCGCGGGCAAGGCATTTCTGGCGACGCTGCCGGACGATAAAGTCACGCAGTTACTGCATCGTAACGGGTTGCACAGCTACACACCACGAACGCTCAATGCCCAGACGTTGAAGGAGAACCTGGCGCAAATCCGCCGTCAGGGCTACTCCTATGACGATGAGGAACACGCACTGGGGTTGCGCTGTGTGGCGGCCTGCATTCTGGATGAACATCACGAAGCCGTGGCCGCACTGTCTATTTCCGGCCCGGTATCGCGCATTACCGACGATCGCGTGATCGAGCTCGGCGCGTTGGTTATCCGGGCAGCGAAGGAAATCACTATCGCCTATGGCGGGGCGCGTTAACCCGCCGTCAGGCTATTTTAGCTGTCGCGCTGGCCTGTGCGCCGTAACGCTGGCAGAAACGCTGCCGCTTCCGGTAGGCGAAAACATCCTCCACATGCCCGCTACGAATGCGTTGTTGCAAAGCCCGCCAGTAATCCGCCCGGAACAGATCGCCGTGCAACTCCTCAAACAGCGGCAATAGCCGGCGATCGCTGCACAGGAACTGGCGAAACTCTTCTGGGAATACGTCATGCGACCCGACGCTGTACCAGGGCTCCGCCGCCAGCTCGTCGGCCGGATCGCGCGGCGGCGGGATATCGCGGAAATTCACCTCGGTCATATAACAGATTTCATCGTAGTCGTAGAACACCACCCGGCCGTGACGGGTGACGCCAAAATTCTTAAACAGCATATCGCCGGGGAAAACATTGGCCGCCGCCAACTGCCGGATAGCGTTGCCGTATTCTTCGATCGCATCCCGTAGCGCCTGGCCGTTTACCTGATCCAGATAGAGGTTGAGCGGCGTCATGCGACGTTCCATATACAGATGGCGAATAACCAGTCGATCGCCCAGATCCTCCAGTTTGTCCGGCACTTCGCGCCATAGCTCTGCCAACAACGCCGGGCTGATACGGGATTTCTCCAGCACGAAATTTTCATACTCCTGCGTGTCCGCCATGCGTCCGACGCGGTCGTGCTCTTTCACCATCTGGTAGCAGGCGCGTACCTGCGCTTCGTTCACCTCTTTCTGCGGTGCGAAACGATCCTTGATGACCTTGAACACCCGGTCGAAAGAGGGCAGCGTGAACACCAGCATCACCATGCCTTTCACGCCCGGCGCGATGACGAATTGCTCCTGCGAATGTGCCAGAAAATTCAGGTATTCCCGGTAATACTCCGTTTTGCTGTGCTTCTGGCAACCGATCGCCAGATAGAGTTCGGCGGTAGTTTTGGCCGGCAGGATCTCCCGCAGCCAGGCCACCATCGCTGAAGGTTGCGGCGCGTAAACCATAAAATAGGAGCGTGCGAAACCGAATACGATGCTGGCTTCATCATGGCGAGTCAGGCAGGTATCGATAAACAGCTCGCCCTGTTCGCTACGATGAATCGGCAACAGAAACGGAAAGACACCCTGCGGCAGGATCAGTTTGCCAACCAGCCAGGCCGCCTTGTTGCGGTAGAACAGTTCATTGGCGACCTGCAACGATGCCCGCGTCAGCGACATTTTCGGGAAAGACTCCCGCAGCATCCGCACGACATAACCGATATCGCGCGCCAGATCCTCCCATGGTAGGCGCAGCGGCAACGCGGTCAGAATACGATGCAGCATGCCGTCCCAGTTATCGTCAGGTTGGTAGAGGCGCGACAGCGGGCGCGGAATTTCGTGAAAACGCGCACTCGGCTGAGAGCTGAAGACGAACAGTTTATCCGGCGTTAACGCACGATGGTTAAACAGGCGGCAATACACCGAATTGAAGAAGCTCTCGGCAATCTCGAAACGGGGATAGTCAGGCAACAACCCGGTATAAATCTGTTTTACCCGTGCGACGAAATCGGCGTCATAGCACTGTTCGGTAATACAACGTAGCTGCTCGACGACCAGCCCGACGTGGTGATCGTAGAGATGGATACGCTGTTTCATGGCCTGTTGTACCGCCAGCCAGTCCGCTTGCTCAAA
Source organism: Musicola paradisiaca NCPPB 2511 (assembly GCF_000400505.1). Lineage (NCBI taxonomy): Bacteria > Pseudomonadati > Pseudomonadota > Gammaproteobacteria > Enterobacterales > Pectobacteriaceae > Musicola > Musicola paradisiaca. The sequence continues at coordinate 475,311 of NZ_CM001857.1, read as the reverse complement.
ACGCCGCTGCGCCCCGGCCGTCACTTCCAGGAACCGTCCGTATTGCGCATCGAACCCTTGCAGAATAGTCTGCGCCACCAAATGTTCCCGATCGCGAATCATCCGCATCCACTCTCCCTTGTCTTTGGTTCAACGTCATGCGGCCAGCACCCGGCTGGCCGCATCGGCATCGGCTTATGATCAGAACTGCTGTTCTTCCGTCGAACCGGTCAACGCCGTGACGGAAGAGGATCCGCCCTGAATAATGGTCGTGACTTTGTCGAAGTAGCCGGTTCCCACCTCCTGCTGATGGGAGGAGAAAGTGTACCCTTCTGAAATTGCAGCGAATTCTCTCTGCTGTACCTTCTCGACGTAATGCTTCATCCCTTCGCCCTGTGCATAGGCATGGGCCAGATCAAACATGTTGAACCACATGCTGTGGATCCCGGCCAGCGTGATGAACTGGTACTTGTAGCCCATCTCGGACAGTTCATCCTGAAAACGGGCGATAGCACGGTCATCCAGGTTCTTTTTCCAGTTGAACGACGGAGAACAGTTGTAGGCCAGCAGTTTGCCGGGGAAGCGGGCGTGAATGGCTTCGGCGAAGCGCCGAGCCAGAGCCAAATCCGGTGTCGAGGTTTCGCACCACACCAGATCGGCATACGGCGCGTAGGCTAACCCGCGGCTGATAGCCTGTTCCACGCCGGCGCGAGTACGGAAGAACCCCTCAACGGTCCGTTCGCCAGTGACGAAATCCTGATCGTAGCTGTCGCAGTCGGAGGTCAGCAGATCTGCCGCATCCGCATCGGTACGGGCGACCAGCAACGTCGGCACGCCCAGCACATCCGCCGCCAGACGTGCAGCGACCAGTTTCTGCACCGCTTCCTGCGTCGGCACCAGCACCTTGCCACCCATGTGGCCGCACTTCTTCACCGAGGCCAGTTGATCTTCGAAATGAACCGCCGCCGCGCCCGCCTCAATCATCGATTTCATCAGCTCAAATGCGTTCAGTACGCCGCCGAATCCGGCTTCCGCATCCGCCACGATCGGCAGGAAATAGTCGATAAAACGCGGATCGCCCGGTTCAATGCCGTTCGCCCACTGGATCTGATCCGCACGACGAAAGGTGCCGTTGATGCGCTGCACCACGGCCGGTACCGAGTTCGCCGGATAAAGCGACTGGTCGGGGTACATATTGGCGGCCAGGTTAGCGTCCGCCGCGACCTGCCAACCCGACAGGTACACCGCTTCCAGACCGGCTTTCGCCTGCTGCAACGCCTGGCCGCCGGTCAGCGCGCCCAAACAATTGATGTATCCCTTACGCGATTCTCCGTGCAGCAAGGCCCACAGTTTCTCCGCGCCTCGCTGCGCCAGCGTACAAGCTGGATTCACCGAGCCGCGCAGGTTAATCACATCCTCTGTCCGATAAGGGCGGACAATGCCTTCCCAGCGCGGGGTTTTCCATTCCTGTTCGAGTTGCCGGATTTGTTGGGTACGAGAGGTAATGCTCATAGCGATTCCTTTTTTCTACAGGATTAATCAAGTAAGTCGTAACCGGGTAAGGTGAGAAAATCGATCAGCTCGCCCTGCGTGGTGATGCGCTCCATCAGGCGAGCGGCTTCACTAAAACGTCCAGCCTGAAAACGTATATCGCCGATCTCCTGCCGGACGACCTGCATTTCTTCCTCCAGCATTTGCTGGAACAGTGCTTTAGTGACCACGCGGCCATCACTGAGGGCTTTACCGTGGTGAATCCATTGCCAGATGGAAGTCCGTGAGATTTCAGCCGTCGCGGCATCTTCCATCAGGCCGTAGATCGGTACGCATCCGTTGCCGGAAATCCAGGCTTCGATGTACTGCACCGCGACGCGGATGTTGGCGCGCATACCGGCTTCAGTACGCTCACCCGGGCAAGGCGCCAGCAGATCGTCGGCAGTGACCGGCGCATCCTCTTCTCGCAGGACATCCAGCTGGTTTTGTCGCCCCGCCAGTACACGATCGAAGACCGGCATAACAGTGTCCGCCAGGCCCGGATGCGCGACCCAGGTGCCGTCATGACCATTGCGAGCTTCCAACTCTTTGTCCTGTCGAACTTTTTCCTGTACCCAGTCGTTGCGTTCCTTATCCTTGCTGGGGATAAACGCCGACATGCCGCCCATAGCAAAAGCACCGCGACGATGACAGGTTTTAATCAACAGCCGTGAGTAGGCACTGAGGAACGGTTTGTCCATCGTGACGGATTGCCGATCCGGCAGTACGCGATCGGAATGATGCTTCAAGGTTTTGATATAGCTGAAAATATAATCCCAGCGACCACAGTTCAGACCGACGATGTGATCGCTCAGATAATAGAGAATCTCATCCATCTGGAAGACAGCGGGCAGTGTTTCAATCAGCACCGTCGCCTTGATCGTGCCGCGCGGCAGACCGAAGCGATCCTCCGTATGGCTGAATACCTCAGCCCACCAGGCGGCTTCCTGATAAGACTGTAATTTAGGCAGATAAAAATAGGGGCCGCTCCCTTTGCTGAGCAATTGCCGGTAGTTGTGGAAGAAATAGAGCGCAAAATCAAACAGGCTGCCTGGAATGGGCTCCTGCTGCCACACCACATGTTTTTCCGGCAGATGCAAGCCGCGAACCCGGCAAATCAATACCGCAGGGTGCGGTTTGAGTTGATAAATTTTACCGTCTTCGTTGGTGTAAGTGATGGCGCCACGAACCGCATCCCGCAAATTAATGTGCCCTTCAATGATCTTCTGCCAACTCGGCGCCAGCGAATCCTCAAAATCCGCCATGAAGACCTTTACATTGGCATTCAATGCATTAATCACCATTTTGCGCTCGACTGGGCCCGTGATTTCTACTCGTCGGTCGAGCAAGTCATCTGGAATGCCTCGGATTTTCCACTCTGAATTTCTTATGGAAATAGTTTCCGAAATAAAATCAGGAAGTACACCTTCATCAATCCGGCGTTGTACTTCTCGACGCTCCGCCAATAGGCGATTGCGCGAAAGCGTAAACCTCTCGACCAAATCGGTGAGGAAATCGATGGCTTCATCCGTAAGAATTTGTCGCTCAGCCTCGCCAAAACGCTGACTAAACGCCAGCCCCCTGTTCATCGTCTGTTGCGTCATGTGATTATTCCCGTACAAATAGTCTTCACTTCACCCGCTGAATCAATAACTCGCCGATGCGATCATTTTTCAGCCAACAGAGCTAAGCCTAATCCAATAAAATTAAAAATCAAAAACAATTTCCATTTTTAATTTTAATTTAATTTATCATCATGAATTTAATGGATTTATTTAATAAAAATACATAGGAATAAATTTCACACACAGTGGAGACATGTGGATCACGGAGGAAAAATCGGGAAGACAAAAAAAGAGACGCCGATAAGGCGCCTTTGACAGGAAAGGGGATAGGCTTGGGGGCTCAGTCCAACGTCGGGTTCATACGACGCAGATCATATGGCGTTATCTGGTATACATAGTAGTTCAGCCAGTTGGAGAACAGCAGATGCCCGTGGCTGCGCCAGGCCGCTTTTGGCGTTCTCTGCGGATCGTTATTAGGGAAGTAATTGACCGGAATCATCGGGTCAAGATTGGCATCGACATCACGGAAGTATTCACTGGCCAGTGTCAGCGCATCATACTCTGGATGCCCGGTCACAAAGACCTGGCGTTTATCCTTACTGGCAAGCAGATAGGCACCGGCCTCTCCAGACTCCACCAGGATATCTAAATCGGTATGCTCACGGATGACTTCGGAAGGAAAGTCGGCATAACGAGAATGCGGCGCCAGAAACGTTTCATCAAACCCTCGGGTCAGCAAAGCATGTGGTTGCAACGTCTGATGAGAATACACCCCCGATAGCTTCACTTCGCGCGTCAATTTCGGGATACCATACAGCACATTTAATGCAGCCTGAACCGCCCAACAAACAAACAGTGTGGAGGTGACATGCTCTTTCGCCCAAGTCACGACACGTTCAATCTGAGGCCAATAAACCACATCGCAGAAATCTACCAGCCCCAACGGGGCACCCGTAACGATCAATCCGTCGAAATTTTCCTGCTCGATATCTTCAAAGTCGCAATAGAAATTATTGAGATGCTCGGTCGGCGTGTTCTTCGATTCTCTGCTATCGATACGCAACAGTTGGATATCAATCTGCAATGGAGAGTTGGAAAGCAGACGCAGAAACTGATTCTCCGTTTCGATCTTTTTTGGCATCAGGTTAAGTATCAATACCTTGAGTGGACGAATTTCCTGAGTCCTCGCACGAGAAGACGTCATGACAAAGACGTTCTCATTACGCAGAAAACTCACCGCCGGCAACTCATCAGGAACCCGAATTGGCATGACCTTATATCCTCACACACGTTTATACGTTTATACGTTTAGACTTCTAGGTAGCCAAAGATAGCCTTTTCCCCCTATGATGTCGAGGGGACACCGTTCTGATTGAAAATGTTTCATCAAAAAATAGACATTGTATTTCCATTTAGCGCATAAGCCACACCAATGACTCACATCACTTCCAGGTGTTAAATGAGGGGTGGCTAGTCCTGATATAGGTTGACAGTTGTTTGCCCGTAAAACGCCTGATGAACTTCATCAGGCGTTTTGTATTTCAGGGCCAGATGTGGCCGTTCATGATTATAAATTGCTACAGACTCTTTCACCATTTTCCTTGCCTGTGCCAGCTCGGCCGGGCGTGAGAGTAAAAATTCACTCTTCAGGATCCCGTTTGGTTGCAGTCGTAACCCTCTGTCATTGAACAGGTTATTCCGTATTCTTTATGCACTGACTGATAAAGTGCTGAACAGTATTGTATCCCCCTGTCTGAGTGATGTATCAGAGGGCCTTCTGTTTGCCTTTGCCGCACTGCCTGTTTGAACGCTTTTACTACATTTTCAGTGTGCAGGTTTTCATCTACATGATAACCCATGATTTTTCTTGAGCAGGCATCAGTGACCAGACTCAGATAAACCGTGCCGTTGCGTATCGGCAGGTAAGTAATATCTGCCACCCATACCTGTTCCGGCTCAAGAGCGGTAACCTGTCCAGGATCCGGTTTCAGCAGGTTCGGGGGCCGGTAAAAACGATGATGGCTGTTGGTGGTTTTGTGGTATTCCCGTTTTACTGGCACCAGAAACCGGTGCTCACCCAACAGGCTGAACAGGCTATCCCGACCGATATTCAGTGTCTTATCTGGGTGACTGTTCAATAGATGGTGCAGTTTACGTGTGCCTATCTTCGGCTGGCGGCACCGGAGCCGGGCAATAACATCTAGAACCTTACTATGGTGTGCATGTCGTTGATTGCAGCGGGCATTGTACTGATACCATGCCTGTCTGCTGTGACCCAGAAATTGGCAGGCGCGCGTAACGGTTATTTTTGAGGTCTGACCTTGAGCAAGGACTTGCCGGGCCGCTTTTTACGACACTCACCCCGTAATCATTTTTCAGGACATTGATAACCGACTCAAAAAACTCAGCCTTCTGGTTCGCCAGCTCAAGCTGTTCTTCAAGCTCTTTGATTCTTTGCTCGGGGTGAGGGGTGTATTTGTCTGAGCCACAAGCAATTTCCTCTTCACCAAATTCGGAAGTCCGGGGCTCCAGTCAAGCCGGCCGTATTTACGCAGCCAGACAAGGACAGTGGAACGCCCCTGAATACCGTATCGTTGCTGAGCCTGTTTGTAGGTCATCTCGCCTTTTTCGACCTGCTCAACGACGGCTATTTTAAAGGATAGAGGATAATCACGTTGGGTACGTTTGAACTCAGTCATCATCACGCTCTCCGGATTTAAGCCAGGAACGTGTCAACGCTATTCAGGACGGATCAAAAACAAAAAAAAGCCCTGAACCTATGTTCAGGGCTTTTCTCTAATTGAAACCTGGCAGTTCCCTACTCTCACATGGGGAGACCCCACACTACCATCGGCGCTACGGCGTTTCACTTCTGAGTTCGGCATGGGGTCAGGTGGAACCACCGCGCTATCGCCGCCAGGTAAATTCTTTTATTTGCCGAACTTATCTTTACTACATAATCAATGGTGCTGATACCCAGAGTCGAACTGGGGACCTCACCCTTACCAAGGGTGCGCTCTACCTACTGAGCCATATCAGCGCACCAGAAATCAAAGCCTGGCAGTTCCCTACTCTCACATGGGGAGACCCCACACTACCATCGGCGCTACGGCGTTTCACTTCTGAGTTCGGCATGGGGTCAGGTGGGACCACCGCGCTATCGCCGCCAGGCATATTCTGTCCGTCAACTCGCCTATCAGCCAGTC